>NZ_CM173488.1:3592500-3852029 GCF_057782475.1 Clostridium sp. LIBA-8841 | reverse complement strand
CTTCTATCCTCCAATCATAAATGATTTTAAATTTTAGTTATGCACATATAATTAACATATTAGATTATTGCTTTACATGGTGTGAATAAATTTATTAACAGGCTGTTGATATTGTGGATAATTTCTATTAAAAAAAATATATCAACAAGAAGTATAAAGAAGTCTTGTTGAAAATTAAGAACATAATAAACTGTTGAAATAACAGAATTATAAAGAATATAAATATAATAGAATATAAAGAATATACAAGTTATCAACAGGGTTATTCACAAGTGTGGATAAGTTGTAAAATGAAATAAAGTTATTCACAATGCATTAATATGATAACATAAAGTAATAGAGGGATTCAATAAGTTATCCACAAAAATAACAGCTGTTGATAACTTATTTTGTGAAAAACTTATAAGAATTTAGAATTAGGCAAATACATATGTACAAGCTCTGTTGAAATTTAAACTTTTAACAGAATTGAAAAGTAAGATATTATGGTTTTAAATAAGAAAAAGAGGGAGAGAATTATATAAATATAAAAGTTAATAACAATTGTTATTTATTTTGTGGATAACTTTATAACTATAGTTATAAAGTTGGTATTAAATTAAAAAATAAATTTATTTATCTAACTATAATATTATAGAAGGAAATAATAAAGAATAAATTTCTTTATCTAAAAAGAGGAAGATGCAAGTAATTAAATTAGTATATTAAGGGTAAAATAGTAGAAGATTTTAGCACGCTATTTCTTAGTATATTAAAGAAGAGTTTTTATAGTAAACTAAAAGTAAGGAAGTAATGACTTTCTATTTATATATTTTACAAGCAAAATAAGGTAGACATAACAAATCTTTAAGTGAGTTATTTTCTTGACAGAGGGCAACTTGAAAGATATAATTAAACAGTAAAACCTAAATTAGCAAATAAGTAAAAAAGCTTTTAGCTTTTTACTAGAATAAAATATTGGTTGAAGGGGGTGTATTTAAATGTTCATGACATATCAACCTAAAAAGAGACAAAGAAGCAAAGAGCATGGTTTCAGAAAGAGAATGAAAACTAAATCTGGAAGAAATGTTTTAAAGAGAAGAAGACAAAAAGGTAGAAAAAGATTAACAGCATAAGGGCCGCATTTTGTGGCCTTTTTCTGCACCAAAAAGCAGAAAAAAGGAGAGCAAATTTAAATGTTACTAAGTTTAAGAAAGAACAATGAGTTTAGAACAGTTTATAGAAGAGGAAAATCTTATGCTAATGATCTACTAGTTCTTTATGTTTTTCCTAACAGAAAAAATGTTACGAAGGATGGAGAACGTTTCAATAAGGTAGGAGTTTCAGTTAGCAAAAAGGTTGGAAAAAGTGTAATTAGAAGTAGAGTTAAAAGACTTGTACTTGAAAATTACAGACTTAATTCTAGTGAGCTTAAAGAAGGCTATGACTTTGTATTTATTGCTAGAGTTGCTATAAACGGTAAAGATTTTAAGCAAGTAGGAAAAGCCATGAATAATTTAATAAAGAAGGCGGGTCTACGTGATAATGAAAAAATTGTTCATAGTAATGATTAAATTCTATAGAAAATATATTTCACCTTTAAAGAGACCTTGTTGTAGATTTTATCCAACATGTTCTCAATATGCACTAGAAGCAATACAAAAGTATGGTGCTATTAGAGGGGGATTTATGAGTATAGGAAGAATATTAAGGTGTAATCCACTTTGTAAAGGTGGATATGATCCTGTCAAATAAATATAGACGGTTTAAATATAGGAGGGTAACATATTGCAGACAATTTTAAAGCCGATAACTGATTTATTCACTATTATATTCCAAGCTATTCACAGCTTTGTTGCTTCATTAGGAATATTCAGTGAAGGTGCGGGATATGTAATGGCAATTTTCTTATTAACTTTATTAGTAAGATTAATAGTATTACCATTAAATATAAAGCAAACTAAATCACAACAAAAGATGCAAGAAATACAACCAGAAATATCTAAATTACAAAAGAAATATAAGAATAATCCAGAAAAAGCTCAACAAGAAATGATGAAGCTTTACAAAGATAATAACGTAAATCCAATGAGTGGTTGTTTACCTCTATTAATACAAATGCCAATATTATTCGCATTATACTATGTATTCTATGGATTAACAGAGTTAAAAGGTATATCATTCTTATGGCTTAAGGATCTATGGGCACCAGATAAAACATTTATATTACCAATATTATCAGCAGCTACAACTTACTTATCATCATTATTAATGATAAAGTCAACTCAAACCCCAGGTGGAGCTGCTCCAACAGGTGGAATGAATATGACTACTATGAACATTGTAATGGCTGGTATGATGGGGGTAATGTCAATCAATTTCCCTTCAATGCTAGTATTATATTGGGTAATAGGTAACTTAATTCAAATAGCCCAAACATATTTTATAGTTGTTATACCTAAGAAAAAAAGAGAAAAATTAAACGCTGAAGCTAAAGATGGCAAGTAATTAGATTTTATTTTATTTTTCTAAGGTGGTGAAACAAGGGTATGAAGACAATTGAGATTACTGGTAAGACTGTTGAAGAGGCCTTAAAGAGTGCATTAAGACAGTTGGGCACTACAGAAGATAAAGTAGAGGTTACTGTTATAGATGGAGGAAGTAAAGGTTTCTTTAATCTAATCGGTACTAAGCCTGCTAAGATTTCAGTTACAATGAAAAGAGATAGAATCTTAGAAACTAAGAAGTTTTTAAGTGAAGTTCTTGAAAAGATGAATGTAAAAGCTGAAATTAATATTGAAGAAAGTAATGATACTGTTAAGATAAATATTACAGGCCCTAAGATGGGAAGCATTATAGGATATAGGGGGGAAACCTTAGATTCACTTCAATATTTAACTAGTTTGGTTGTTAATAAGTCTAAAGAAGATAAATATAAAAGAGTGGTTTTAGACACTGAAAATTATAGACAAAAAAGAGAAGAAACTCTTAAGCGATTAGCTAATAAAATAGCTTATAAGGTTAGAAAGTCAGGAAAAAACTTAAAGCTTGAACCTATGAATCCTTATGAAAGAAGAGTTATTCATTCAGAGTTACAGAATAATGATTTTGTTAAAACTTTTAGTGAAGGTGAAGAACCTTACAGAAGAGTTGTAGTAGAATTAAAGAAATAAAAAAGAAAGCTTAAAGCTTTCTTTTTTTTATCCACAATAACCTATGGATAACTTGTGGATAACTTGTGAGTAATATTAAAAACATAGCTATATCAATGGGTTAAAATATTGATAATTTTAAAAAATGAGGTGGAAATATATTATTTTCATCTTATTTTTTTATTAAGTATAGCATTGGATTTATTGGATAGTATTTTTAAGTAAGTAATCTATTAAATGATTTAGTAAAAAGATAATTTTTTGCCACAAATAATATGATTTAAAATTTTGACTTATTCTATTTTGTTGGGTAAAATCAATATTAGTTCAAATTTGAGAATGTAATTATAAAGGAGGAGCTTATGAAAGAATTCGATACTATTGCTGCTATAGCTACAGCATTAGGAGAAGGTGGAATAGCTATAATTAGAGTATCAGGAAATAAAGCTCTTGAGATTGTAAATAAAATATTCAGAGGAAAAAACGGAAAAGATTTATTAGATATAAAACCATATACAATGAGATATGGTCACATGATAGATGAAAATAACGAAATTATAGATGAAGTTATAGTTAGTTTTATGAAAGGTCCTAGAAGCTTCACAGCCGAAGATACAGTAGAAATAAACTGTCATGGCGGTGTTGTGGCTACTAATAAAGTTTTACAAAACGTAATAAAGGCAGGAGCTAGACTTGCTGAACCAGGTGAGTTTACAAAAAGAGCTTTCTTAAATGGTAGAATAGATTTAAGTCAAGCAGAAGCTGTTATGGATATAATAACTGCTAAAACAGAACTTTCAATGAAATCAGCTATGACTCAAAGCCAAGGAAGACTTTCTATGGAAATAAACAATCTTAGAAAAGAAGCTTTAGATATATTAGCTCTAATTGAATATGCTGTTGATTTTACAGAGGACGATGAAGAACCAGATGAAACTATACCTGTTAAGGTAAAAGATGATGTTATAAGTCTTAAAGATAAAGTAAATGACTTAATAAACACTGCTGATGAAGGTAAGCTTATTAGAGATGGTTTAAGTATGGTTATAGTAGGAAAACCTAACGTAGGTAAATCATCACTTCTAAATGCCCTATTAAACGAAAAAAGAGCAATTGTAACTGACATAGCAGGAACAACAAGGGATGTAATAGAAGAATACATAAACTTAGATGGAATACCAGTTAGATTAGTTGATACAGCTGGAATCAGAGAGACTGAGGATGTTGTAGAAAAAATAGGTGTGGAAAAGTCTAAGGAAAAAATCAATGAGGCTGATTTAGTTATCTTAATGCTAGATACAAGTAGAGAATTAGATGCTGAAGATAAAGAAATCATTGAATACATTAAAGACAGAAAATACATAGTACTTTTAAATAAAGTTGACTTAGATAGAAAGTTATCCTCAGAACTTGTGGATAACTTAGAAAATAAGATAGAATTATCTGCAAAAACTGGTTTCGGAATAAATGATTTAAAGAGTAAAATAAAAGATTTATTCTTTAATGGATCAATTGATGCTGAAAGTTTAATGGTAACTAATACAAGACATAAGGAAGCATTATACAGAACTTCTGAGAACTTAGAAGGAGCATTAAACGGTCTTAATAACAATGAGTTTTTAGATTTAGTATCAATTTATGTAACATCTGCTTTAAGAGCTTTAGGAGAAATAACTGGAGCAGAATTAGAAGAAGACTTAATAAACAAAATATTTGCAGAATTTTGTTGTGGAAAATAGGAGAATGATGAAATATGAGATATAATGCAGGAAGTTATGATATAGTTGTTATAGGCGCTGGTCATGCAGGTTGCGAAGCTGGATTAGCAGCAGCTAGAATGGGATGTAAAACTTTAGTTTGTACATTAACATTAGACTCTGTTGCTATGATGCCATGTAACCCTAATATAGGCGGTACTGCTAAGGGTCATCTAGTTAGAGAAATTGATGCTTTAGGTGGAGAAATGGGAGTAAATATAGACCATACATTTATCCAATCTAAAATGCTAAATACATCAAAGGGACCTGCAGTACACTCTCTAAGGGCACAAGCTGATAAAAAGAAATATCAAGAAAGAATGAAAAAGGTTTTAGAAAACCAAGAAAATCTTCACTTAAGACAATTAGAAGTAGTTGCTGTAGAAGTTGAAGATGGAAAAGTTAAAGGTGTTTTAACTAAAAATGGTGCATTTTTTGAGTGTAAAGCTGTTATAATGACAAGTGGAACATACTTACAAAGTAGAATAATAATTGGGGATGTAAGCTATAGCCAAGGACCAAATGGACTTAGCAATGCTAATGAACTTTCAAAATCCCTAATAGATTTAGGAATAGAACTTAGAAGATTTAAAACTGGTACTCCAGCTAGAATAAATAAGAGAAGTGTTGATTTCTCTAAGATGATAGAACAACCAGGGGATGAGGAAATAGTTCCTTTCTCATTTATAAGTGAAAATATAGATAGAGATCAAGTTTCATGTTGGTTAACATATACTAATGCTGAAACACATAAAGTAATTCAAGATAATATACATAGATCTCCTATGTATAATGGAAGTATAAAAGGTGTTGGACCAAGATATTGTCCATCTATAGAGGATAAAGTAATGAGGTTCCAAGATAAAGAAAGACATCAAATCTTCATAGAACCAGAAGGTGACGATACTGAAGAAATGTATGTTGGAGGAATGTCATCATCTCTTCCAGAGGATGTTCAACTTCAAATGATAAAGACAGTTCCAGGGCTTGAAAATGCTGAGGTTATGAGAACTGCATATGCAATTGAATATGATTGTATTGATCCAACACAATTAAAAGCTTCATTAGAATTCAAAAATATAGATGGATTCTTTAGTGCTGGACAAATTAATGGTAGTTCAGGATATGAGGAAGCTGGTTCACAGGGGATAGTTGCAGGTATAAATGCAGCTTTAAAAGTTCAAGGAAAAGACCCTATGATACTTACAAGATCAGATGGATATATAGGAGTTTTAATTGATGATTTAATCACTAAAGGTACTAATGAGCCTTATAGAATGATGACATCAAGAGCTGAATATAGACTAATATTAAGACAGGATAATGCTGATTTCAGATTAACTGAAATTGGACATAATGTAGGATTAGTTACAGAAGAGAGATGGAATAAATTCCAAGAAAGAAAGCAAAACTTAGAAAGTGAGCTTGAAAGACTTAAAGAACTTCAAATAACTAATAAAACAGAAAATAATGAGAAAATAGTTGAGTTAGGTTCAACAGAACTTAAAAAACCAATAAGAATGTATGAACTTATAAAAAGACCAGAGTTAGACTACTTCTCATTAGCATGTTTAGATCCTGAAAGACCTGATTTACCAAAGGATATTGGAGATCAGATAAACGTAATGGCTAGATACGAAGGATATATACAAACTCAATTAGAACAAGTAGCTCAATTTAAGAAATTTGAGAAAAAAGTTCTTCCAGAAGATTTAGACTACAATGATGTTAATAGTTTAAGAATTGAAGCTATTCAAAAGTTAAATAAAATTAGACCTTTAAATATAGGTCAAGCTTCAAGAATATCAGGGGTATCCCCGGCTGATATATCAGTTCTGTTAATATTCTTAGAGCATTACAGAAAAACTGGGAAAAATAATGAAAATTAAAAGTTATTAAGAAGTTTTCAACAGCACCTGTGGATAAGTCTTATGTAAAACTTATAAACGGTGCTGTAATACTACTTTTAAAAAGTTATCCACATGTGGATAACTTTAGTTTTTTAGTAGAAAATATTATTAAAATAAATTATTTATACTCTTAAGGTTTTGGAGGATTAAGAATGCAATATTTTGATTTAATGAAAAAAGCTTGTGATAGTGTTGGAATGGAATTTAATGAAGACAAGTATCAAAAATTTATGCTTTATAAAGATTTATTAAAAGAATGGAATGAAAAAATAAATCTAACAGCAATAACAGAGGATGAAGAAATAGTAAAGAAACATTTTATAGATTGTATAAAAGCTTTCAAAGCAGATGAATTTAAAAAAGCTAAAACAGTAATAGATGTTGGAACAGGTGCTGGATTCCCAGGATTACCTATAGCTATTATGAGGGATGATGTAAATGTTACCCTACTAGACTCATTAAATAAGAGAATAAACTTCTTAAATGAAGTTGTGAATAAATTAGGTTTAAAAAATGTTGAGACTATACATTCTAGAGCTGAAGATGGTGCTAGAAAAAAAGAGCTAAGAGAAAATTTTGATATTGCCACATCAAGAGCTGTTGCTAATATGTGTGTACTAAGTGAATTTTGTATGCCATATGTAAAGGTAAATGGAAACTTTATAGCTTTAAAAGGACCAAATATAACAGAGGAGTTAAATGATTCAAAAAATGCTATTGGAACTTTAGGCGGTAAGCTTGAAGGAATAACTGAAGTTGAAATCGAGGGAACAGATTTAAACCATAACTTAGTAATAGTAAATAAAATAAAAAGCACACCAAAAACTTTCCCTAGAAAAGCAGGTAACGTAACTAAAAAACCATTAAAATAAAAGACTATGTTTTAAAGTAAATGTTGATTTTTGATGGAGCTGTAGACTTAGCTTAATTTTAAGTAAAAATGAAAATTTTAATTTTGAAATTTGAACTTACACATTTGAGTGAAGCCAAGGAGCTTACTAAAATAATATCATATACTAGTTCTTATTAAGATGGTCTTACAGCTCTATCTAAAAAAATCAATACCAAATAAAACAATAGAAAAATAAAAAAAGTAAAGGTCTCTGTAAACTTTAAAATTTTAATAAATGAGTTGAAGTTTAACTTAGATCTTTTCTTAAATGAGAATTTAACTAAAAATAGCTTAATTTAAATTTTTATTGTTTAAATATACATAAATGGGATAGGAGTAAGAAATGGGGAGAGAGATAATACATATAAATGTTGAAGATATAGTGCCTAATATCTATCAACCAAGAAAATATTTTGATGAAGAGGCATTAGCTGAATTAGCTAATTCAATAATTAATCATGGAATTATTCAACCTTTAACAGTTAGAAAAATTGGAGATATATATGAATTAGTTGCTGGAGAAAGAAGATTAAGAGCTGCTAAGTTAGCTCAATTAGATACAGTTCCATGTACTGTAGTAGATATAACAGAGAAAGAATCTGCTGAAATTGCCTTACTTGAAAATCTTCAAAGAGAGGATTTAAATTTTATAGAGGAAGCAGAAGCTTACTATAACTTAATACTAGATCATAATTTTACTCAAGAGCAATTAGCTAATAGAATGGGAAAAAAACAATCTACTATAGCTAATAAATTAAGATTATTAAAATTAAGTAATAAAGTAAGAGAAATATGCTTACAAAATAATTTAACTGAAAGGCATGCAAGAGCTTTGTTAACTTTACCAGAAGAAAAACTTCAATTAAAAGTTATAAAAGCTGTTGTAAAAAAAGGATTAAATGTTAAAGGTACAGAAGAACTTATTAATAAGGAACTTTTAAAACTTGCAGGAGAAGAATTAAACTCAAAAGGAAAGAAAAAAATATTAGGTGTTTTTCCAACAAAAATATATGTTAATTCTATAAAACAAGTTTTTGATAAGTTTAAAATTCCAGCAGAATATAAATCAAAAGATTGTGGGGAATATGTTCAAATAACAATTAATATACCAAAGGATAAAAAATAGGAATGTTTCACGTGAAACATTCCTATTTTTTAATTTTTTAATTTTTTAATCAGAAATAACCAATAAGTATCTTTTATTATGTAATGTAAAAATATATAATAAAATAGATGTGTTAGAAGGGAGGTGGATGTTCAAGAATAAGATATTCTTGGATAAGTTTAATGAAAACTATTTGTGTTTTTAATCAAAAAGGTGGAGTTGGAAAAACAACAACAAATATAAATATATGTTCTTACCTAGCAATGCAAGGATTTAAAGTTCTAGCAATAGATATAGATCCACAAGGAAATACAACAAGTGGATTAGGTATAGATAAAAGAAAATTGGACAAGTCTATATATGATTTATTAACTGCAGATGAAGATATAGAGTCAATAATGATGAAAAGTGAATTAGTTGAAAATCTTTATGTTGTTCCAGCAACAATGGAATTAGCAGGTGCCGAAGTAGAAATAATAGGTAGGGAAGATAGAGAACATATACTTGTAAATCAAATAAATAATATTAAAGATAAATTTGATTACATATTTATTGACTGTCCTCCATCTTTAGGGGTTCTAACTATTAATGCTTTAGTTGCGTCTCATAGTGTTTTAATACCAATACAAGCTGAATATTATGCTTTAGAAGGGGTAGGACAATTAATAAATACAATAAATTTAGTTAAGAAATCTCTAAATAAAGATCTTGATATTGAAGGTGTAGTAATGACTATGTATGATTCAAGAACTAACTTAAGTACAGAGGTTTATAAAGAAGTAAAAGAATACTTCAAAGATAGATTATATGAAACAACTATTCCTAGAAATGTTAGGTTAGCTGAAGCTCCAAGTTTTGGATTACCAATATGTTTATATGATGAAAAATGTAGGGGAGCTAAGTCTTATGAAAAATTAACTGAGGAATTCCTAAAAAGACAGGGAGTGAATATATAGATGGCTAAAAAATTTGGGTTAGGAAAAGGATTAGGGGCCTTAATACCAGAAGATAATAATATTAAGGAAGAAAAAGAAGAGAAAAGTGGAATAATAAATATTGAGATTAAAGAAATAAAGGCTAATAAGAAACAGCCTAGAAAATTCTTTGATAATAATAAATTAAAAGAATTAGCTGAATCTATAAAAGAACATGGTATAATTCAACCTTTAATCTTAAAAAAAGAATCTAAAGGATATTCAATAATTGCAGGGGAAAGAAGATATAGAGCTGCTAAAATAGCGGAATTAATAGAAGTACCTGCTTTAATAATGAATATTTCAGATGAGAAACTTCTACAAATATCTTTAATAGAAAATATCCAAAGAGAAGATTTAAATCCTATAGAAGAAGGATTAGCATATGAAAGATTATTAAAAGAGTTTGCTTTAACTCAAGAAGAACTTTCTAAAACTATAGGTAAATCAAGAACTACAATAACTAACACAATGAGATTGTTAAAATTAGATGATAGAGTTAAGGATTATGTAATAGAAGGAGTTATATCAGAAGGTCATGGAAGAGCTATTCTACCATTAGAAAATGATGCTCAATATGAAGTAGCTCAAAAAATTATTGATAACTCCCTTTCTGTTAGAGAAACAGAAAAGTTAGTTAAGAAAATCTTAAATGATGTTGTTGAAGAAAAAACATCAGAAAGAAGAAAACCACTTAATCCATACTATAAAGATGTTAGAGATAGACTCCAAGATCATTTTGGAACTAAGGTTAATTTAAACTCTAATAAGAATAAAGGTAAGATAGAAATAGAATACTATTCAGAAGAAGATCTACAAAGAATACTAGACATTATAAATATTTAAAAATGTTTCACGTGAAACATTTTAAGAACATGAAGGGATGATAAATTACATGGAGAATGTATTAAATATACTAACACAGTATTCAACTTATATAACAATAGGATTAATAGTATTAGTTTTAATCCAATTCATACTATTAATAGTAGCTTTCAGAAGTTTAAATAAAGTAGAAAAGAAATTTAGAAAAATTATGAGGGGAGTTAATAATAAGAATTTAGAGGAACTTATTAACTCTTATTTAGACAAAGTGGAAGAAGTTAAAAAAGATTCAGAAGAAACTGTAGAAACAAATAAAATATTAAAATCTCAACTTGAAAAATGTACTCAAAAAGTATCTGTTATAAGATATAAAGCTTTCGAAGATGTTGGAAGTGATTTAAGTTTCTCAATTGCCTTACTAGATGGAGAAAATAATGGAGTTATCTTAACAGGAATATATGGAAGAGACTATAATACAACATATGCTAAGCCAATAGATAAAGGAATATCTAGATATGATTTATCAGAAGAAGAATTACATGTTCTAAATGCTGCAATGAATAAATAAATTAGAGTCATATATTCATTAAATAAAAATAGGTTATATTAAAACAACTTTTAGATTTATTAGTTGGCTTTAATATAGCCTATTTTTTATGGATTAAACAAAATGTTTCACGTGAAACATTTTGCATTTTAAAAATTATATTTTACTAATAAGTATTTAAAATATCTAAAAATATATATTAATTTCAATAGAATAAAAATTTAGAATAATTCCATCTACAATATATTTTCTAGGGTGGAATCTATTAAATCCTTTTTAAATCCTACTGATTTTAATATGCAATGATGAATTCCACTAGATATAGCATTAGCTAAAAGCATAACAGTGTATAATCTAGTATTTTGTAATACCATAAACTCTAAAGAACCAGATATATTAACTATGCCAAGAATACTTAAATCCCCTACAGGTGGCAAATTTTTATTTAATGCTATTCCTGGCTTAAGGGGTCTTTTTTCAATGAGTACATGACCAACATTATCAACTGACCCTAAACATGCATCAATAGCTATGATAAAAGGTTTTTTATGTTTTAATTTTATTAATTTTATGGTTTCTTTTAAATTTTTAGCATGAACAGTTTCTTCTAATGTTCCATAAACAAAAATATTATTTTTTGATAAAAATTTAATTTTTTCACCAATTAAAGGACCAAGGGCATCTCCTGTTGAACGATCAGATCCGACACAGATAAAGACAATAGGTCTATTCTCTTTTATTATTGGATTAAGTTCATTACAAAGATAATCTCTTATTTTAAATGAAGCTTTAGGATCTAACGAATCTATATAAAAACTTGTACACATGATAACAACCTCCTTATTTGAAATTATTACCAAAATTAAAAAGTCTATACTTATAATATCTTAACTTTTTTAAATATATTGAAAAATATTATGAAGAAAATAAAGAATACAATTCCTAAAAAGCCGTTAAGTTCTAGTCCTACAAATATACATATTAAAGTTAATAAAGGATGTATTCCTAATGTAGATGACATAAGTTTGGGCTCTAAAAATTGGCGTAAGAAAAAAATAAATAAATATAATATTAGTAAAAAAATAGCTGAAAAAATATTGCCTGAGCTATATGAAATAAAAATAAGTGGAAGATAAATTAATGGCATACCTAGTATAGGAATTAAATCTAATAAAGCTGCAAGTACACTAAGTAATAGTGCATACTTAATTTTTAAAAAAGAAAATCCTAAAAAGGTTAATATAAAGGAAATAAGAATTAAAAATAAATATGAAAAACAATAAGTTAAAAACATCTTTTTTATTTCATATAAAATAGTTAAAATCCTCTTACTATAATTAGAATTTAAGTAGTTGGATAATATTTTGTTAAAGTTAGAAGTATTTAATTCTTTAGATAAAAAATATGTTGATAGCACAGTAAAAATAAGAAGCATAAAAGTATATGGTAAATAGCTTATCAATAGAAAAATTCTTTGAATCAATTCTGTGCCAAAAGATAAAATAAATACTGTTAATTCCTTAATAGAAGATATTAAGGAATTTTTTATTAAGTTTAGAATAGTATTATCAATAAAATTATTTTCAAGCCAATTTTGAATAGAAATAAAGTAACTATGAAATTCTTTTGAGTTAGTAGATATTATTTCTTGAATATAATTTGTTAGTGATGATGATTCATATGCTAAAGATGTAATAAATAAAGTTAAGATCACTATTATTATAAAGAAAAAAATAAATGTACTTATAAAAGAGGATACTCCAACGTTAAGCTTAAATTTCTTCATTAAAAATTGAGTTGGAGTTTTTAATAGTAAAGAAAAAATAAATGCTAGTAGAAAGGGTAATGTATACTTTAAAGTGTTAAAAAATGTAAAAAATATAAGTGTGTACAAAATAAAAAACACACTTATTTTTTCACTTTTGATTATTAAATTTTTCATAGGTCGGAAGTCTACCTCCTTGAAATTAATTCTTTTATAACCTCAACAAATCTATAGACTTCTTCCAATGTATTGAAGTACCCTAAGCTTATTCTTATACTTCCAGTTGGATATGAACCAACTGTTTTATGAGCAAGAGGAGTACAATGAATTCCTGTCCTACATGTTATATTAAACTCACTATCTAATAAGAATCCTGTGAATTCAGGATCCATACCTTCTATATTAAAAGATATTGTTGAAGTTTTCTTTTTTGCATCTATAGGACCATAAAGTTTAACTTCAGGAATTTCAGATAATAAATCCATAGCTTTTTGACATAACATTTCTTCTTTTAATTTTATGTTTTCAATGCCTTCTTTTTCTATGAACCTAACACCTTCTAAAAGACCTATTATTCCAGGAGTATTTAAAGTTCCATACTCGAATTTATCAGGTAATTCTTGAGGGTGTTCTACTAGAGAAGAATTACTTCCTGTTCCTCCAGAAAAAATATTTTTACAAATAGAATTTAAGTTATCATCTATAATAAAACCACCAATTCCTTGAGGACCTAAAAGAGATTTATGTCCTGTAAAAGTTAATGCATTTAAGTTTAGTTTGGTCATATCAATAGGAATAACCCCTGCTGTTTGAGCTGAATCTAAAATAAAGAAAATATTCTTCTTCTTACAGATTTCACCTATTTCTTCAATTGGTTGTATTGTTCCTACTAAATTAGAAGCGTGAGATAAAATTATAAGTTTTGTATTATCCTTTATTTTTTCTTTGATTTTTTCAATTGATAAAAGACCTTCTTCATTGCATTGAACAATATCTAGTTCTACATTAGGGACTTCTTCACTAATTTTTACTAGTGGTCTTAGTACAGAATTATGTTCCATAGATGTAGTAATTATATGCCAGCCAGATTTAATTATTCCTAAAAGTAACATATTTAATGATGTTGTAATGTTATTTGTAAAAATAACATTTTCACTTTTGGGAAAATTAAAAAATTTGGCTAATTCATATCTGCATTCATAAACAGCTCTACTACTTTGTAATGCTGTAGATGATGAACCTCTATTTGCACTTCCTCCTTCAAAATTCATATAATCAACCATTGCCTTTATTACAGAGTCTGGTTTAGGAAAAGTAGTGGCTGCATTATCAAAATATATTCTATTCATAAATAAAAACCTCACATGAAAATTTTAAATATTCCGTATATGGTAAAACCTAATCCAAGTAAAACCATAAAATACTTTACTCCAGTATGAGCTTTACCCGTAAGCTCTTTCTTTACTAAACCTCCACCTTTGGCAGCCATAAAATTTAATAATATAAACCACCCTAAAGTAGTAATGAACATTGCACTTATAGCTACTGAGAAGAAATGTCTACCTGAAATTTTCCATATACTCATTATTCCTGCACTTACTGCCATCCAAACTGATAAAGTCATAGGGTTTACAAAGGTTATTAAAAAACCATTTATAAAGCCGCTACCAGTTTTATGACTTTCTATAGTTTTAACACATTTCTCATCTAAACTTTTTTGAGAAGCTTTAAAGACTAAATTTACTATTATAAGAACTAATCCTGAAATAATCCAAAAAGCACATTCTACATACCTATTTAAATTTAATAATTGAGCTACTCCGAAGTTTATTAATATTATATACAAATAGTCGGCTGCTATTGCACCTAAGGAAACTTCAAAGCCTTTTTTAAAACCTTTATCTAGAGATTGTGTTGCAGCTTCTATTGCAGCTGGGCCAAGGGGTATTGAAACTAAAAGGCCTGTTATAACTCCAGATAAAATAGCCTTTAAATAGAAAAAAGACATACTCAAACTCCTTTTATAGTTGTTTTTATAAATTTACATAATTATATTATAGTTCAAAATGAGAAACCTTTCATCATTATTTTAAAAGTGTTAACTTTTATGATATATACTTATAATATATACTAATAACGTTATAGATTTTAAGAAAGGAAGTTTTTTTAGTATGAAAGATTTTATAATGGTTTTTAATAATACACATGAGGCTATGGAAGGTGAAAGAATACTTAAAGAAAATGGTATATCATTTATAATAATGCCTACGCCAACATACATAACAAAAAGCTGTGGAATAAGTTCAGCTTTTAATAAAGATCAATTAGAGATGATAGAAGGTTTAGAGATTAAATTTAAAAATATATATTCCATAACAAGCAAAGGCTTTGAAATATATAAATAAAGCCCATATTTTTAAGTGGATATTAATTTTTAGTTAGCACTTCAGATTTAGCTAAAAATCAACAATAGTTCAAAATAGAATTAAATAAAAAGTATATTATAGTGAAGTTATAAGGGAGGGGTTTAATGTTATTAGATAGCGTTTTAGGAATTAATTTTGAATTTGATTACATTAAGTTTGGAGCAATGAAAATACCTTTATCAACAATTGATTTCTTATTAAAGAAATTTATAACTATAGTTGTTATAGTTATATTAATGGGAGTTACTATTAAAATAGGAGATAGAATAATAAATAAAGCTGTTAAAAAGCAAATTGATACAAATTTTAAATTTTCTATAGATGCTAGAAAAGCAAATACTATAGGAACTTTATTAAAAAGTATAGTAAGATATTCTGTATATTTTATAGGCATAACAACAATGCTATCAAGTATATTCGGAAATATATCTTGGGCCTTTGCATCTGTTGGAGGTGTTGCAGTAGGTTTAGGAGCACAAAGTTTTGTCAAAGATGTAATAAATGGAGTTTTTATACTTTTCGATGATCAGTATAATGTGGGCGACTATGTAACTATTGAAGGTGTAAGTGGGGTTGTTGAAACTATAGGGCTTAGAACAACAGAACTTAGAGATTTTGATGGTTCTCTTCATATTATACCTAATGGAATGATTAGAATAGTAACTAACGATTGTAAGGGTAGTATGAGAGTACAAGTAGATATTGGAATAGCTTATGAGGAAGACATAGATAATGCTATAAAAGTAATAAATGATGTTTGTAATACATACAACAAAGAAAATATGAACATAACAGAGCCTTTAAAGGTTTATGGAGTTACAGCTTTAAATAATTCTAGTGTAAATATTAGAATATATGGTAAAACTAAACCAATGGAACAATGGGGAGCTGAAATAGAGTTAAGAAAGCGTATTAAAATGGAATTGGATAAACAAGGTATAGAAATACCATATCCAAAGACTGAAATAATAAAGGATTAATTTAAAGGGGGAGTAATTTATTATGATTAACAAATTTTATCTAGGTGATATAGTTAAAATGAGAAAAGTTCATCCATGTGGCAGTGATGAATGGGAAGTTATAAGAATTGGTGCAGATGTCAAGATAAAATGTTTAGGGTGTGCAAGAATCGTAATGCTTCCTAGGTCTAAATTCCAAAAAGGGGTTAAAAAGGTTATAAAATCTAATGCCCCAGAGGAAGAAATTACTGAATAAAAAATTAAAAAAATAATTTTCAAAAAGTTATGTTTACATTAATAAAGAGGGTTGCAATAACCCTCTTTTAATGTTAGAATATTTAATTGTAATCCCTGCTATGCTAGAGCATAGCCATAGTCCAGAGGGAGGAGGTGTAAATGATGAGAAAATATGAAACTATATTCGTAGCTCACCCATCATTAGACGAGGAAGCAGTTAAAGCTTTAATCGAAAAATTCAAGGGTGTTATAGAAAACGGAAATGGTACAGTTGACAACGTTGATTTCTGGGGTAAGAGAAAATTAGCTTACGAAATCGCTAAAGTTAACGAAGGTTACTATACTTTAATAAACTTCACTGCTAACCCAGAATTACCAAAAGAGTTAGACAGAATATTCGGAATAACTGACGGAATAATCAGAAACATCATCGTTAAAGAAGAGCAATAAGAGGTGATCGTAAATGAATAAAGTAGTTTTAATTGGTAGACTTACTAAAGATCCAGAGCTTAGATTTGCTGCAGGTAGTGGTACGGCAGTTGCAAGATTTACACTAGCTGTAAATAGACAATTCAAAAAAGATGAGGCTGATTTTATTAGTTGCATCGCTTTTGGAAAAACTGGTGAGACCATAGCTCAGTATATAACTAAAGGTAGACAATTGGCTATCTCAGGAAATATCAGAACTGGTAGCTATGAAGCTCAAGACGGAACTAGAAGATATACTACTGACGTAGTTGTTGAAGGTTTTGATTTCATCGACTCAGGAAATGGTGGAGCAAGAGGAAACTCAGGTTTTAACCAAGGAAATGATTTCGGTGGTTCTTTCGGTATGCCAGACAATTCATTTAGTGATTCATCATTCAATAGTAATGATGACATGACACCAATTGATGATGGAGATATTCCATTCTAATTCAGATTTTAGGTAAGGAGGGAAATAGTGATGAATAACAACGTAAAAAGAGGCGGAAAATTCAGAAGAGCAAGAAAAAAAGTTTGCATATTCTGCGTTGATAAAGCTGAATCAATAGATTACAAAGATGTATCTAAATTAAAGAAATACATCACAGAAAGAGGTAAAATATTACCAAGAAGAATTTCTGGAACTTGTGCTAAGCATCAAAGACAATTAACAGATGCTATCAAGAGATCAAGAAATATCGCATTATTACCATTCACAACTGAGTAATGGTTACAAAACCCCTGATATTTTCAGGGGTTTTTTTATTATATAATTAAACTTGTATTATATAGATTGATTGAAACACCTTATTAAACTTTTTTTATTATATAAATTAAAATTTTTTTTGTTTAATGTGGTAAGTATATTAAAGTGTACAAGTTTCCGTATTGAAGTGTACACTTTAATATAAATTCTGCTAAAACTCAGAGTTAGCTAAAATAATCTCTGAATCAAGTCTCACTTTGCCTAATAGCTATCAATTCTAAAGTTCCAGCCTAAAGCTGTCGCTAAGAATTGCTATGCTCCTAGGGTAAATTCGACTAAGATTCATTTTATCTGATAATTAACCAATTCTAAAGTTCTAGCTTCTATCACTAAGAATTGATAAATTCCTAGATAAATTCGACTAAGATTCACAGTTCGCCAAAGGCTCCTTTGAATCAAGTCTCATTTTATTGCATAAGACTATAAAAATAAATAAAATAAAGGTATATAATAAAGGGTATAATTGGGAGGGGACTATGAAGAAAGATAATTTTAATATTATGGGAGATATAAAGGTTATTGAAGAGATAAAAGCTCAAATTATCTGTATATTAGGAGAGTTATTTACTCTTTTAACAAAGGGAAGTAATGTAGCAAAGGATGCTATAGTAAATTGCATAGCATCTCTAATGATTTTACTATACATTTTGGCAGATAAATTAGGTCATTCTGCAATAGAAGTAGATGAGACAATGAAAAAAAGTTTAAAAATTGGTATAGTTGAAGAAGATAATCTAGAGAAACAAGGAGGTAATTTAACTAAATTATTTAACCACTTAAAAGAAAGAAGATAATCTATTTGGAGGAACATATGGAACAAAAGTTTAGGAGTAAATCTATAGTGGAAGCTGGAATTATGTCAGCAATAACATTTGTGTTAATGATGCTTACTAGTTTGCCAGGCATAGGTCAAATAATAGCCTTTGCAGTTCCAATTCCTATAGCTTTACTATATTTAAAGTATAATCTTAAAACCTCTATTTGTTCTGTTATTATTAGTGGAGTTTTAATTGGATTTTTTATGGGGCCAATATATGGAGTTCAATCGATAATAACAAATGGAATTATAGGGTTAGTTTTAGGAAACTGTGTTAAGAAGAAGTTTTCTGGAGTAAAATCCTTTGTTTATTTAATTTTTGCTAATACAGTTGGTGTAATAGTAGAAATAGGATTAATGTTTTCTGTTTTTACAGGAGTTACTTTTAATCAGTTCGTAAATGAATTAGCAAAGGTATTTAATGAAGCTGCTAAGATGAGTGAACAGATGGTAGGTACTACACCAGCTAATGCACAAATGATAGAATTTATGAAATCTGTAGATGCTAATTTTATAATTACTATGCTTCCTATAGCTGTAGTAACACTTATAATATTAAGAGCATTTTTAAGTTACGTTGTTGGTAAGGCAATTATCAATAGTTTAGGATTTAAGTTAAATAGTCTACCACCATTTTCAAAATGGTTCTTTAATCCACTGCTTATTGCAGTTGTTGTTTTAATAAATATGATAATTATATACTTAGTAAGTAAAGGTGTAATAAGTAATAAAGGAATATACTTAGTTACTCTTAATTTATTATTTATGATGCTTCTTGTTCAAGGATTAGCTGTAATTTCAAATTTATTAAAATATAAATTAAAATTTAATAATGTTTTAATAGTTTTTATGAGTATATTATTAGTTACTTCAATGCCAACATTATTCGCTTTATTAGGAATAATTGATGTTTTAGTCGACATAAGAGGTGTAGATCCAAATAGTTTAGGAAGTTACATTAAGGAGAAACTAAAAAAGAAATTGCAATAACTAATGATTATATTTAGTAAGGGGCTGTTAAAATGAAATCAATATTGGAAGATTATAATAAATTTTTAGCGTACTTTGCGTTTGTAGTTTTAATGTGCTTAGTATTCTGGAATTTAAATTTAAAAATTGTAGCTTTGTTAATATCTTTTATATACATAGTTTATTTAATTTATAAAATTTCTAATTTCCTAAGAGAAGAAAAAGATGAAGAGGAAAAGATAGATAAACTATATAGAGATGTGGATGGAAAAGTTAAAGATAATATTTTTAATTTGATTTTTCCTTTAACCATATTAAATTCTACTGGGGAAATAATATGGTATAATCACAAGTTTAGCAAACTTATAAATAATGATGATTTATTAGAGTCGAATTTAGTATCTGTTATAAAAGGAATTGCTTTAGATAAGGTAATTAGAACAGGAAAAGAAAATTCTCAAAATATCAAAATAAAGAGTAATATTTACGAAGTCTACAGTGAAAGTTTAAAATTAGATGAATCAGGAGATAAATTCTTTTTAGTTTTCTTTAATGATGTTACTTATCTAAGGAAGGCTACTAAAGAAAGTATAATGCTTTTAGAAGTTGATAACTTTAGCGAGGTCTTAAAAACAATAGATGATGATAAAAAACCACTACTTATAGCAGAGATAGAAAGAACCATAAATAACTATGGAAATTCATTAAATGCTATGATAAAAAAATATGACAGCAGTAAATATATTTTATCTGTAGATGATTCTATTATTGGTAAGGAAATTTCTAAAAAGTTTGATATACTAGATACTATAAGAGAAATTAACTTAGGAAATGAAATAGAAGTCACATTAAGTATTGGTGTTGGTAGAGGTGGAGAAACTCCAGCGCAAAACCAAGATGATGCTACAAAAGCTAAAGAACTAGCCTTAGGAAGAGGTGGAGATCAAGCAGTTATTAAATCAGGTAAAAAGATTGAGTTTTTTGGTGGAAATGCTAAAGAGCTTGAAAAGAGAACAAGAGTTAAGGCTAGAGTTGTAGCTCATGTATTAAAAGAACTTGTTTATGAAAGTAGTACTGTTTATATAATGGGACATAAGAATCCTGATATGGATTGTTTTGGTGCTTCATTTGGTTTAGCATCAGTAGTGAAGAAGTTAGGAAAAAATGTTAATATAGTATTAGAAAAAGATACTAATGCTATAGAATTTTTCTTAGAAAAGGTTAAAGAAAAAGAAGAATATAGTAAACTATTTATATCTACTGAAGAAGCAAAAAAGAATATAGATGACAATACTTTACTAATAATATTAGATGTTAATAGTGCAAACTATGTATTGGACAGAGAGCTCACAGAACTTATTGAGAGAGTAGTTGTAATAGACCATCATAGAAGAAGTCCAGAGGATATTAAAGGTGCATTATTAAATTATATTGAGGTATATGCTTCATCTACATCAGAACTTGTTACTGAAATGGTTCAATATATGCTAGAAAAACCTAAATTAAATAGAATTGAAGCAGAAGGTCTTTTAGCTGGAATATATATAGATACTAAGAATTTCTCTTTTAAAACAGGAGTAAGAACTTTTGAAGCAGCTTCATTCTTAAGAAGATTAGGTGCTGACACAGTAGAGATTAAAAAGATATTTAGTAACAATTTAGAAAATTATCTAGCAAAAGCAGAAATAATAAAATCTGCAAAGGTAGAAAATAAAATAGCAATAGCAACTTGTCCAGATAATATTACAGATACTGTTGTAGCTGCTCAGGCTGCAGATGAGCTTTTAAATATTACTGGAATACAAGCTTCATTTGTTTTAATAAAATTAGGAGAAGATGTTGCCATAAGTGCAAGATCTTTAGGTGATATTAATGTTCAGGTAGTGCTTGAAGAGTTAGGCGGAGGTGGTCATATGACTATGGCTGGTGCTAAACTTAAGAATACTACCGTTGAAGAGGCTATAGAAAAAATTAAAGAAGCTATTGTAAAAAACTCAAGGGAAGGTGAATAAAATGAAAGTAATATTACTTCAAGATGTTAAAAAATTAGGTAAAAAAGGTGATGTTATAAATGCATCAGATGGATATGCAAGAAACTTTTTATTTCCAAAAAAATTAGCTCAAGAAGCTACAGATAACAATCTTCACATATTAAATAATAAAAAAGAAAATGAAAGAAGACAAAAATTAGCTGAATTAGA
Organism: Clostridium sp. LIBA-8841; assembly: GCF_057782475.1. NCBI lineage: Bacteria > Bacillati > Bacillota > Clostridia > Eubacteriales > Clostridiaceae > Clostridium > Clostridium sp. LIBA-8841. Next base: position 3,830,283 of record NZ_CM173488.1, on the reverse strand, counting down.
AGCTGCTCAGGCTTTAGCTGCTGATTTAAAAGATAAAGTAATAAAAATCGAAGGTAAGTCTGGAGATAATGGAAAATTATTTGGAGCTATAACAAGCAAAGATGTAGCTGGACTTATCAAAAAACAATTTAATGTAGAAGTTGATAAGAAGAAAATAGTTATGGATACAATAAAAATTGCAGGAACTTACAACATAGAAGTTAAACTATATCCAGAAGTTTCAACAAAAATGAAGGTTATGGTTGTTCCTGTTCAATAAGAGGAGGATTCTATTTTGAAATCAATTAAAGAATTAGAGGTTCTACAAGATGTTATGAATAGCGAACTAGGAGTAGAATCTCAAGTTGAAGCACTAAAAGATATAATAAATAACATATTAGATGAAGGTGCATTTAGAGCGAGAGTTATAAGATTTAAAATACAAGAGTATATAAATTCAACTAATCCTTATGAAAAACTTTATGGATTAAGTAAAATTGTTTCTGAAGGAAAGGGATTAAGTGAAATTCCAACTGAAGAAAATATAAATGAAGCTTTAGAAGATGTTTGTGCTATGATATCAGATGCTATTGCTAGAAGATATGTTCAAAACAAAATAGAAAAAGAAGTTGAACAATTCTTAATGGAAAAGCAAGAAAAGTATGTTGATGAGCTTAGAGTAAACATAATGAAAAAGAAAAAAGGTCCTGAAAATGGTAAGACAGAGAAGAAACTTGAGGAACTTGAAGAGTTAGATGAAAGAGTTCCAAATAAGAATATAATGTCTTTACTAAGACCTGATTCATTTGAGGAAGTTGTAGGGCAAGAAAGAGCTGTTAAATCACTTCTTTCAAAACTTGCTTCACCATATCCTCAACATATAATTCTTTATGGACCTCCAGGGGTTGGTAAAACAACAGCTGCGAGAATTGCTTTAGAGACAGCGAAGAAATTAAAGTCAACTCCATTTGATGATAAATCAAACTTTATAGAGGTCAATGGTACAACTTTAAGATGGGATCCAAGAGAGATTACAAACCCACTTCTAGGTTCAGTTCATGATCCTATCTATCAAGGTAGTAAAAGAGATTTAGCTGAAATAGGAGTACCAGAGCCAAAACCAGGTTTAGTTACTGAGGCTCATGGTGGTATATTATTCATTGATGAAATTGGAGAATTAGATGAAATACTTCAAAATAAACTTTTAAAAGTTTTAGAAGATAAGAGAGTTGAATTCTCATCATCTTACTATGATCCAGACGATGAAAACACACCTAAGTATATAAAATATCTTTTTGATAAAGGAGCACCAGCAGACTTTGTTCTAATTGGAGCAACAACAAGAGAACCAGGAGAAATTAATCCTGCTTTACGTTCAAGATGTACAGAAGTTTACTTTGAACCATTATCATCAAAGGATATTGAAAAGATAGTTTTAAATGCAGCTGAAAAGCTTAATGTTAAACTTGAAGATGGCTTAGAAAAGAAAATAGCATCTTATACTATAGAGGGTAGAAGAGCTGTTAATATATTAGCTGATGCTTATGGCCACGCTATATATGGATTAGAAGGAGAAGTTCCAGAGAATTTAACAATAACATTAAAAGATTTAAATGAGGTTGTTAGCATAGGAAGATTTACTCCTTATGAAAGATTAGAAAATCTAGATAGTGGAGAAATTGGTCATGTTTACGGTCTTGGTGTTTTAGGATTCTTAGGATCAACAATAGAGATTGAAGCTACTGCTTTCAAAGCTAAGAAAAAAGGTGCTGGAAGAATAAGATTCAATGATACTGCAGGTTCAATGGCTAAGGATTCAGTATTTAATGCTGCATCTGTAATAAGAAAGTTTACAGATAAAGACATACATGATTATGATATACATGTTAACGTAATTGGAGGAGGAAAAATTGATGGTCCTTCTGCAGGAGCGGCTATAACAATATGTGTAATGAGTGCTTTATTAGAAAAGCCAATAAGACAAGATTTAGCTATAACTGGAGAAATCTCTTTAAGAGGAAAAATTAAACCGGTTGGAGGTATATTTGAAAAGATATACGGAGCTAGAAGAAAAGGAATAAAGTTAGTAACTGTTCCTAAAGATAATGAAAATGAAATCCCTAAAGGGTTAGAAGATATAGAAGTTAGAGCTATAAGTTCTATTGAAGAGCTTATGGATATAGCATTTAATTAATAAAGAAGCCTAGAGAGTTACTCTAGGCTTTTTAAATGTAATTATTAAAAGCATAATAAGGAAAATAATTTTATAGTTTTTTCAAAAAATTTAATTTATTATATATATTATTTTAATTTTTTTAAATTAAGATAATGCATGATTTATATTGTTTTAAATAGGTTAGAATTAAGAAAAAAGCATTATATTAAATTGGATTTATAGAATACTTTATGGTATAGTATGAATTTGGTGATTATAAAAATTTATATAAGAAATTAAATTAAGAAGATTTTTTTAGAAGTATTAAATTATCTAAAAATTTTTAATAATATTAGAAATTTTATTTTGAAGGAAAGGAGGAAAACTAGGATTAATGGAAACACCAGTAATGAAGAGTTTGCCACAAAGTATAGAGGCAGAGCAATCTGTTTTAGGTGCAATGATAATAGATAGGACTACTATCGCACAAGCAGCTGAAGTTTTAAACAAGGATTCATTTTATAGAGATGCTCATAAGATAATATTTCAAAGCATCATAGAAATGTATCAAAGAGATCAGGCTGTAGACCAGCTAACATTATTAGAGTATTTAAAATCTACAGATAAACTTGAAAAAGCCGGTGGTATAAGTTACGTAACGGAAATAAGTGCATCTGTACTTAGTACGGTTAATATAAAATCATATATAAAAATAGTTGATGAAAAAGCAATGCTAAGAAGACTTATAAAGTCTTCTACTGAAATTATAGAGAATTGCTATAACAATCAAGATGATGTTGAGAAGGTTATAGATTCAGCTGAAAAGAAGATATTTGATTTATCAGAAAAGAGATCGTCAAATGATTTTGAACCATTAAGTGTTGTTCTTGAAAGAGGCTTTGAACAAATAGAAGCTATATTCAATAATGAAGGTGAGCTTACAGGTGTTGGTTCTGGATTTAAAGATTTGGACGAGATGACATCTGGATTCCAAAAAGGAGATATGGTGCTTATTGCTGCTAGACCATCTATGGGTAAGACTACATTTGCTCTTAATATAGCAGAACATGCTGCATTAAGAGAGGGAAAAAGCGTAGTTATATTTTCTCTGGAGATGTCAAAGGAACAGCTTGCATATAAATTATTATGTTCAGAAGCAAATGTTGATATGTTAAGTCTTAGAACTGGTAAATTAAGTCCTGAAGATTGGGACAACATAGCTAGAGCATCAGGACCATTAGCATCAGCTAAAATTTACATAGATGATACTGCAGGGGTTTCAGTAATGGAAATGAGATCTAAATGCAGAAGGCTTAAAATGGAATATGGAATAGATCTTATACTTATTGACTACCTTCAACTTATGAGTGGTAGTGGAGAAAGTAGACAACAAGAGGTATCAGAAATCTCAAGAAATATAAAAGCTATAGCAAAGGAGATGGAATGTCCAGTTATAGCATTATCACAGCTTTCTCGTGCTCCAGAGCAAAGAGCAGATCACAGACCTATGCTGTCTGACCTTAGAGAATCAGGATCAATAGAGCAGGATGCCGATCTTGTTATGTTCTTATATAGAGATGAGTACTATAACAAGGAGACTGAAGATAAAAATGTAGGTGAATGTATAATAGCTAAGCAGAGAAACGGCCCAGTTGGGACTGTTAAACTTGCATGGCTTGGTCAATACAGTAAATTTGCAGATTATGAAGGCATTCATAAAGATGTTTAATAAAATTAGGACATATCAATATTTTTTGATGTGTCCTTTTTAATTTTAGAAAATAATTTATATGGAATTTTACAGTTGGTAGCCTAATATAAAAGGTATATAATAATTACAATATTATATTTTAAGAGGAGAAGATGATATGAATAAGAAAATTGGATTCATAGGCTGTGGGAATATGGGAAGTGCCATGGTTGGTGGAATATTAAAATCAGGTATTGTTGCTAAGGCTGATATTATAGCCTCATGTTCAAGAGAAGAAAGCGCGAAAAGAATAAGTGAAAGTTTAGGAATAAATACAACTCTTGATAATAAAGAAGTTTGCAATAATAGCGATATAATATTTCTTGCTGTTAAACCATATATGTATGAAAGGGTAATAAAAGAAATAAGAGACTATATAAATTTAAATAAGGTTATTGTTACTATTGCTGCTGGTATCAATTTAAGTGATGTTGAAAAGTGGTTCAATAAAGAAACTAAAATAGTTAAGACTATGCCAAATACACCTGCTTTAGTAGGTGAAGCAATGAGTGCTCTTTGTCCTAATGAATTAGTAAGTGAAGAAGAGCTAGCAGAGGTTATGAGTATATTTAATGCTTTTGGAAGAGCTGAAGTATTAAGCGAAAAAGATTTTCATGGATTTATAGCTCTTTGTGGATCATCACCAGCGTATGTTTACATGTTTATAGAGGCTATGGCAGATGCTGCTGTTAGAGAAGGAATAAGTAGAGAAAAAGCTTATAAGTTAGCAGCTCAATCAGTATTAGGATCAGCTAAAATGGTTTTAGAAACAGGAGAGCATCCAGCTAAGTTAAAAGATAATGTTTGTTCACCAGGCGGTACAACTATAGAGGCTGTTTTAGAGTTAGAAGAGAATGGCTTTAGAAGTGCTGTAATGAATGCTATGAAGAAGTGTGCAAAAAAATCTAAGAAAATGTAATATTTTTATTGACAAAAAATAAAAAAGTATATATACTTTAATTATGATAATCATTATCAATTAGAAATTGGTTATTATTCATGAACTGGATAAACACAAACAAAACAAACATAACAAACATAACAAACAAACATAATAAAACTCCTACAAAAAACTCCTAGAATATCTAGGAGTTTTTTTATTTTATATTAATTTATATAATGCTACAGTTGTTTTAATTTTATTACTAATATTGTAAAAATTATCAATAAAATAACAGAAAATTAAAATAAAATTATAATGAAAACTATTGCATAAAAATGGCAAAAGTTTTAAAATGGAAATATAAGAAAAAAATGGTAATTACAACATGAAATTCTTACAAAGATGTATTACTAGTTTTCTAGTGACATATAATAGTAAAAACAAGAGTAAAGGGGGACTGAAAATGCCAATTGTACATTTTAGGGTTGACGGAAGATTAATTCATGGACAAGTTGCTTTAGCTTGGTCTAAAATGACAAATCCCAATCATATCATAGTTGCTAATGATATGGTAGCAAAGGATCCTAATCAACAGGCTATATTAAAATTAGCTGCTCCAAAGCAGGTAAGAATATCAATGCAACCAGTTGATAAGGTTATTGCATACTTAAATAGAGGACTAGCTCCAAATGAGAAAGTTTTCTTACTTGTTAAGGATGTAGTAGATGCTAATAGACTTTATGAAGGTGGATTAAAACATATGGATTTAAATGTAGGTAATATGACTTACAAACCAAATTCAAGAAAGTTAAGTGAAAAGTTATTTGTTACAGAACCTGAATTTGAAGCATTAAAAAGCTTATTAGCTAAAAAGGTTAATTGCTACTTCCAAATGATTCCAACAGATTCAAAACAGGACATTAAACCATTAGTAGAAGTTTTTAACAGTTAATAATTTTAAGGGAATTATACAATTTAATAATTAGGGGGATATGTTTATGCAAGAAATAGGAATTATACAGATATTACTACTCTCTGTGTGGGCTTTCCTAAGTATCAATGAGATGTTAGGTCCTTACTTAGGTTTATGGCATAGACCATTAATCGCTGGTTTTGGGGCAGGTCTTATCTTAGGAGATATAAATACTGGTTTATTCGTTGGTGCTACTTTAGAGATGATGTCTCTAGGAGTTCACTCATACGGTGGAGCTGTTGTTCCAGATTATACTACTGGAGCTATCCTAGGTGTTACTTTTGGACATTTAACAGGAAGTTATGAAAGTGGTATCGCATTAGGAGTTCCAATAGCTTTATTAGGATCATACCTAGATGTATTAGCAAGATTATCTACTGGAATTTGTGCTCATAAAGCAGATGGACATGCTGCTAAAGGAAACTTAAAAGGTATGTGGAGATGGCATTTATTTGGATCAGTTCCATGGGGATTATCAAGAGCTATACCTGTTTTCGTAGGGGCATACTTTGGTTCAGAAGTTGCAACGGCATTCATAGAGAAGGTTCCAGTATGGTTAACTAATGGATTTGCTGCTGCAGGACATGCAATGCCAGCATTAGGAGTTGCAATATTATTAAACTACTTACCAATAACTAAGCAATGGTACTTTGCTATCATGGGATTCATTTTAGTATGTTTCTTAAACTTACCAATGATCGCTGTTGGTTTAGTAGGTCTTATAACTGCTGTTATTTACGTTGGATTATATTACAGAAATAATGATACTAAAGCAAATAATGATGCAGATTTTGATCAGATAGGAGGCGAATTCTAATGGAATCTAAAATAACAAAAAAAGATTTATGGCAAGTCTTTTTAAACCATTTATTAATACAAATTTCTTGGTCATATGAAAGAATGCAAGCTTTAGGATTTGCTATTTCTATATCACCAATATTAAAGAAAGTTTATAAAGATGATCCAGAAGGCATGAAAAATGCTCTAACTAGACACATGGAGTTCTTTAATACTTGTCCTAACTATGGTGCAACAGTTATCTTAGGTATAGTTGCTGCCTTAGAGGAACAAAAGGCCGATGCAGATCTTATCAGAGGTATTAAGACTGGTATGATGGGACCTTTAGCAGGTATCGGTGATAGTATGATGTTTGCAATCTTAGGACCATTACTAATATCTATACCAGCGTCTATGGCTTTAACTAAAGATTTTACTGGTGCTTTAATAGCTCTTATAATAACACAAGTTATATTCATAAGCTGGAACTTATTTGTTAAATGGAATCTTATAAGATTAGGTTATCAAAAAGGTGCTGATTTAGCTACAAGCTCAGCAGGTATTATGGAAAAAGTTACTTTTGGAGCTGGAATCTTAGGATTAGTAGTTGTTGGTGGTATGGTTGGTTCAATAATCAACATTACAACTCCAATTCAAGCTAACTTTGGAGGATATGAGTTTATTCTTCAAACAACTCTAGATAGCTTATTCCCTAAACTACTTTCAGTTTTAGCTGTTGTTGGAGTATTCCACTTATTAAGAAATAAGAAATGGAGCCCAGTTAAAATAGTTATATGCATGTTCGTAGTATTTACTGCTTTAGGTGCTTTAGGAATAGTTGCATAATAGTTAAATAATAGCATTTGTTTTAAATTTAAGAGTTTCCATCTAATTTAGATGGAAACTCTATTAATAAATAAAGGTTTTTAGGAGGAGAAAATAATGATAGGTGTATTAGTAGCAACTCATGGAGAAATGGCAAAAGGAATTTTTGATGCAATAGATATGATATGTGGAACTCAAGAAAAGTTTGAAATAGTATCTTTAAAAAGAGGACAAGATGCTGAAAGTTTTGGAGAGGAAATAGGAGAAAGAATTAATGAATTAAATGATGGTGATGGAGTAATAATTCTTGTAGATTTATTAGGAGCAACTCCAATGAATCAATCAGCTTTAAACTTATATAAGTCAGAGACAGTAGAAGTAATTACAGGTGTTAATCTACCTATGGTTGTTACAGCAACAATGGAAAGAGATTGTGTTGAAAATATAAAAGAGTTAGTTGAAAAAATAAAAAGTGATGGAAAAGACAGCGTTTGTAGCGTAAGAGAATTATTAAACGTATAAGAAAGTGAGGAGACCAATGAAAACTTTTATGATTATTTTATTAGTATTAATAGCAATATTTTTAGTTTGGTATATTGTGAGCTTTAGAGGGGTTAATAAAGATAAGGTCAAGATGATAGAGCAACAAGTCAATTTAAAAGTAGGATCAAATGTTGTTTTAAATAGCGGAATACATGGAAAGGTTTCAAAGGTCAATAAAGAAACTGTAGAGATTGTAATAGATAAAGCAAAGAATGTTACTATAACGGTTGAAAGATATTGTATCTCTAGAGTTTTATAAAATTGAAAATAATGATTTTTAAAATAACTCACAGTATCTTATATGCTGTGAGTTTATGTTTTATAAAGAAAAATATTGAAAAAAGGGAATAAATATGATAACACTATAATAGATTATTAGAAATTAGGGGTGGAAGAATGTTTAAGAGAAGCAGAGGCATAGCTCTATATCATCAATTAGAGACTGAGCTAATTGATCTTATAAATAGAGGAGAACTTAAGGAAAATGATAAGTTGCCATCTGAAAGAGAATTATGTGATCAATATAATGTTAGTAGAACAACAGCAAGACAAGCTATTGGAGAGTTAGAAAGAAAAGAGTATGTTTTTAAAGTTCATGGAAAAGGAACTTTTGTATCTCCTAAGGTTTATAAGCAACAATTATTAAAATTTTATAGTTTTACAGAAGAAATGAGAAAGCTTGGAAAGAATCCATCTTCTGAAATATTATCTTTCGATTTAATAAGAGCTGATAATAAGATTGCTGAAAAGTTAGGAATTGAGGAGAGTTCACAAGTATATAAGATACTAAGATTAAGAATAGCTGATGACACTCCAATGATGTTAGAGTTTACTTACTTACCTGAGTATAGGTTCATAGAATTAAAAGAAGAAATGCTTAAAGAGAAGCCTATGTATGATATATTTAGAGAGGTTTATAATGTTAGCCTAACTAAGGCAAAGGAAAGCTTTAAACCAATACTAATATCAAAGAGTGATTCTAAGATATTAAATGTAGAAGACGGTACAGCGGCAATGAGAATTGAAAGGATAACCTTCGAAAATAATAGAGTTATAGAATATACAGTAAGTGTTTCAAGAGGAGATAAATTTGAATATACTGTAGTTTTAGAGGAAGATTAGATAAATAGGATAATAAAATAGAGAAGACACCGTCTTAAGACGGTGTCTTTTATTTTAAACTTTAAACATTAACTAAATCTTCTTCAAGTGAGTATTGTGTTGCGAAAGTATAATCATCAATACATTCTTTAACTTTATCTTTTAATAAAGATTCAGCGTCATTTTTTAATTGGTTTAATCGTATTTTCTTATATTGAGTAGGCATATATTGACTTATAAGAGCTAGTGGAATTTCAGTTGAATTAAGGTTAGATAGCATTTTGTGTAATGAATAATCAACATCTGAATTTGGAAGATAGTATCTACATCTATCAGAGAAGCTATACTTTCTTTCAAATTTGATTTTATTTCCACTGCCTTTATAGTGATTTTTCCAGTTATCTGGCTCTTTAACCATTGTATAATCTAAGATTGTTTTAAAGTTAGAAAGCTCTATATTTTCATCTCTTGAGAATAAATCATCTTCTATACAGCTAAGAGCAAATAATCCTTCTCTTAAAGCAAAGGTTAGAGCAGGTCCAACCTTTAATATTGCGAATCCATCTTCAACTAATTCTTTTAGAGCATATGGTGTTTGATAATCTGTTGAGTGAGCTTCAAAAATAAGTGTTGGATATTTCTTTAAAGTTTCAGATAATGCAGATGCCTTTTCTCTGTTATATTCCCAAATTGTATCTCCATTAAATTCAACTCCAGGTTGAACAACCACTGCAATTACATCTTCATTAAATACTTTTTCAAGACCATGATCAGTAAATGCATCTTTAAAAGTTTTTATTGTAGTTTCGAGGTTGCTTGGTTTAGTCGCTTGAAGTTCTTCTTCCTCTTCATCTTGTCCACCACCTGGTATAGGAACTTCACTACCTATTACATAAACAGGATGCATGGCATCTTTATCAGATTTATTTAAAAGATTGAAGGCATCCTCTGCAACCTCACAAAGTATAGCTGCTCTTTCAGCTATAACTTCATCACCAAATTTTCCGGATTTTAAGTCGTTCCCAATGTGCATGCTTGTATCTATGTGTATTTTTGTAAATCCTGCTAAAACATATTCTCTTATTAAGAATTTTGAATAGTTCATAGCAGTATCTTCATCAAGTGATTTCCAAACTAGTGGGCCTAAATGGTCTCCACCTAGTATTATTTTATCTTTAGGAAAACCAACTTTATCAGCAATTTCAAAAACAAACTCTTTGAAATCTATTGGCTTCATACCAGTATAACCACCAAATTGGTTAACTTGGTTAGCCGTTGCTTCTATAAGCAAGCATTCATTATTTTCTAAAGCACTTTCCATAGCTGCTTCAATAACATAATTATTAGAAGAACAAACAGAGTAGATACCAGCTGGTATTCCGCTCTTTTGCTTTATTATTATATCTTTCATTGGGTGTAACACTTTAAAAACCTCCTTAAATTAAAGAATTAAGCTTTGCCGTTGCTACCACAAAGAAGAATCTTGTGTTTAACTATTTCTTTCATAGCATCTTTACCAGGAGTCATATATTTTCTTGGATCGTTAGCTTTTGGATTTTCGTTAAAATATTTTTTTACTGCATCTGAGAATGGAATTTTTAAGTCTGTAGCAACATTAACCTTACATATTCCAAGTTCTATAGCTCTTTTAACTAATTCATCTGGAACATCTGATGCACCATGTAAAACTAATGGTACAGATACTTTTTCTCTTATTTTTACTAATCTATCAAAATCTAATTTAGGAGTTCCTTTATATAATCCATGAGCAGTTCCAATTGCTATAGCAAGAGAGTCTATACCTGTTCTCTCAACAAATTCTAAGGCTGCATCAGGGTCTGTGTAAGCTCCTTCATTTTCATCAACCACTAAGTCATCCTCAACTCCAACAAGTTTACCAAGTTCTGCTTCAACAGTAGCATCATATCTATGAGCAAATTCTACAACTTTCTTTACTATATTTACATTGTCCTCAAAAGAGCGATGAGAAGCATCTATCATACAAGATTTAAATCCAGTTAGTATATGACTATTTATAAGTTCAGTATCCTCAAAATGATCAAGATGGATTGCTATTGGAATATTGTATTTTTGTGATGCAACTTCAGCCATAGCTACAATATAATCTGGTCCAGCGTAATCTATTGTTCCAGGAGTACCTGCAATTATAATAGGAGAATTAAGTTCAGCAGCAGTTTCAACAACTACTTGAAAAGTCTCTAGATTGTGTATGTTAAAAGCAGGAATAGCATATCCTCCTTTTTGAGCTCTTATAAGCATATCCTTAGTAGATTTAATTTTATTCATAAAAAACACCTCTCATAAATTAATTTATTTTAATTGTTAACCACTTTACACCAATTGCTTTTTTATTTAAATAAGTTTTAATTAAGAGTTAGTAAGAACTTCTTTTGAATTAAGCTCACTCTCATATTCGTGAATTATAACACCTTGAACAACTCTATTAACGGTTCCATCTGGTCTTGGATTATCAGGAGAAATTCCAAGTCTTAAAGAGTTGAATAAAGAAATCATTTGTCCAAAGATTATATAGTTAAATGCTACAAATGTATCATCTAATTTTGATCCATTAGCTGTTATATAGTTATGAGAAATTTCTTTAAGATTTTCTTTATCTAAATAACTTAAAACAGCAACCTTTTGAGTTCCTTCATCACTATAAACTTCTTTTATTAAGTCATAATCATAAAGGGCTGTATGATCATTTGTAGAGCATAAGAATATAACTAAGGTATTTTCATTTATTATTGATTTAGGACCATGTCTGAATCCTAAGATTGATTCGCAAACAGTAACCTGTTTACCAGAAGTTAATTCTAAGTTTTTAAGAGCCATTTCATGACAAAGACCCTTTAAAGCGCCAGAACCAACGTAAACAATTCTTTCAGCACCTAAATCTGAAATTGTTTTTGCATCTTCCCATTGATTATCAAGAGAAGCTTGTCCTTTAATAACTAATTCTTCAACAATCTTTTTGTTTTCTTCTAGGTTAGCTATATCAAATAAAAGTAGAGTAGCTAATGTCATACAAGTGAATGAACTTGTCATAGCAAAACTCTTGTCATTTGATTTTTCTGGCATTAATAAAACTAAGTTTCCTTCTTTTTCTTGAGATTTCTTAGCTAGTTGGCCATCTTTATTACAAGTAACAACTATATGTGCTAGGTTTGGAACCTTCTTTTCAAATAAATCATAAGTTCCAACACTCTCTGGACTATTTCCAGAACGTGCATAAGAAACTAAGATAGTAGCTACGTTTTCATCTATATATTCATCAGGATTTGCAACAAAGTCAGTAGTAGCTATAGCTTCAACCCTTTTACCTAATTTCTTAGCTAAGTAAAGGTAAATAGTATCTCCAACATAAGCTGAAGTTCCAGCTCCAGTTAAGATTATTCTTACATTTTCTTTGTTTAGATTTTTATCTAAGAAATTAACAATGTCTTCTTTATTATTTTCAACTATACTTAAGGTTTCTTTCCATAATTCAGGTTGTTGATATATTTCATTAGCTGTATAGATAGCTTTTAAGCTTTTTAATTCTTCCTGTGTAAAACCAAAAACTTTATTCATAATTCTCACCTCATTTATCATGTTGTCATTACCAGTTGATTTAAATAAAAATCATCATAAGTAATGATGTTACTACAAGTTAATCTTACAATATTATTGTAAGAAATGTCAATAATTTACTTATAGCTTTTGAAATAAAATTTTAAAATATGCTTTATTTTAAATAGAACTGTATTTAAATTATTTTTTAGAATATTAATTTAAAATAAAATGAGCATATAAAAATATATGCTCATAAATAATAATTTATTTATCTTTACCAAAAACTTTTTCTTTTAATTCAAGACCAGTTTTAGTGATAGCTAAGCCGCCTAAAGCTGTTTCTCTTAAGGCAGCAGGAAGTGATTTTCCTACTCTATACATAGCTTCAACTGTATCATCAAAAGGTATTTTACTATGAACTCCTGCCATAACTAGGTCTGCGGTAGTTAAAGCACTAACAGCACCAGCAAAGTTTCTCTTGGCACATGGTACTTCTACTAAGCCAGCTACTGGATCACAAACAAGTCCAAGGATATTTTTAAGGACGATGGCACCAGCATCTAGGGCCATTTCTGGAGTACCACCCATCATTTCTACAGTGGCAGCAGCACCCATAGCGGCTGCAGACCCACATTCAGCTTGGCATCCACCTTCAGCACCGGCTAAAGTAGCATTTTGAGCAATAATCATTCCTACAGCAGAAGAAGCTAATAATCCTTGAATAAGCTCCTCATCACTCAATTCTAATCTTTCACCAACAGTTAGGATTACAGCAGGTAATATTCCACAAGAACCGGCTGTTGGACAGGCTACTATTCTTCCCATAGAAGCATTTACTTCGGAGCAAGATAAAGCTCTAGCCATAGCTCCAACCATTACATCTCCAGTTAGAGTATTTCCTTTATTTAAGTATTTTCTTAGTTTGTAAGCATCTCCACCGATTAATCCACTAACAGAATAAACTTTTTTTTCTTGACCTTCATTAGCCGCCTCTTTCATAACATGAAGAACTTTTTCCATACCTTTAATTACATCTTCTCTAGTACAGTTTTTACTTTCCATTTCATGTTGAATTGCATATTCAGCTAAGGAGAAATTATTCTCTTTACATATTTCTAATAATTCAGCACCATTTCTTGCAAGCATTTATATTTCCTCCTTTACTGGATTTATAACAACTATATTTTCAACTGCTTCAACTTTTTTAATCTCATCAATTATTTCCTTAGTAAGAGGGTTATCCATTTCAAAGACCATTCTTGCAGCCTTTCCTCTCTCTGTTCTAAATACCTTCATGAAGGCAATATTAATATTGTGCTCATAAACTATTGTTGTTACCTTAGATACAGCTCCAGGAATATCTTTATGTGAAATTATTAATGTTGGATATTCACCAGTAAATTCAACAACACTACCATTTACTTCAGTGATTTTAATACTTCCACCACCTATTGATGAACCTACTATTTCATGAAAAACACCATCAATATCTTCAATTATAAATTTAACCGTATTAGGGTGTACATCACCTAAATCAACTTCTTTAAATTCTATTTCAATATCTTTTTCTTTTGCTATTTCTAAAGAATTTCTAAGTCTTGTATCAGAAGGTTCCATTCCAAGAATACCAGCTACTAAAGCTTTATCTGTACCATGGCCTTTATAAGTTTTTCCAAAAGAACCGTGTAGAAGGAAAGTAACCTTTTTCATTGGTTTACCGCAAATTGCTCTAGCTACTTTTCCAAGTCTCGCAGCACCTGCTGTATGAGAACTAGATGGGCCAATCATAATTGGTCCAAGAATATCGAAAACACCATATGTATTCATTTTTATTCTCCTTTGTTATATGTAATAAAATAAGATATTTTAGTCTCTAATATGTAAGTGTTTTATTAACTATAGTATAACATTTTTTTTATATTTAATTGAAAGTTTTAACCTAAATTTAATAGCAAAAATTTTATTAATAATTTAATCAATTTTTAGAAATATAAAAAAATATTTGTTAAAAAATCAGTTTATTGCTAAGAATAAGTATTAGGAAAAATGAATCATATTAATAAGAAATTTGGCGAAGAAATATTATTTAATTAAATAATGTTTAATCAAATTAAACAAAATGAACTTTAGGGCTGAAAATATGTTAAAACATTCGTTTTTATTGCCTTGACCTAAGGGTTTTACTCTGTTAATATGGTATAGGACAATGAAATTTATAGCAAAAATACCTATAAATACGAACATTGTCTACTCGGAAAAAGTTGATTAACCGTTATGGTTTATAAAGAAAGAATGTTAATGTTCTTTTTATAAGGAGGAAATAAAAATGTCAGCATTTGTTGTATTAGGAGCTCAATGGGGAGACGAAGGAAAAGGAAAAATGACAGACTATTTAGCAGAAGAAGCAGAAGTAGTTGTTAGATTCCAAGGAGGAAATAACGCTGGACATACAGTTGAAGTTGAAGATAAACAATATAAGTTACACTTAATACCTTCAGGAATATTACATGACGAGAAATTAAACGTAATAGGAAATGGTGTTGTAGTAGATCCTAAAGCACTATTTACAGAAATAGATTATTTAGAAGGCTTAGGAGTAAAAGTAACTCCAGAGAAATTAATAGTTAGTGATAGAGCACACCTTATAATGCCATACCACATAACTTTAGATAAGTTAAAAGAAAAAGCTAGAGGAAAAAATGATATAGGAACTACTTGTAAAGGAATAGGTCCTTGTTATACAGATAAATATGAAAGATCAGGAATAAGAGTTTGTGACCTTATGCACAAAGATTCTTTTGCTGAAAAATTAAGAATAAACATCGAAATGAAAAATGGATACATCAAATTATTAGGTGGAGAAGAATTAAACTTTGATGAAATATACAATGAATATATGGCATTTGCTGAAAGATTAAGACCATATGTTAAAGATACTTCAGTTGAAATATACAATGCTATCCAAGCTGATAAGAATGTATTATTTGAAGGAGCTCAAGGAATGCTTCTTGATATAGATTATGGAACTTACCCATATGTTACATCATCAAACACAACTTCATGTGGAGTTCCAAGTGGAGCTGGTGTAGGTCCAAACATGATAACTAATGCTGTTGGTATAGCTAAAGCTTATACTACAAGAGTTGGTAAAGGGCCATTCCCAACAGAGCTTGAAAATGAAACTGGTGAATGGATAAGAGAAAAAGGTCATGAATATGGAGTAACTACAGGAAGATCAAGAAGATGTGGTTGGTTAGACCTTGTTATCTTAAAAACTACTACAAGAGTTTGTGGATTAACTTCATTAGTAGTAACTAAAATAGATACATTAGCTGGATTAGATAAAATACAAATGTGTGTTGGATATGAATTAGATGGAAAAGTTATAGATTACTTCCCAGCTAGTTTAGAAGATTTAGCTAGATGTAAGCCAATATATGAAGAGTTCGAAGGATGGGGCGAAGAAGTTGCTGAAGCAAGAAGCTATGATGAGTTACCAGAGAACGCTAAAACTTACTTAAGAAGAATAGAAGAATTCACAGGAACTAAAGTTTCTATAGTTGGTGTTGGACCAAAGAGAAACCAAACTATAAGAGTAAGAGAAGAACTTTAATAAATACTAACAAATAACTAATTAGAAAATAGCTTAAGATTATTTAATCTTAAGCTATTTTTGATTTTAGGGTATAATATTTTTAAATTAATTTAGAATAAAAATATATAGGTTGAGAGGAGAGTTGTATGGGATATATAATGGATTTAAGAAAAGAACTTCCTAATCCACATAGACCGCTTATAATGTGTTCAGCAGGTGTTGTAATAATAGATAAGTTAGGAAGAATATTATTACAAAAAAGAACTGATAATAATAAATGGGGGCTTCCAGGTGGAAGTTTAGAGTTAGGAGAAAGCTTTCAAGAGGCTGCTGTTAGAGAGGCATATGAAGAAGTAGGCCTTAAAGTTAAGAGTTTAAACTTATTTAATGTTTATTCTGGTGAGAATTGTTACAATGAATATCCTAATGGAGATGAAATTTATAATGCTTCTTCTATATTTATTACAAATGACTATGATGGAGAAATTATTTTAGATGAAGAGGAAAGTGCAGATGCTGTATTTTTCTATAAAGATGAAGTTCCTGACTTAGAAAATATAAATCCACCTGATAGAGTAGTAATAAAGGATATAATAGAAAAATTAAATATAGAAAATTATATATAATAAGAGTTTTAAATTTAAAGAGATAATTCAGAGTAAAATACTTGTATTTGAAATTTAGAGAGAGTATAATTAAAAATATAACTTTTAATTTAAGATTAGTTAAGAGAGGTGTAGTTAATTATGATAACTAAAGATATGACAATCGGAGAAATAGTAAGAAAAATGCCAACAGCTATAGAGGTATTAATGAGCTTCGGAATGGGATGTGTTGGATGTCCATCAGCTCAATCTGAAACATTAGAAGAAGCTGCTATGGTTCACGGAATAAACTTAGATGATTTAGTAAATGCTATAAATAACATAGAAGACTAATTTTAAACTCTGCTTAAAAATAAGAAGCATTTTTTTAAAATGCTTCTTATTTTTTATAAAACTCTATTTTAGATTAATATTGATTTTTAATTAGCTTTTCAGTTTAACAAATTTTGAAAAGGATTACCTACAAGGAGGATCTTATATTTTATCTAAAAATAAAAATTAGTTTAAAACATAGTTTTTATAAAAAAATTTCAAAAAAATTAGAAATAACTATTGCTAAATAATAATTATTATTATATAATAATGACATAAGGTTGATGAAGAAAAAAACATCAACAAGAAACGACTTAATAATAAAGACTTTTAAATTATGATTATAAATTGAAATTAAATAAATGTTTGTTTTGTAGGAGGAATAATATTATGAAAAAATTTGTTTGTACAGTATGTGGATATGTTTACGAAGGAGAAAAAGCACCAGAAAAATGCCCAGTATGTGGAGTTGGAGCTGACAAGTTCATAGAGCAAGGAGAAGACTTAGCATTCGCTGACGAGCACAGAATCGGAGTTGCTAAAGGTGTAGATGAAAGAATAATTGAAGGATTACAAGCTAACTTCATGGGAGAGTGTACAGAAGTAGGAATGTACTTAGCTATGGCTAGACAAGCTGATAGAGAAGGATTCCCAGAAGTTGCTGAAGCATATCAAAGAATAGCTTTCGAAGAAGCAGAGCATGCTGCTAAATTCGCAGAAATGTTAGGAGAAGTTGTAGAAGCTGATACAAAAGCTAACTTACAAGCAAGAGTAAATGCAGAGCATGGAGCTTGTCAAGGTAAGAAAGACTTAGCTACTTTAGCTAAACAATTAAACTTAGATGCAATCCACGATACAGTTCACGAAATGTGTAAAGACGAAGCTAGACACGGAAAAGCTTTCGCTGGATTATTAAACAGATACTTTAAATAAGAATCCATAATACTTTGTTTGTATTGATATATTTGTAAAAGAACACCACTAAATTAGCTAATTTAGTGGTGTTTTTGTTGTTTGAAAGGTATTTTTTGATTTGATATACTTCCAAATGAGGAGTGATATAAATGGGGAAGACGTATGAAAAAATATATGAAATTACTTATGGAGAAACTGATGGAAGAAAAGACTGTAGAATAACTTCAATGATGAATTTCTTTTCTGATTGTTGCTTGAGTCAAGAAGAAGAAAATTCAATGAATTGTACAAACAATGATAATGATACTACATGGGTATTTTTTGATTATGACATAATCGTGAATAGATATCCGAGATATAGGGAAAAAGTTAAAGTTAGAACTTATGTTGAATCTATAAGAAAATTTTATGCTAATAGAATATTCGAGGCTTATGATATGGAAGGAAATTTAGTGTCTAGAGCTAATGTATTAGCTTTTTTAATAAATAAGAGTACTAGAAGACCTGCAAGGATAAGTGATGCAGAATATGAGGCTCATGGGGTAAGTAAAGAGTCTTCAAAATTATTAAGAAAAAAGCTAGATTTTGAGAAATTCGAAGAAGAAGATATTTCTTTAGAGTTTCATATAAGATATTTAGATATAGATTTAAATAAGCATGTTAGTAATATTAAGTACATAGAATGGGTTTTAGAGACCGTTCCAGTGGATATTGTTTTAAAATATAAAATGAAAAGAATAAAAATAAAATTTGAAAAAGAAATTACATATGGTCATAATGTAAATATAAAATCAAAAATAATTAGAGGAGAAAATGAAATAAAAGTTCTTCATAAAGTACAGAATGAAGAAGGAAAAAACATTACTTTAGCAGAAACTTATTGGTATTAAAAAATATTTAGGAGAATGAAATTATGAGCGAAAATAAATTTGCAAAAAAATATGACGTATTATATTATGACTCAGATATCAACAAAAATGTAAGAATGGTACCACTTATGAAAATTTTTGGTGATGTATCAGCGGTTCATGAAGAAGAGTTAGCTTATGAGGGTATTAAATACTTAAAAGATCAAGGATTAAGTTGGATTATTTATAGTTATTCAATTGATATAAAGAAGCCAATACCATATAAAAGTTCTATTAATGTAGAAACTTATTTAGAAGGAATAAAAAAGTTCTATGCTAGTAGAGTTTATAAAGTTTATGATGATAAAAATGAACTTATTGCAGAAGGAAAAATTATATTCTTATTAATAGATTTAGAAAAGCGTAGAGCAGTTAGGATTCCTAAGGAATATTGTGAGTTAATAAATATGGCTGATACTGGAGAGGTGGAATTAAAATCAACTAAAGTCGAAAAATTAATAAGAGAAGATTTAGAAGCAAACCTTTCAGTGAGAAGAAGCGATATAGATTTCAATAAGCATGTTAATAACACTAAATACTTAGAGTGGACTATGGAAGCTACTCCAGAGTGTATTTTAGATGAATATAGTCTTATATCAGCTAAAATAAAGTATGAGAAAGAAGTTAGACTTGGTGATGATGTAAGTATTGTCTGCCAGTGGGACGAGATTGAAGAGGGATATAAGTGCCTTTACAAGATAATTAATCATAGATTAGGAGAAGTATCAGCTCTAATAGAAACTATTTGGAAAAAAGAGTTTTAATTAATAGTTAAGGGGTAATTTAAATTTAGAAGTTATGTTATGAAATTTTCATAGATAGAAAAGGTGTTTAATTAGAAAGTTTTATTTTCTAATTAAACACCTTTTTTAATAACTATTAATCTAATTTAATATTTATAATTTTTTATTTTAATATATATGATTATTTCAATAGTCTACTTATTAAAGTGTGCAGGAAAGAGCAACAGTGAATCCTGAACTCCAAGCCCATTGTAAATTGAATCCACCACAATCACCATCAACATCTAATAATTCCCCACAGAAATAAAGATTATCTACGATTTTTGATTGAAGGGTTTCTGGATCAACTTCTTTTGTGTTTACTCCACCAGTAGTTACTTGAGCTGCTTGGAAGCCATTTGTTCCAGTACATTTAAATTCCCAAGATTTCATAAGATTTATCAATGATTTTTTCTCTTTCCAAGTAAGTTCATAACATGGTTTATGTAAATTATCGATACCTGCTTCTTTTAAAAGTATAGGTATCATTTTTTTATTAACAATACCTATAAGCGAGTTTATAACTTCTCTACAAGAAAAAACAGCAAAGTGTCCTTCTAAGAAATCTTCTAATTCAGTTAATGACTTTTCAGGCATCATATCAACTACAATCTTAACATCTTTACCTTTAAAACATCCTAAAGATGCTTCTCTAGAAATTTGTAGTATTGGAGGACCTGATATTCCATAGTCTGTGAATAAAATCTCTCCAAAGTCTTTTCTAATACTTTCTCTATCACATAAAACTTCAGCATAGCCATTAAACTTTATTCCAGATAAAGCTTTTAATTTATTATGAGAGAGTTTTAATTGAACAATAGCTGGATTAGGTTCAACAATTGAGTGTCCTAAATTTTTAGCTAAAGTATAACCTGAACCATCAGAACCAGTTTTAGGGGCAGATTTTCCTCCACAAGCCATAATTAACTTTTTGCACTTAATCACAGGAGAATCTTCATTTCCTGTGGATAAAACAAATTTTCCTTTTGATTTGTGGATAGATTTTATCTTATATGAATTATAAAGAGGAATTTCACGTTCTTCTAAAGATATTTTTAATATATCCACAACAGAAGAAGCTTGTAAAGATTGAGGATAACTTTTACCTTTTTCAAGTTCTATTATTGGTAATCCTAGATTAAGAAAGAAAGCCTTTGTATCCTCAACAGAGAACTTGCTTAATGTTTTAATAAAAAATCCATCATTACTACTGTGAAAATTTGAAAATGGAAATCCTATTAATGAATTAGTTATATTGCATCTACCGTTACCTGTAGTAAGAATCTTTTTTCCTATTCTGTCTGTTCCTTCGACTATAGCAACATCTAAACCAAAATCTTTTGCTGTAATTGCAGCTGTTAAACCAGAAGCTCCACCGCCTAGAACAACTACGTCATGGTATATCATAAGTTTAATTTCTCCCTTCTCGTATCGTTATATCTTAATTTTTATACTAACCTAAAAATAATTTTCTAAAAGTCTTGTTTATTTAATGATAACATTTCTAAGTTTGTATTGTATCATATTTACTTATTATTAAATACTTAAAGAATGATAAAAATCATAAGTCATATTATTTTTTTTAGGAGCAATACTAAATAATGAGGTGAGTATTATGAAATTTAAAATTACAAATAGTACTATGGAGGGACACAATACAGAATTAAAGATTAGAAGGATGAATTATGATCAAGTAGTTGTAGATTATTCTGATAAGTCAGGAATAAAAACTTTCAAAATGAAAGATGGAGAACTTATTTCAGAAGGAGAAATTGATGATATTATTAAAAAAAATCTTAATCTATTAAAAATAAAAATAAATAGAGGAATTTCGGCTTTATTTTATAAAGGAATAATTGATTCACTTGAGGAATCAATTGAAGAGGTAAAATCTTTAGAAGTTTTAAATGATTTTTCTAAAGGCGCTAATAAAAGAGGATTCTGGGATAAAGATATATTGATATACTTAAATGGACAATATCCAATAAAAATCGAAGCTAGTGGAAGAAACTTCAGAGAGGACAGCTATAAGTTCAATATTAAGGTCCTAGAAGAGCCAGAATTCCTTGAAATCTGTCATTTTAACATGGAAAAATTAAAAGAGCAGAGAGCTTGGAGAGAAAGACAATTAGAAATTTATAAAAAAATAGTTGAAAAAATAGAAAATGAGAGTAATTTTGAGTAAAAAAGCGAATAATAAATATAATTTTATTAAATAGCTATAAATAGACTAAAATGACTGAAAAAAGTGTTGACATAAGATTATTTTTTGGGTATTATATTCCTTGTCAGGTCGCCAAGTGCGAAAGACAAAAACAAAATAAACAAATTTAGTTTAAAGCTAAAACTGGTCAAAAATGATGTGGTTTTAAGAGTTAATGTGGCCCCTTGGTCAAGCGGTTAAGACACCACCCTTTCACGGTGGTAACAGGGGTTCGATTCCCCTAGGGGTCACCATCACGGTCGCATAGCTCAGCTGGGAGAGCACCTGCCTTACAAGCAGGGGGTCACAGGTTCGATCCCTGTTGCGACCACCATAAAAACTTTTAATGGCTCAGTAGCTCAGTTGGTTAGAGTGCCGGCCTGTCACGCCGGAGGTCGAGGGTTCGAGCCCCTTCTGAGTCGCCACATTTTTGGCCCCTTGGTCAAGCGGTTAAGACACCACCCTTTCACGGTGGTAACAGGGGTTCGATTCCCCTAGGGGTCACCATATTACGGTCGCATAGCTCAGCTGGGAGAGCACCTGCCTTACAAGCAGGGGGTCACAGGTTCGATCCCTGTTGCGACCACCATTAAAGTTTTTAATGGCTCAGTAGCTCAGTTGGTTAGAGTGCCGGCCTGTCACGCCGGAGGTCGAGGGTTCGAGCCCCTTCTGAGTCGCCAGTTTTGGCCCCTTGGTCAAGCGGTTAAGACACCACCCTTTCACGGTGGTAACAGGGGTTCGATTCCCCTAGGGGTCACCATATAAGGTCGCATAGCTCAGCTGGGAGAGCACCTGCCTTACAAGCAGGGGGTCACAGGTTCGATCCCTGTTGCGACCACCATAAACTTTAAATGGCTCAGTAGCTCAGTTGGTTAGAGTGCCGGCCTGTCACGCCGGAGGTCGAGGGTTCGAGCCCCTTCTGAGTCGCCATGCGCTGGTGTGGCTCAATTGGCAGAGCAGCTGACTTGTAATCAGCAGGTTATCGGTTCAAGTCCGATCATCAGCTCCACAGAACTTCAGTTTAACTGAAGTTCTTTTTTATTCTTCAAAAGAATATTTCGATATTTAATTTATTTATGCCAAAAGAATATATCTTATCTTTTAAGTAAGATAAGATATATTCTTTCTTTTTTGAAGATTTTTCTTTATTCTTATGTCATCTCCATAGGTTTTAAACAGAATAAAGTTTCCAAGTAATCTTGAAGTTATTCTTTCTGCATAAGCCTGTTTGAGTTCAGGTAAATTTAAATTAGTTGATATAATCATTTTTTTATTTAATAATATTTTTTTGTTTAGAAGAGTAAATAACTCAGTAGTTGAGAAATCAGTTATTTGTTCGGCTCCTAAATCATCAATAACAAGTAAATCACAATTTATAAGCAATCCTTCTAATTCACGATCATTATTAAACCTTATTTCTCTAAGATTTCTAATAAGCTCATCAGAAGTTCTATAAACTACAAGAAATCCATTATCTAATAACTCTTTAGCTATACAATAAGTCATAAATGTTTTTCCGGTACCAGGACTTCCATAGAAAAGTATATTTTCATTATGGCTATTAAATTTTGGAATATATCCATTAATCATTTTGTCTATAATGATTTGCATATTTTCTCTTGGAGAATACTTTTCATTTCCTTTGCTCATAGAAGAAAAAACATTTATATCAAATTTTGAAAAGTTATTTAATTTTAAGGCATCAGCCATATGAGAATTCTCATAGTATATCTCTACAAGTTTTCTTTTGTAACAAACACATTTTTCAGCGCCTATATATCCTGTATCTTTACACTTTTCACATTTATAATGCATATCTAAATAATCTTTTGAATATCCATTCATAGCAAGCAGTTGATCTTTTTCATCTCTAAGATTTTCGATTTCTTTTCTTAGTTTTTCAAAACTTTCTTTTTCATGCTTTCTTAAAGCAAGCATTGAAAGTTTTAGAGAAAGCTTACTTATTTCTCTTTCATATTCAAATACTTGAGGTATTTTTTCTTTTATTTCTTTTTGTCTATTAGCTAGATTTGATTTTTCTTTTTGACGAATTTTTTCGTACATATCCATTAATTGACTTTTATAACCTTTAATCATTCAGTATCCCATCCTAACAATTGTTTTTCTAAGGAATCATAGTCATAATCTCTTTGGGTAAAGTTTGCTTCTCTAGCTGGTTTCTTTTGAATTTGAGCTGTATTGTTTGTATTAAATGGTTTTTTGATGTTTGATGACTTCTTAACATCCTTCTTAGCAACATCATCAAGAGTTTTTATACCGTCTTTAAACCATTTAGCTAAAATACCGTCTATATATTTAAAGTCAGCTCTATTTAGTCTTTCAAAGCATATGTCACAAGCTTTAAGTATTAACTCAACAGAGAAGTTATAAGTTAGAAGCCATTTTTCCATCATAGTTTCTTGAGGCTTCATTATCTCAGTATTTTGTATTCCTAAATACTTAAGTATTTTTCTTATTTTAACCCATTTATCTTCTGTTTTAGTTATGTAAGCTTGAGCTTCCTCTATTGATTTTATTCCGGCGTTATGCCAACCAAGAGCCACTGTTTCTATGTATCTAACATCTTTTTTTCCTTTAGATACACAATACTCTATTAATATTAGTATAAGCTCAGAGGAAAAATTAAGCTCTGTTTGCCAAGAAAGATAGGTAGTCATTTCCTTTGTTGATAAAGGTCTACATATAAGTTTTTCTATATCTTTCAGCATATCTTTAGTATTATTTTCATCAAGTGCTGACAATAAATCAACAGAATTTTGATTTGATGAATGATTGCCTTCCGATAAGTCTACAAACTCTATTTTAAAGTTATTCATTTTATCTATAGGAACTAATTTTATGACACCTTCTTCATGCCAATAATTAAGAGCATTCATTATATCTGATTCTAAAAGGTTCAAATTTGTTGCTAAAATTGAAGAGTTAACTCCAGGTTCCCCCGTAAAGCTATATTTTATCATTAACAAATAAACCTTAATAAATTCCCCACGAGCTTTAGGCATATATTCTTCTATGAATACATTACTAACAGGAGTAAATTTAGTGGCTGAGTTTTTTAACATAAAAGTACTCAAAAAATAACCACCTTTCTAGTTTTGTATAAATAGTCTAATAATTAAAGATTTATAATAAATTAAAATTTTAGACTATGTTTAATTATATCAAAGTGTCTTTTCTATAACAATAAAGTAATCTCTTATAAAATATAAAAAATATTTTATTTGAATGAATAAGTTTTATTTTAATGGGCACATTAATTTACGTGTTTAATTTTAAACTAAAATTTTTATTAAAAGGAGAATTTTGAATATGAGTATTTCGGAGGGCGAGGGGAGAAACTTTAGTAGAGTTTTTCTTTTTACCTTAATTATTTTATTTTCTACAGTTAAAACTGAGGTATTTGCAAATTCCTTGTATGCAGAAAAAGGAGGATTTGAATATGTTGTTGAGGGTGTAAGCCGTATGGCTAATATTTATGTTGAGGCTTATGAGCTATCTTTAAATAACAATGTGGTAGGTTATATAGATAGTCAAGATACTGTAGAGGATGTTTTAAATGAAATCAAAGAAAAATATGTTAAAAAAGCTTCTGAAAGTGGAGTTTTAGTTAAAGAGGTAGAATTTGATACAAAAGTAGATTTGAAAAAAAATAGTGTTTTATCTCAAGATATCAGTTCAGTTGATGAAATTTCATCTAAAATTCTGTTAAGTAATAAGATTCTAGATGAGCCTTTAGTAGAAATAACTGTTAAAGCTGAAGTAGAAGAGACTGTACCAATAGATCCAGCCGTGGAGATTATAAAAGTAGATAATAAGTACTTAGGTGATAATACTGTTGAAAATGGAAAAGCGGGAGAAAAAAAGGTTAAAAAGAAAATGACCTTTATAAATGGAAAAGAAGAAAATAGTGAAGTAATATCTGAATCAATTTTAAAAGAGGCAGAGAGTACTAAGATTTATAAGGGAGTAAAGAATCCTATTAACTCCAACATGACCTTCTTATCACATCCAACGAGAGGTGGAGTTGTAACATCTGTATTTGGAGAAAAGAGCAGAGGGGGGCATAGAGGCGTAGATATTGCTGTACCAAGTGGAACACCTATAGAAGCAGCTTGCGATGGTGTAGTAAGCTTTGTAGGCTATGATGATATATATGGAAATATGGTTATAATAAAACATGATGATAACACAGAAACTTTATATGCACATGCTAGTGAGATATTAACCGAATCGGGAAAAGAAGTGAAAAAAGGTGAGACTATTGCAAAAGTCGGTAGTACTGGAAGAAGTACTGGGCCTCACCTACATTTAGAATTGAGATATAAAGGGAATCCTATTAATCCCGTAGATTATATAAATTAGTCCTATACATTTTCTAGTAAGAAGGATAAATCAATGACTCCTTCTCCAACAGAATCTGAAGGAAGTTCATATTTATTGTTAGAAGCTATTTTTAATAGTGAACATAAATCTTTATAGTTTAGTTCTGGCTTAGACTCTAAAAGTAATGCACATACTCCAGATATGTAGGCACAGGCTAAAGAAGTTCCTTGAAAAACAGTGTAGCTACTATCCAATTTATGAGGGTATAGCTTTATGCCATTTCTCTCAGAGATATATTGCTTATCTGAGTTTAAGCACATTATATTAGCGCAAGCAGAACAAAAATCTGGTTTTTTCAAGTTAGAATTTCCAGATGAAGAAAATTTAAAAGTTGTTGTTGGTGTCTTTGTAGAATCTATACCGCCAACTGTTATACACCAAGGAGATAATGCTAAGCCCTGAATAGTGTTATCTCCTTCTATGCTTCCAGAAGGAACAATAGGAATAATATTTTTGCTAACAGCTAATTTAAAAATCTCATTAAAATAATCTGAGATTCTAATATTATGGCTAGTAAGTTCAAATGGTAAGCATAAAATTCTTATAGGATTTTCTTCTTGATATATAAGGGTCTGAATAGCAAATAGTATATCTGATACATATCCTTTACCAGTAGCATCAAAAGCTTTAATGCAAGCTATTTTAGTGTTTTCTGCAATACCTTTAAAAACGAACTTAGAGGAATAACCGCTACCACATATAATTCCACTTAGAGCTGTTCCATGCCCATTATCATCATAAGGATAGGAATAGTTATTTAGTAAATCTAAAAACATATCTATTTTATTTTTAGGATTCAATAAATCTTGATGAGGATAAACGCCACTATCAACTAATCCTATAGATATATTTTTGCCAGTAAAATTAAAAGACTTATTAGAGGGAAGTCTATTTGCTGTTCCAATACTAAGACCACAAAGAATAGCATGGTCATCAAAAGAAATAAATTCTATTTCAGGATATTCAATTAATCTATTAATGGCTTTTGGTGTAAGAATAGCGCAAATCAAATTTAGTGATTCAATTTCTCTTACAATAGTACCTTTTAGTTGAGGCATTTTCTTTGCCATATCTTTCATAAATTTCTTACATTTGATTAAAACTCGATACTTAGTATAATAAGAGCGATTTATATAAATTTTTAGATTGCTATCCAATTTATTTTTTATTGAAAACATAATAAATACTCCCATATTATTTATTATTTTATAATATATGAATGGGAGTATGATTTTGACAATGTATTAACTTTTCCATTTAAATATGATAATTCCTATTATCATTATTATAATTCCAAGATAGTTATGTGCAGCAAATTTGATTTTTTCAGTATCAAAAAGAGCGAAAGCATCAATTATCCCTGCTGTTAGGAGTTGAGATATTAAAATTATAGATATACCAAAGGTTGGTCCTAAACTTCCTACAGC
Source organism: Clostridium sp. LIBA-8841 (assembly GCF_057782475.1). Taxonomy (NCBI): domain Bacteria; kingdom Bacillati; phylum Bacillota; class Clostridia; order Eubacteriales; family Clostridiaceae; genus Clostridium; species Clostridium sp. LIBA-8841. The sequence goes on along the minus strand of NZ_CM173488.1, from coordinate 3,802,570 downwards.
AGCCATAACAGTATAGGTTATAACAACACCAATTGCCCCTCCTAAAAGATATACTTTGTTTACAGCGCGAAGTTCAGAGAAGTTTCCACTTCTTAACATAAGCATAATTAATAAAGCTAGAACAAAAGCAGATCCCTGAACTATGGTGTTTGTTTCCCAAACTCCTATTTTTTCTGAAACTCTTGTATTAAAAACTCCTTGGATACTCATAGCTGCACCTGAAATAATTGCTAAAATAATACCAAGCATAATAATCACCTCAAGCTTAGTATTCCAAAATAAAAAAAAATAACTCTCTAAATTTTAGAGAGCTATCTTACAACAATCATTTTTGAAAAAATTTTCTTCTATTTGATTTATTGAAAAGCCTAAGCTTATTCCTAAGCTTATAAAATCTTCAAATAATGTTTTATAGTGATCAATAGATGGAGATATTATTAAGTCATTTACATCTATAAGTAAAGTTAAAAATTGATCGCTTAAACAATAATCATTTGGTTTAACTATTAATGTCTTTAAGCAAGTATAATTTTTATTTAAGCCTATAGTAAGGATTTGTTTTAAACAATCGACGTATTTTTCTAAAATTAATTGTTTTGAAACTCTAGATCTATTACTATCATTCCAATAAATAAAACATTTTGTTTCATCTGCTAATTCGCTTATCTTAACTTGAAGAGCTAAGTACATTCTAGTAGTAACCTTATAGGTACTTAAATTATTATCGATAACAAGTTCCTTGTTAAACTTATCTTGTTGAATAAAAAAATTATTTAACTCCATGAGTATATCCCCCTATCTTCTTAAGCAAAAAAATGCTTACCAGTTAATTTTACAGAATCTTTTCACAATTGAAAAGATTAGAAAACGAATACAAATCTAAAAAGTTACGAAATGTTTAATTTGCAATTATTTTAACCTAAGGTAATTATATATATACTATAAAAATGCTTATAAAAATATACATAATATAGATTATTTAGTAATTTCTTAGATCGTATGATTTTACAGGGATTTCTCTTTTGTTATTTTGAAATCTCCAAAGTTCTATTTTAGAAATTTTTAATATGTTCTTCTTGGAAGATTCTCTTAAGTTAAAAACAGTAGGTTGTGCATTATTCTTTTTATGATGTTCTTTGTAGTTAGTATTATTTATAGGAATATATAGGGGTGAATCTATACGTTCTCTAACATTAAAACCATGTAACTTTAACATGTCATTAAATAGTCTATGCATTTTTTTTATATAACCTTTGTTTTCAATTTGTAAGTTTAGAGCTTTATTGGTACTTTCATTAAATTCAACACTACCAGTTAACTCTATCTTAAATTTTTTATAAGGTTTAATTAATTTAAGAACCACTTCATCTAGTTTGTCTAGATTAGGGTTATCAATTGTTTCAAGGGGAATGTGTAAACCTATATGATTTCTTGGTAACTTGTATTTTCTTAATAAGCCTCTTTGAAGTGATTCAAGGGATTTACAAGATTCCTGATCAAACAATGCTACTAAATAATATTTCATAACAAAACCTCTCTTGAATATTAGTTTGTTCCAAATAAATACAAACTTTGTTATAAATTATAACATATAGAATTTTTAAAAAAAATAATAAGAGAGAAATTTCAGAATAAAAAGTATTTTTAGATAATACGGATTGGTTAAATTTTAAAAGTAATGAATAAAAAAAATCTTTAAATATTGGCTTATTATGATATAATGAAAATTATGAGTAATACTTTAAATTTCACTGTTTAGCCAGTTTAAATGTGGTTAGATGAAATTAAAAAATTAATTAAACAAGAATAAAAAAAGAAGAAAATGGTAATTGTATACATATAAAAAATTAGCAAGGGTGAATTGTATGAATAGATTAATTATAAATGGTGGTAAAGCTTTAAAGGGAGCCATAGATATAAACGGCGCTAAAAATGCGGCCGTAGCTATATTACCGGCGGCTATACTAGCTAGTAAAGGTGAATGTGTTATTGATAATGTACCAGACATAGCTGATGTACATTGCTTAGAAAGAATAATTAAAGGATTAGGATGTAGTGTTGAAAAATTAGATAGCAATACATTAAAAATAAATGCAGAAGATATAAAAACAGTTAATGCTTGTGGAAATGATGTAAGAAAAATGAGAGCTTCTTATTATTTTATAGGTGCACTTTTAGCACGTTTCAAAGAGGCTAAAGTTGAACTTCCAGGTGGATGTCCAATAGGAGTTAGACCTATTGATCAACATATAAAAGGATTTGAAGCATTAGGAGCTAAGGTTTCAATCGAGCATGGTGCTGTAAATATAATGGCTGAAAAATTAGTAGGAACAAATATATTCTTTGATGTTGTAAGTGTTGGAGCTACAATCAATCTTATGATAGCAGCAACATTAGCAGAAGGTACTACTATATTAGAAAACTCAGCGAGAGAACCACACGTAGTTGACGTAGCAAACTTCTTAAATGCTATGGGTGCTAATGTTAAAGGTGCTGGAACAGATGTTATAAGAATTAAAGGTGTTAAAGAATTAAAAGGATGCAACTATAGCGTTGTTCCTGACCAAATAGAGGCTGGTACATTTATGATAGCAGCGGCAGCTACTAGAGGAGATGTAACAATACAAAATGTTATACCAAAGCACTTAGAATCAATTTCAGCTAAGCTTTTAGAAATGGGAGCTAAAGTAGAAGAGGGAGACGATAGTGTTAGAGTTTATGTTGATGGAGAATTAAAAGGAGTAAATATTAAAACAGCTCCATATCCAGGATTCCCAACAGATGTACAACAACCAATGTGTACACTATTAGCCACAGCTAAGGGGAGAAGTATAATAGTTGAAACTATATGGGAAAATAGACATAAGCATGTAGACGAACTTAAAAAAATGGGAGCTACTATAAAAGTTGAAGGAAGATCAGCTATTATAGATGGAATAGATAAACTTACAGGAGCTATTGTTAAAGCTACTGACTTAAGAGCAGGGGCTGCAATGGTTATTGCCGGATTAATTTCTGATGGAGTTACAGAGATAACAAGTATTGAGCATATAGACAGGGGATATCCTCATATAGAAGAAAAGTTTAGAATGCTTGGTGCTGATATAATCAGAAAATAAGAACAAAAAATGGGGGAAATATATGATTTTTTGCTCACTATATAGCGGAAGTAGTGGTAATAGCATATTAGTAGGATCAGAAAAAACAAAAATACTAGTAGATGCTGGGTTATCAGGCAAGAAAATAATAGAAGGCTTACAAGAAGTAGGGCAAAATCCTAATGAGATTGATGGTATTTTTATAACTCATGAACATAGTGACCATATAAAGGGTGCAGGTATATTATCAAGAAAATTTGATATACCTATATATGCAAATGAGCTTACTTGGAAAGCCATGGAGAAATCCCTAGGAAAAATAAAAGAAGAGAATATAAAAATTATGCCTAAGAGAAGTACAATGAGTTTAAATGATTTAGACATAACGTCATTTAATACTCCGCATGATTCTGTGGCTTCTACAGGGTATACCATAAAACACAAAGGCAAAAGTGCAAGTATTGCAACTGATATAGGAACATTTACAGAGGAAATACTAAGAAATATTAGAGAATCTGAAGTGATTTTATTAGAATCAAACCATGATGTTCAAATGGTTAAGTTTGGGCCATATCCTTATGACTTAAAAAGAAGGGTACTTAGTGAAGTTGGACATTTATCTAACGAAGATTGTGGAAAAGCTATCGTTGATATCATGAAAACTGATAAATATAGAAAAATAATATTAGGTCATCTAAGCAATACTAATAATGTGCCGGAATTAGCTGAACAAGCTGTTATTAATGTGTTAAACGCACATAAAATTAATATAGGGAAAGATTTAGAGCTTAAGTTAGCAGATAGACATAAGCCAAGTAGTTATATAAGTTTTTAAGTAAGGGGAATTTATATGAAAAAAGGGATGATTTTATTAATCCTATCATCTTTTTTGTTAGTTGGATGTGACAAGATAAAAGTAGACAAATTAGCAGCTAACAATAATGAGAGGGTAAAAACAATAGCTAATGATTTAATAGGTGATATTGATTTATCTTTATATTTCGATGGTACTAAGGATGAAGCACATCCTAAAATAGAACAACAGGAGATTCTTGTAGATGGTGATGAAATTATTGGACAATATCTAATTCAAGCACTTATACAGGGGCCATCTCAGAAGGGAAGCTTATCACCTATATTACCTAAAGATACAAAGTTATTATCTTTTGATATAAAAGATGATATAGCGATTATAAATCTAAGTAAGGAAGCTGTTGTTAGTATGAGCTTATCTAAAGAACAGGCGGCTTTAGAAGGAATAACAGCAACAATAACTCAAATACCAAGTATTAACAAGATTAATATACTTGTTGATAACCAGATGATAAATTCAATAGGTGGTAATTTTGATGTTAGTAAGCCTTTTTCAAAAGAAGATATACCTAGTTTAAAGATAAATAAATAGGTTATTTTGTAAAAAAGTGTAAACAAATAATTTCAGATATATTAAATATATATATTTGTATATATATTAATTAGTAAAATATTGAAAAATATTGAATAAATTATTATAATTTTCATATAGAGTTGATTAAAAAGGAGAAGGAAGTATGAGTTTATATAAGCAATGGACAGATATGGTTGTAGAATATGTTAAGGTTAAGGGAGAAGCTGCATTCTGGAAAGAATATAGTGACGTAGAAACTAGAATATATAAAGATTTATTAGCTAATCATACAGAAGTTAAGAAAGCTACAATTGCTGACTTAGCAAAAGAATATGATACAACAGAAGAATTCGTAATGGGATTCATAGATGGAATAAACGATAGTTTAAAAAATCCATATGATTTAGAAAAAGTTGAAGGCGATACAGAGTTAGCATTTGATATAGACTTCGAAAGCTTATTCTACAATATGTTAGATGCAAAAGCAGATTACTTATTTAACTTACCTCAATGGGATGCTATATTCTCAGGAGAAAAGAGAAGAGAAATTCAATTAAAATACAGAGATTCAAAAACTGTAAGAAATGAAGAAGTTAAAGTTGGAAGAAACGATCCTTGCCCATGTGGAAGCGGAAAGAAATATAAAAAATGTTGTGGAAAATAATTCACTTTTTGAAATAGGTAGACTTTAGTCTACCTATTTTTTCATATATTTTTAACATATTCTATTGTGATATAATTTAGATAGTATTTATTCAAAGGTGGTTATGTTATGGATAAGAATGTATTATGGTTAAGAGAAAGCAGAATTAATAAGACTATAAAAGCTTTAGAAGTAAATAGAATGAACGGATACTTAGTTAATTCAAAAGAAGAACTTATAAATAAGATTGATGAATTAACTAAAGAGGGAGATGTAGTAGCTTGTGGAGGATCTATGTCATTATTTGAAGCTGGAGTTATAGAGCATCTTAGAAGTGGAAGATATGAGTTTTTAGACAGATACAAAGAAGGATTAAAACCAGAAGATACTAAGAAAATACTCAGAGAAACTTTCTCAGCTGATGTTTTTTTTACAAGTGCAAATGCAATCACTGAGAATGGAGAGATATATAACGTTGACGGTAATGGAAATAGAGTAGCGGCAATGCTTTATGGACCAGATAAAGTTATAATTGTAGCGGGATACAATAAAATTGTGGGAGATTTAGATGAAGCAATAAAAAGAAATAGAATGATTTCGGCACCTGCTAATGCTAAGAGATTAGATAAGAAAACACCTTGTGCTAAGGTAGGATTTTGTATGGATTGTAAGAGTCCAGAAAGATTATGTAGAGAATACACTTTAATAAGAAGTCAAAGTAATACAGATAGAATACATGTAATATTCTTAAACGAGGAATTAGGATATTAATTTTAGGCATTATTTTAGATAAATGTTAATTCTTAGCTAGATAGACTTTCATATCTAGCTAAAAATCAACTCTAGTTTAATATATAGTTTAATTTCAGAAAAAGTGAGAACATTTTAAAGTGTTCTTACTTTTTTTATTATAAATCTAAATTTAATAAATAATAATAATTTACAGATAATTATTATTAAATGTATTGCTTTGCAATTATTAAATTTTAAAAATAAATAAGGCCTTTTTATTAAGAAATTAATATTTATGAATTGTAAGTATAATATAATAGTATTATAATATGAACATAGTTCAGAAAAGGAGATAAAAGTAATGTCAAAAGAATTAATTATAGCAATCGTATTTATGAATTTAGCACTATTATTTTATAGTATAGGGGTTTGGTCTGAGAAGATACAAAAAACTTTAAAACCATGGCATTTAGCATTTTTCTATTTAGGTTTAATATGTGATACTACAGGAACTGGCGCAATGGAAAAAATAGCTGGTGGAATAAATTTAAGTTTCCACACAATTACTGGAGCAGCAGCTTTAATATTAATGTTAGTACATGCTATCTGGGCAACTATAGTTCTTATTAAGAAAGATAGAAATATGATGGCTAAGTTCCACAAATTTAGTATAATAGTTTGGGTGATTTGGTTAATACCTTTCTTTACTGGAGCCGCAATGCATATGCTATAGGATTAGATTTTTTAGAGGGAGTTTTTACTCTCTTTTTTATTTAAATTGAATTTATTTATTATATAGAAATAAGACTAAGGTTATGTAAAATATTAAATTTACATGGCCTTTTATTTTTAGAATAGTTCAAAGTTTTATGGTAATATTATTTGTAGTAATGCCTAGGAGGAGAAAAAGATGAATATAACAGTGATTTCAGTAGGGAAGTTAAAAGAAAAATACTTAAAGCAAGCTATTGATGAGTATTCAAAGAGATTAAGTAGATATTGCAAATTAGAAATAATAGAACTTCCAGATGAAAAAACACCAGATAATGCATCTGAAAAAGAAGAACTACAAATAAAAGAAAAAGAGGGAAAGTTAATACTTTCAAAGATAAAAGATAATATGCATGTTATTGCAATGGACTTAAAAGGAAATGAAATAACTTCAGAGAAGTTTTCAAAATACATAGAGAATTGTGGTGTTATGGGAAACTCAAATATTACTTTCGTAATAGGTGGAAGTCTTGGATTATCACAGGAAGTAATAAAAAGAGCAGACTATAAACTATGTTTTTCTAAAATGACTTTTCCACATCAATTATTTAGAGTTATGCTTTTAGAACAAATCTATAGGGCTTTTAGAATAATGAAGAATGAACCGTACCATAAATAAATGAGGTTTTTACTAAAATTGGATAAATAAAAATAAAAATTATATGCTATAATACAAATACATAAATAAAACTTTTAGAGATATCAATTAATATTGGTATCTCTATTAAATTAGTTTAGAATAAGAAACATCAAGTTAAATTGGTTACAAGGAGAGAAAAGAATGTATACATATATAGATTTATTTGCAGGGCCAGGGGGATTATGTACAGGATTTAAAAATGCTGGATTTAAACCATTAATAGCGGTTGAAATGAGTGATAATACAGTATTAACTTATGCTAGAAACCATGATGCAGAAATATATAAATTACAAGATTTGATTGATAATAAAGGAAGTTTGGAAGCTATATTAAATATAGAGAGTGATAATACTGCATTAATACATGGAGATATTAGATTAGTAGATAATGAAATAATAAAGGAAATTTTATATAAGAAATTTAAAGTAACTAGTGTTGATGTAGTTGCTGGTGGACCACCATGTGAGTCATTTTCAATGGCTGGGAAAAGAGCTGATGGAGATGAAAGAGACAACTTGTTTGAAAATATGTTAAGAATAGCTCAAGCAACTGAAAGTAAGTATATCTTCTTTGAGAATGTACCAGGATTGTTAACTAAAAAAAGTAATGATATTAATGTATTTGATATTATTGTTGATGAATTTAATAATCATGGATATAAGTTAGCAAGTACAGATAGAAATGTAATTAAGTGCTTAGCGGCAGACTATGGAGTGCCACAGAATAGAGAAAGAGTTTTTCTAATAGCTATGAATGATAAATATGGGGAAAATAAATTTAATTATCCAGAAAAAACTCATGGAGAAGGTAGACAATATCCATATATAACTGTAGGAGAAGCATTGAAATATTTACCATCATTAAATAGTGGAGAAGGAGAAGATATTCAAGATATTAATTATTCGTATGAAGAGGAATTTAATAATAATGAAATAAATGAAGGATTTTATAAATATATAAAGTTCATTTCTGGTAAAGAGGGATATATTCCAAGTCATATAAATCATAACCAATATGTAACTGAGATAGCTAATCATAAGGCTGTAAACCATAGAGAAAAAATGGTGCAAAGATTAAGCTATATAAATCAAGGTGAAGGAATGAAAAAAGCTGCAGAAAGATTAATTGATGAAGGAAGAAAAGAAATTGTTGAAATGTATTTTCCTAAGAAATTATATGCGGCTAGAAATAGGCGATTAAAAGAAAATGAACCTTCATTTACAGTAACAAGTCATTGTTTAGATGAGATGGTTCATCCAATTAGTAATAGAGCATTAACACCAAGAGAAACAGCTAGGTTACAATCATTCCCAGATTGGTATGTTTTTGAAGGAGATTATGTTAAATTTCATTCAGATCCACTTCAAGACAAATATGAACAATGTGGTGATGCAATTCCGGTGTTATTAGTTAAAGCATTAGCTGAAAAGTTAAAAATGGCATTAGATAAAATAGATGGTAATTCGTTAAGTGAAGTTATAATAACTAAGTAAATTTATAGAAATAACTCTCTAATATGGTATATAATATATATATATACTATATTAGGGGGTATTTTTATGTGCAATAAAATAAAGCAAGCATATGCAAAGTATAATATAGAAAATTTATCATATGGAGAAATAGGAGATAAGCTAGGAGATGCTTATGAGAGTTTTGTAGTAAGTGTGTTTAGTGACAGAAGTTACATAAGTAACTTTGAAAATCTTAGCAATTCAAAATTAGACGAGAGTATATTTAAAAGTATTATTGAAAAAGAAGGGATAAATATTAATGAAATATTAAAAATTGAAGCAACAGATAAAATTCCTAAAAGAGATAACGGTGGGAATCCAAAAACAGATGTATTATTAACAATTTATAAAAAAGATGGACAAATAATCAATACGCCAATTAGTATAAAACAAACTACTGTAGCTAAGGTTGCTATGGCTGAATATGATGTTGATACAATATTAAAAGAAACAGGGATAAAAAATACAGAAGTTGAAAGACTAATGAAAAAACATCAAAAGGATGCAAGTGCAAAAAATTTCTCAGTAGAGGAAAAGGAAGTTTTAAAAAGAGAATTGGAGAAAGACCATAATAAAGAAAAGCTATTAAGATGGATATTAACAATGAGTCCAGTAAAGGATAAGAATGATATTAGAGTTCCAAGATATATAATTAAATTTCAATTAGATAAGAAAAGTTTAGAAGTAAAAGAATCAGGCGTTTATAATATAGATGAATATATAAGACATATAAGTACAGATAAAAAAGGAAATCCTGCAAAGGGAGGATTTGGTACTGGATTATCATGGACATATGCAACAGGTTCAAAAGGTGAAAAAATTCAATTCAAAGGATAATTTTTTTTGTAAAGAAGAAATTAAAAATAATGATAGTATAAAACCTCACGTTAAAGCAATTATACTGGATAACTTATGTATTTTAAATAATATATAAATATATATTATTATAATGAAAGGATATACAGGAGGTAAATTTTACTATGAATAGTCAGAAAATTAAAATAACAAAATTTCTTCAATGGAATGATAAAAATGGATACTATATAGATGAAGAATGTGATTTAGAAGAAGAACCAAGAATGACTTATGAAGAGGCAGTTAAATATTTCTTTGGTGTGTTAAATGATGATTTTTACTATAACATAGTAGACAATATTTTTGAGTTAACATATGAAGAAGCAATTAAATATGCTAAAGATAATGGATTTTACAATAATACATATGAAAAGTTAATGCTTTTAGTAGAGAATGAAAATCCAACAGAAGAATTTTATAGAAGTTTAATTTAAGAGGACTATTACCTATATTTTAGATATGGGTAATGGTCTTTTTTACTTTAGAAAGGAGAAATAGTTAATGAAGAAAATTTATTTAAAGAAACAATTAGTAGAGTTAAATAATTATCCTGTAGAAGTAATCAAAAGTATTTTTGAAAATATAGATATATTTAATGAAAACTATGGAGAAAACAGAAATGTAGATAAAGATTTAGGAGGATATGTTTTAGTAGTTGAAAACATAGAAGATGTTAAAGAGCTTAAAAGTGGAATGTTGAAAGATATACTACCAGAATACACAGATGAGATTATATGTAGTGGAGGAGTTAATTATACTTCTTCACTATTTTTACTTTCTAGTGATTTTTCAGTAATAGTAATAGCTGATGAAGAACTTTCTAAGTTCCTACTAGATTAAGGAGGTGATAGTGTGGCTAAAAAGGTTGAAGAGGAAATAATAAAAAGCACTAGATATTGTAATCTTCTAAAACAAGCTAGTCTAAAAGATGAGGATTACACATATTGCATAGAGAAGATTTTTGTCAAATCTATGAACAGATATGAAATAAGATTCGCTATTTACAAAGATACTGTAAGAGGTGATGATATCTATGTTCCAAGAAGTTTAGATGTAACTGAATTAGAGTTAATGGAATTAATAAAGAAGTCCATTAAAGAGAAAGTATTTTCAGATGATTTCATAGATATGCTAAAGCAAGAATTAAAATAGCTACCTAATTACAAGAAAAGTAATTAGGTAGCTTTATTTATTTTTAGGAGGATTAATATGTTTAAGAAAGAGAGCAGATATATAACGAGAGGAGCTAATGAAAAGTTAGATTTAAGATTACAACTTATACTTTGGAGTATGATTGATAAGTTAAATGAAGAGGGTAAGGAATTAGACTACTTGCAAGTTTTCAAAGTGAGAAAATGTGAAGAAGGAATTGTAATTGAACATAGTCAAGAAGTACCAAATTACAAAGAAAAGTATGTTCTAGTTTTAAATGATGTAGAGGTTAATGAAACCTTAAAAGTATTTGTAATAGATGATGAAGAATACTCAACTATGATGTTAGCAGAAGAATATTAGGAGGTAAGAAAATGAAAGAACTAAGTAAAGAAAAGACTTTTGAGTATAGTTCTAAGGAACTACTTGGGGTAATGAGATTTGATTTCTATGATGGAGGACTTGCTAATCAATGGAATCCTAGAGATTTAATAATTGAGTTAAATGATAAAAAGGAAATAGATTTAAAGAAGTTACAGAAAGAATTAAACTACATTCAATTTGATTTAATAAATAACTTTGATACTGTAGTAAGGTTCTGTAATGGTAGAGGATATGATAATGAAACATTAGTCTACATAGATTTAGAAATTGCTAAGTATGTGATCAAATTAGTTCCTGTTAGAGATAGTTACTCATACATCTATACTTACTTGAAGGGGGAAAAGTAATGGAGTTAAATAAAATAATAAAAATAATAGGAACTGTTTTAACTGTAATAGCAACAATCTTAGATGAAGGAGAAACTAAAACTGAAAAATAATTAAAAGTAAGAAGAGGGCGTAAAAACGTCCTCTTAATTTTGCTTTCTAACTAAATTTTTTGCTTTAAGATAACAAATTAATTCTTGTTTGTCATAGTCATTCCATGTAGAAAAATCTTCAAGATAGGGAAGCAGTTCAGATAAATCAAGAATTAAAGTTTGATTTTTAGAAGGAGTTTCATCAAATAAAGAATCTAAGGAAAGATTTAAAACATCACAAAGACTTTTTAATGTTTCAATAGATGGTTTACTTCTGTCATGTTCAATGTCACTTAAAAAAGATGTTGACTTTCCAATTTTAGAAGAAAGAGTTTTTAAACTAAATCCTTTTTTCTTTCTAGCTTCTTGTAATTTAGCACCTATACTCATAATTTTACTCCTTTCAATACGTAAATAACGTATTTTTACTTAGATACATTATAGAATAAAGCATAATTTTTGTAAAATAAGGCTAAAATATTCTTTTTTAGCGTAAAAATATTGCATTTTATACTTAAATAACGTAAAATTGTCTTAGGGAGGGATTAAATGGAAATAGGAGAAAGTATTAAAAATATAAGAAAGAATAAAAAGATAAATCAAAAAACATTAGCTGAAAAGGCTGAGATTTCTTGTTCATATCTATGTGATATAGAAAAAGGAAGGACAAATCCATCTGTAAAAACAATGCTTAGATTGTTTAAAGAGTTAGGCGTTGAAATAGAACTAGATGAGATTGTAAATGAAAAAAATAATTAGCAAAGGAGAAGAATAAAATGGACATGCTTTTAGGATTAATAGTTTTAGTAGTAGGAACAGGTTTAGCAGTTTTAATAAACAGACTATACCATAGTATGTTTGATGTTGCATACTTTGGATGTGGAGCAGTTGTAACTGAATGGGTAGTATGTTTCATAATAGGAACAACAATAACAGAGTTCTTATTAAAGTCATTTAGTGGAGTTTTAATCTTTGGATTTAAAATTTTAAAGTGGATTTTAATAGGAGCAGTAATTTTAGCAGTAATAGGATTAATAACTGGTAAGTTAAGTGGAAGTGAAGAAGAAAATGATAATAAAGAAATAAGTGATAATTCAGAAGCAAGTGATAAAGAAAAGTAAGGAGAGATTTGAAATTAATGAAAGAATATGGGTAAATACAAGAAAAGCAATGAAAGATGCAATAGATGATAAATACAAAACAATAATTGTAACTGGTGAAATAGTAGATGATGTTAAAAGAGAAGTTAATTACTAAATAGGAATTCTATTTTAGATTCCTATTTTTTTTAGTAATTTTAATAAAAAATAGCTGAAAATACAATATGTAATAATTGAAAAATTATATTTTACAATTTAAATTTTGTAAAATTCGAAATTTAAAGAATTAAAGAGGAAACAAGAGCTGTTCCTATTTTACAAAAAAGATAGATTATGTATAAGTTGCTAAGATATTGAAAAAATATTAGAATATATTATCTTTTTTTACAATATTTATGTAAAAATTGCCAAAAAAGTCTGAGGAAGACGCGCCGACGGCGTGTTGCCGCGTACTCCTAAATTAACAAAAAATGTAAAGAGAAAAAAATGTTAATCGCGAAATTCCGCGTTTTTAGGAAGTTGAAGGTAAACTTCAAATATTTTAATATAATAGACAAGCTAGTTGAAAAAATATTTAATAATAGGGTGTGCACACTCCTTGAAATAAGGAGGAATTTCAAATGAATTTTTTTAGAAAACAAGGAATAACAGTAGGATTAAACGATGTTGAAATAATAAAAGCAGAGGTAAACATTAGTAAAAATGGATTTGAATTGCTTAAATTATATGTTGTAAATCATGAAGGTACTATTAAAAGTTTTAACATAAAAACATCAGATAATGAAAAGATAGATACTCTTTTAAAGCTAAGGTACAATGATGTTAATGATGAAAACATAAATCAAATAGATTTTGCGATAAATGAACAAGATTTTGTTGGTCTGAAAATTAGAATAAATGTTGGTTTTAGAAATGAATACCTTAATATTCTTGAAATAATGGAATGTCCAGAAGAAAGTTACTTTGAAGAAGAAAATGTCATTGAAGATGATTACCAAGAAGAAGTTTGATAAGTAATAGAGTTCCCCTAGAAAATCTAGGGGAACAAAACTAAAAATAAATCAAAACTTGGAGGTAATTAAAAATGACTAAAAATATAACAACTGATAAAAAATTCTTATGGATCGAAAATAACGGAGAAAAGAAGAGATTAAGTAGATACATGAAAATAACAGAAATTCTGAATAATATAGATGATAAAACTTTTAAAGCAAACTTAGAGTTTCTTACCTTAAATGGAATTTCTAATATAACAGTTGGTAGGGAAATATACTTAAATAAAAATAAGTTAATAGATTTACAAAATAAAGGTTTGGATGTTGTAAGTAGTAATGTTAACGATTTAATAGAATATTTAAGAGAATGCGAATACAAAGCAGTTAAAAAGAATGTTCACTCTAAATTAGGATTTTCAAATTACAACGGAAATGAAATCTACAAACTTTACAATGCAATAGGCATAAAATCAGAATATGTTGGAGAATATGATGTTAAACCAAGAGGTTCTAAAGAAAAGTACATAGAAATGCTTAAAAATGAAGTCTTTGGGAAATGTGAATTAGAATTTGTCATAGCTTCATCATTGTCAGCAGTAACATTAGGATACATAGGAGAAGAACTTGGGCTAGATTCACTGTTGATACATTTAGTAGGAAATTCTACAACAGGAAAGTCTACAGCATTAAAACTAGCAATTTCATGCTTTGGATATCCTGATGTAAAAAGAAATGGATTATACAGTACATATAACTCAACAAACAATGCAATTTTAAAGAAACTTACAGGATTAAAAGGTGTTCCACTTGCATTAGATGAAATTTCAATGTCACACACAAATAACTTTACTAATTTTGTCTATAGTGTAGCAAATGGAACTGATAAAGATCGTCTTAATAAAGACTCTGAACTTAAAGAAAAAGAAACTTGGCTAACGACAATTTTGTCTAATGGTGAAAGGTCACTAATTTCATCATCTAATAAAAATGCTGGTGTTCAAATAAGAGTAATAGAGTTAGAAAATGTTACTTGGACTAAGGACGCTAAAAATGCAGAGAATATAAAAGAAGCTATACTTGAAAGCTATGGTCATATAGGGCTTGAATTTGCTGGGTTTGTAATGCAAAAGGAAAAAGAAGCATTAATAAATCAATTTAAAGAAGTTAAAAATAGTTTTAAAGATGAGTTAGAGCAAAAGGAAATTTCAGATAATATGATTGATAGAAGATGTGAGAAGTATGCAATAATTCTACAAACAGCTTACTTGTTTGAAGAGATGATGAATGTTCAATTAAAAATAGAAGAAATAAAGGAAATGTTAATTGAAGTTGAAAAAGAATCAATTAAGAACAGAAACTTTAAAGAAAGTGCAATAGACTACATAAAGCAATATGTTGAAAAATACAAAAATAAATTCATAACAGAAGGTAATACAAATTCATCAAATGACATTTTTGGTAAGTTAATTAAAAATAAAAATAATAACAATAACATTGAAGTCCAAATGGACAAGATTTCTTTTGAAAGAATGATAAAAGAAGGTGGATTTGAAGATAAAAATGTTGTTCTAAAAGAATTAAAAGCTAGTGGATTTTTAAACTGTGAATCGGATAGATACACTAGAAGTAGAAAAAATGAATTTGGGATAACTGTTGATTACATAGTTGTTAGCTTAAATCAATGTACGGCTATATTAACAAAGAGTTCTTAAAATCCATAAGGGGAAAAGGGAGAAAACCCCGTTTCCCCGTCAATTTTAAAACATAAATATTTTTTTCTTAAATTTTAATTTTTTAATTGTATAAATTAGTAAATAGAGCCTAAAAATTTTGAGATGTTTAAAAATCTACGGGAAAACGGGATTTTTAAATTAAAGTTGAGTTTCTAAAGAAAGAGGTAATTAAGATGAATGAAAATTTTAATATAAAAGATGTAATAGATTTAGTTGTAGATATGATTTTTGATGAGTTAAGACAGAAAATAGTAACTGATAGAGAAGGAATTGAAGAAAAAGAATAAATATATATTATTTTTTTGATTAGGATTAGTTAATTAAAGGAGTGATATATATGGATAAGAAAAAAGTTGCTATATATGCTAGAGTTTCAACTGTTGAACAAGCAGAAGAAGGATATAGTATAGATGAACAAGAAAGGCTACTAAGAGAATACTGTGATAAGCATGATTTAGAGGTATATAAAACTTATTCTGATAGAGGGATAAGTGGTAAAGATATAAAACATAGACCAGAACTAAAAGAAATGTTGAAAGATTCGGAAGAAGATAAGTTTGATATGGTTTTAGTTTGGAAGATAAATCGTCTAAGTAGAAAGCTAGCTGATGTTTTAAAAATGGTAGAACTCTTTGAAAAGAATAATGTAACATTTAAATCATACTCAGAGCCATTTGAAACCAATACACCAGCAGGAAAAATGCAATTTCAGATGATGGCATTAATAGGAGAGTTTGAAAGAGGAACAATAGCGCAGAATGTTAAGATGGGAATGTTAGCACGAGCCAGAGAAGGTAAGTGGTGTGGAAATAGAGTTCTAGGCTACGATATAGTTCCTGTTGAAGGTTCACTAAATAAAAAGAGAAAAGAAACTAAGTTAGTAATAAATGAAAAAGAAGCTGAAACAGTTAGACTAATTTTCAATGAATACAGTAATGGTAATGGATATAAAGCCATAACTAATAAGCTAAATAAACTAGGATATAAAACTAAAAAGGGAAATAACTTTTCAGTTGGTTCAATCAAAGACATTCTAACTAATCCAGTTTACATAGGAAAAATTAGATATAATGTAAGACAAGATTGGTCAGAAAAGAGAAGAAAGAATATAAACCCTAATCCAATAATGGTTGATGGACTTCATGAAGCAATAATAAGTGAAGAATTGTGGGACAAGGTTCAGAAAATACTAGAATCAAAGAAAGGTAAGCCAGCTAGAATATACGATGGTGAATATCCTTTAACAGGAATACTTAGATGTCCAGTTTGTGGAGCAGGAATGGTCATAATGAGAACAACCAATAAACTAAAAGATGGAACTAAGAAAAGAATAACATACTATGCTTGTGGGAACTGGAAGAATAAAGGTACAGCAGTCTGTAATTCTAATGCAATAAGAGTCGATAAAGCTAATGAATATGTCTTTGGAAAGATAGAAGAACTACTGTCTAATGAAAAGATGGTTAAATCAATAATAGAAAACATAAATAACACTAGAAGAAGCAATGTAGAACCAAACAAGAAAAAGTTAGAGAAAATAGATAAAGAACTAAGTAAGCTAAAAAGTAGAAAAACAAAAATACTAGAAGCATATGAAGATGACTTAATAACAAAGGAAGAATTAGTTGAAAGGAAATCAGAGCTAGATAAGAATATAAGTGCATTAGAAGAAGAAAGACAAAAACTTTTAATAACAGTAACAGACGAAAATCAAACAGAAGTTTCATATGATGTAATAAAAGAAATTCTACAAAGCTTTGGAAGAATAATGAGTAATTGCACAAGTAGAGAAAAACAAAAGATGTTACTACATATGATAGTTTCAGAAATAACAATAGGAAAAGATAGAGAAATAGATTCAATAAAACTAAAAATAAATGATGGTTTAATAGACTATTTAAGTAATGAAGAAGAAGTGCCTATGAAAGGTGCTTCTTCTTTTCTTATGCAACATTTTAGATTTGGTAGAATGAAGTTGAATTTAGTGATTTAAAATATTGGATTTTAATATAAGACTATAAGTGTTTAGTCTTTAAAATAAAAAAGTTATAATATAAAGTAAAGAAGAAATTAGTATAAATTATGTTAATTAATATAAAAGGAGATATAGTTTATGAGATGTTTAAATTGTTCTAATTTGATAAATAGTATAGATAATTTATTAATTAGTTTCAATCCTGATAAATATGGATTAAGTAAAAACGAGTCAAATAAAATTTTAAAGTGTAATAGTTGTAATGAAGATATATTATATGGAGATTATTATTTAGATGAGGAATATTCGGAAGTTGATGATATTAAAGAAGATTTGTGTTATGAAGTTGCAAAAGCTATAGAAAAAAATATTAAGTCATGTTCAAATTGTGGACATGGGAATAGAATGAAAGATTTTCAAGCAAGTTTATATACTTATTTCAAAGAAGATAATGAATATGAGGAGTTATGGGATAAATATAATGTATCTACAGAATTACAAGAGTTAATATGTGATAATAGTTTAATAGATGAAGAATATTATTATTTAATAATAGATAATATTAGATGTCCGAAATGTGGAAATGGTGGAGGTGCATATAGTAAAGATACAATGGATTATGAGAAATTTGATAAATATTCAGAGGTATATACTAGAAGAGATATTGAATTATTTGATGAAAAATTTTATGGAGATTATCCAGAAATAAAGAAATACTTAAAACTAGTTGATGAAACAATAACTGTAGATGAACTTGAAAAATTTAGAGATGAATATATGAAAAATCCAATATTTATTTTTAATAATAAAGTATTTAAAATTATATATTCAAAATTAGAAGAAACTTACAGAAAAAAACAAATTATTTTACTATACTCTTCTAAAAGATTATTTAGAACAAGATTAAATAAAACTGGACAAATATATACAAAAGAATCAATGTGGAATCCACCAAGTGGTAAACCTAATCAAGGTAGATATAATTTCCATGGTAAGTCTGTGTTATATTGCTCTAATAATATTGAGATATTAAAAAAAGAGATAAAGGCTAATAAAGATGAAGAGTATAATTTTGCAGTACTTAGGTTATTAAAGCCTATGAATTTACTTCCAGTAGATTTGATTTTTGATGATTTTGATGGCTTCATAAATGATAATTCTGTAGATGATAATTGTTTAAAGAAAAAGTATATAATTACTAATATAATTCAAATGATATGTGAGCAAATTGGATATAATGGAGTAGCATATAAATCTGTAAAAGATAATAGATATGTAAATTATGCACTTTTTAATTTTGAAAAGAATAAAGATATAGAGATTATAAAAGTATTTAAGGAGAGTTTTATAAATAAGGAAAAAGTAAAAAGTTCAATATTTGATGATGATAATGAATTGGAAAAAATGATTAAAGAGTATTATCAACAAAAAAGTAAAATAGAAAATAATGATAGTAATTAGATTTAAAAGGATAATTTCTTATTATAAAAAATATCACTTAAATATGATACGGAGAACCGTATCACAAGTAAATGAGGTTTTTACTAAGTATAAAATAAAAAAACAAAGTGATAGCATATATTAATACTTATTTTGTATTAGTATAAGTCAATTTAGAAATTAATTAATAAAAATATGTGCTTAAGTTTATAAGCACATATTTTTATTTACTTAATTCATTTAGCTTTCAACCATTGCACCACCATTTACATGAATAACTTGTCCTGTTACGTAGGAGGAATCATCAGATGCTAAGTAGACATAAGCAGGAGCAAGTTCAAAAGGTTGTCCCGCACGCTTCATAGGTACATCGGATCCAAATTTAGCTACCTCTTCAGCTGAAAAGCTTGAAACTATAAGTGGTGTCCAAATGGGACCAGGTGCAACTGCATTAACTCTTATTCCGTCTTTAACTAAGGATTGAGATAGAGATCTTGTGAATGTTACAACTGCTCCTTTAGTTGATGAATAATCTATAAGATTTTTTTTACCTTGATAGGCTGTAATAGAGGTGGTATTTACTATTTTACTTCCTCTTTTCATATGTTTTAGAGCTTCTTGTGTAAGATAGAACATAGGAAAAATATTTATTTTAAATGTTAGCTCTAATTGAGATTCTGAAATACATTCTATGCTATCTTGTGGGAATTGAACACCTGCATTATTTATTAAAATATCTATACCTCCAAGAGTATCAACGGTAAATTGAACTAGCTTTTTGCAAAACTCTTTATGCATTATATCACCAGGTATTAGATAACATTTACCACCATATTTTTCAACATATTTTTTAGTAGTCTCAGCATCATCATGTTCATAAAGGTAGGAAATTACAATATTTGCTCCTTCTTTTGCAAAAGCTACTGAGATGGCTCTACCAATTCCACTATCTCCTCCAGTGATTAATACAGATTTATTCTTTAATTTACCACTACCTTTATAATTAGGGTTATCAAATATAGGTAGGGGATCCATTATTGATTCAATTCCAGGTTGAAGCATTTGATGTTGAGGTGGAAAGTTTTTAGGTAAATTTTCAATGTTTATATCATTATCATGATATGGATTCATTTAATTCTCCTAAAAGATTTATAACAGTAATTATTCTATGAGATTTTACATATATTTGTGAAAGTTTGCAAAATATATCTTATGTATATAATTTTAAAAATAGAATACTAAAATGAGGTGATTTTGTGAAATCAGTATGGAGTGAAAGTTGTAAACTAAGAAAAAGAAATAGTTTGAATAAAGATATAAAAATAGATACTGTAATTATCGGTGCTGGAATAGCAGGGATATTAACAGCATACATGTTAAAGCAAAATGGTAAGGATGTAGTTTTAATTGATGCAGCTGAAATAGCAAGTGGAAATACTAAAAATACTACTGCAAAGATAACATCTCAACATGACTTAATTTATAATAAATTAATATCAGAATTTGGAGAAGAAAAGGCTAGACAATATGCGAAAGCAAATGAACTTGCTATAAAAAAATATAAAGAAATTATTGAAGAAAGGGGAATAGATTGTGACTTTGAAGAGAAAGCAGCATATGTCTATTCTTTAAATGAAATAGATAGTCTTAAAGAAGAGGTAGAAGCAGCTAATAAAGTCGGTATTAATGCTGAATTTGTAGAAACTTCTAATCTTCCTTTTGAAATTAATGGAGCCGTTAAATTTAATAATCAGGCACAATTTAATCCACTTAAATTTTTAAATGATATTTCAAAGGATTTAATTATCTATGAAAATACTAAAGCATTAGAAATTAAAGAAAATTTAGTAGTTACAAAGGGTGGAAATATAACTGCAAATAATATAGTGGTAGCAACACATTATCCAATAATGAATGCACCAGGGTATTATTTTATGAAAATGCATCAAGAAAGATCATATGTTATAGCTTTAGAAAATGTAAAAGATATTGATGGTATGTATATAGATGTTGATAAAAGCGGATACTCCTTTAGAATGTATAAAGATTTATTATTGTTAGGCGGTATAAAGCAAAGAACAGGAGAAAATGAAGAGGGTGGAAGCTATGATGAGTTAAGAAGGGTTGCAAAAGAATTGTATCCAAAGTCAAAAGAAAGGTATCATTGGTCAGCTCAAGACTGTATGACTGTGGATGGAATACCTTACATAGGGAAATATTCTGATGAAACACCTAATATATACGTTGCCACAGGATTTAATAAATGGGGAATGACAAGTTCTATGGTGTCAGCCATGATAATATCAGATATGATATTAGAAAAAGAAAATGATTTTTCAGAAATATTTTCTCCAAAAAGGTTTGAGCTATCATCATCAATAAATAATATTGCTAATGATTTAATTACAACAGCTAAGAACTTTATTGCACAAAAGATATATATTCCAAGTAGTGATATAGAACATATCCAAAATGGTCATGCTGGAATTGTTGAGTATAATGGAGAGAAGGTCGGTGTTTATAAAAATAAAGAGGGAAAAGAATTTATTGTATCAACAAAATGTGCTCACTTAGGATGCCAACTTAGTTGGAATGCAGATGAATTAACATGGGATTGTCCATGTCATGGATCAAGATTTGATTATAAGGGACGATTAATAGGAAGTCCAGCGACTAAAGACATTATAGATGATTAAATGCAATTAGATGTTTAAATGAGTTAATACCAGAGCAAAATAATAAAGAAGAACCGAATCTATATGAATGAGGTTCTTTTTTCTATTTACTTTATAACTGAATGGTAATATAGTATTATAATTTATAGACCATATAGATGTAAAAGGAGTAATAATATGAGTTATTGTTTTCAATGTGGAACTAAGTTAATAAATAAGCCATGTAATAATGAAGGAGAAATTCCATATTGCAGTAAATGTGAAGTATTTCGTTTTCCTACCTTTAGTTCAGCCATAAGTGCGATTATTTTAAATCCTGATAAAAATAAAGTATTGCTTATACAACAGTATGGACGAGTAGATAATATACTTGTAGCAGGATATATCAATAAAGGTGAAGATGCAGAACAGACTTTAGTAAGAGAAATAAAAGAAGAAACAGGTCTTAATGTTAAGGATTATCAATATATGAAGAGTAGATATTTTGAAAGAACTAATACACTAATGTGCAATTTTATTTGTACAGTAGACAGTGAAGATTTAAATCAAGTTAATGAGGAAATTGATAAAGCACAATGGTTTACTTTTAAAGATGCACTAGAGAATATTAAAAGTGAAAGTTTAGCAGAGGAATTTTTAATATATGCCTTTAAAAAAATGAATTATATATAATTTTATAAACATTAATTAAATGAATTAAGTTATATTAATTTAGAAGCTTATATCTTTATTAATTAGGATAAAATAAATTTATAGAATAAAAGTGTAATAAGAATATAAAGAAATATCTTAAAAAGGTATTTCTTTATATTTTTTAGTTGTTTTATTGTAAATATTTATAAAATATACAAAAAAGAGTATATGAAATTCCATAAAAAATAATAAAATCCAAAGATAACACTTTATTAATACCTTATTAACCTTTTGTTGATGTTATAAATAAAGAAAAATTTAAAATAGAGGTATTACTACGTAAGAATAATAATATAAATATTATTTAAGGGTATTGATGAATATAAGGGAGGTTATCTAAATGATAAAAGGAATTATATTATTAGCAGTATTTACAATTATAGCATTAATGGTCGGAAAATTAGTTTCAAAGCTTAATTTACCATCTATACTTGGATGGTTATTAACTGGCATGATAATAGGTCCACATGCACTAAATTGGATGAATAGTAGCATAATGGATACAAGTTGGTTTCATATTATAAGTAATGTTGGAGAAGTTTTAGTAGGTATGCTAATAGGTGCTGAGTTAATATTAGAAGAGCTTAAGAAGTCGGGAAAACAAATATTGACTATATGCCTTTTTGAAGGTATGACGGCATTTATAGTTGTTACAGTGGCATTTTTAATATTTGCAGATGTTCCAATTTCTATAGCTTTAATATTTGGAGCAATTGCCTTAGCAACAGCACCAGCACCATCTTTGTCAATAGTTAAGGAGTATAATGCTAAGGGGCCGGTTTCAAAGACTTTAATACCTCTTGCTGCATTAGATGATGTGTTAGCACTAATTGTATTCTTCTTAGTTATAGGTGTAGTTTCAGGAAGTATGACTGGAGAATCGGTAAATATTATTTCTATATTAATGATGATAATATTGCCATTAGGTATTGGAGCATTTACAGGTATTATAGGAGCTAAAATATTACAAAATAAAAAATGTAAAGACGTAGATGACTCAGATGAAACAGAAAATAAAGTTTTACCTAATAAAAATTCAAAGTTAGAAATTTTATTAAAGCTCTCATTCCTTATAGGCATTACAGTTATTATTGGAAGATATGTAAATGATAATATACTATCAATAAACTTATTACTTTCTGGTATATCTTTCTTCGCTATTATTGTAAATAAAGTTGAAAAAGAAAGATTAAATGAGATAATGGAACTTTTTAATCCTATAATAGGCATAGGTTTAGTTGTAATGGTAGTAAATTTAGGAGCACCACTAGATTATAATTTAATATTTGGTGCAGGATTACTTACTGTAATATATATAGTATCTCGTGGAATTGGTAAGATATTAGGTGCTTACACAAGTGGTAAGTTGGTAAAAGCTGATGATAAGGTATGTAAATATTTGGGTTTATCTCTTTTACCTCACTCAGGAGTATCTCTTATATTTACAGGAATTGCAGTTGATGCATTATTTCCATTTGAGCCAGAGTACGCCATGATGATACAAGGTACTATTGCAGCGGCGGCAGTTATAAATGAGATTATAGCAGTATTTTTAGCTAAGCAAGCATTTAAAATGTCTGGAGAAATTCAAGTGAAAGAAGAGTCTAATACAGGAGGATTAAGTACCTAGAAAATAAAATATATAATAAACGGATATAAAAGTAGAAGGTTAAACCTACTTTTATATCTTTTTTATTTTAGAAGTGAGTTTGTATATTTATCTAAACTCACTTTTATAATTTTTAAAGAATATTGATTATTAATTATCATATGTATTAGCTTGAGTTAAGGTGATTTGACCACAATGATACGCTCATTGATTAGTAGACTTATAGTCGTCATGATTATACATAGGATAAAATTGAAAGAAGAAGTAAGAGTTAATTTTATCATTACAAATTTTAAAGATATCAGTAGTATTAATATTTATATTATAAAGTAAGTTTTTATAGAAAATTTTAATCTTAAAAACATTATAGAGAATATTATTTCATATAGTGGTCAACATATAAGTGTAAATAAAATAAGTAATTATATAAACATGTATTACTTATTTTACAATTAATATCTAATTATTCAATCAATACTTGGAAATTAGATATAGTTTTATGGATTAAGTTAAAATAATAATTTAAAAGGTGTTTTGTAAAAAACATAATTTTATCAAAGGAGGAAATCTTATGGGAAACGAAAATAATAAAAAAGGTGAAGGTAGCATATTAAAATGGATAGGAAGATTCATATTAGTTGCAATAGTTTTATTAGTAACATCATTTGTAACTCCAGGTTTTTCAATAAAGGGATTTTGGCCATTTTTAATAGCTGCTGTTATAATATCAGTACTAGATTATTTAGTAGAATTATTTATGGGTGTTGATGCATCACCTTTTGGTAAAGGAATAAAAGGATTTATAATTGCTGCAATAATAATATACGTAACACAATTCTTAGTTCCAAGCATGAGTGTATCTATTATAGGTGCGTTATTAGCCGCTTTAGTTATTGGAATTATAGATGCAGTAATTCCTACTAAAGTTATGTAATTTTAAAGATTTATATAACAAAATTGAGAGTATTAAAAATTATAATTTATTAACTGCTGATAACTAAGTTAACAGCAGTTTTTTTATTTTTTTTATATTTTTAATTTTAAGCACATAAAATCTTAAAAATTATAATTTAATATAAAAAGTATAATTGGGGAAATCAAATTTAAAAGTCGAGGAAAAAATAAAGAGGTATTTGCAAATAAATTTAAGGGGGTACTTTAATATGGTGAATTTAATGATACTAAGTGGACTAGTACTACTTACATGCATAATATCTAGTAAGATTTTTTATAAGTGGGGGGTGCCTGTACTTTTAGTATTTATTATAATAGGGATGCTATTTGGATCTGATGGTATTGGTGGAATATATTTTGATAACTATAATATTACCTATTCTTTATCATCAATAGCCTTGGTATTTATAATGTTTTATGGTGGTTTTTGCACTGAGTGGAAAAAGGCAAAGACTATATCTGTGCCTGCAATTATGTTGTCTACCTTAGGTGTTGTAATAACCGCAGGACTTACAGGTCTATTTTGTTATTTTGTATTGAAAACAAGCATATTTGAAGGATTATTATTAGGATGTATTGTTGCTTCTACAGATGCAGCTTCAGTTATGTCCATTTTACGTTCAAGAAATTTAAAGCTAAAAAATAATATTGATACATTAGTAGAGTTTGAAAGTGGAAGTAACGATCCAACTGCATATATGCTAACAAGTGTTATGTTAATTTTTATTACAAGCAATGAATCAATAGGTATCGGACTTGTTGGTATGATATTTAAACAAGTGGTTTTTGGTGTAGCAGTTGGTTTTCTTTTATCAAAGCTTGCAGTTTTTATATTAAGAAAAGTAGAGTTTGAAATTGAGGGATTATATCCTATATTCACTATAACAGTGGCTATTTTGGCTTATTCAATCAGTGAATTTTTAGGTGGAAATGGATACTTAAGTGTCTTTATTGCTGGTATAGTAATGGGAAACTCTAAAATACCTCACAAGAAGAGTTTAAATCAGTTTTTTGATGGGTTATCATGGATAATGCAGATAATGCTATTTTTTATGTTAGGACTTTTAGCATTTCCATCACAACTTCCAAGCGTTGCATTTGAGGGAATAGCTATTTCAATATTTTTGATATTGGTAGGAAGACCAATAGCTGTATTCTCAATATTAAGTTGGTTTAAAGTTCCTATAAAGGAGCAAGTATTCATATCTTGGGTTGGTCTTAGAGGAGCAGCTTCATTAGTTTTTGCTATATATGCAATAACTAGGACTTCAGCAATTGAAAATGATATTTTTCATATTATATTCTTTATTGCATTATTCTCAGTAGCAATTCAGGGAACATTAATACCTTGGTTTGCAAAGAAATTAGATCTAATATGTCATGAAAATGATGAAAGTGAGAATAAAAAGAAGCTTAAAAATAGGATAAAAGACTATATATTTGAAGTCAAAGTTGGAGAGAACAATAAGATTGTAAATAAAGCTATAATGGATTCAGAAATTCCAGATGAAATTTTAATTGTTATGATAAAAAGAGAGAATAAGGTTGTTATTCCAAAAGGATTTACTATTATTAAACCTAGTGATACATTGGTTTTAACAAGTGAAAATAGTGAAATTATGAATAAGTTTTTAGAGGAAATAAAATAGTATAGGATTTGTTGTCATAAAAAAAGGAATGATTAGTCATTCCTTTTTTTATATTAAATTCTGATTTTTAGAATATAAATGTTAGAAGGAATTATAATATCTTGACTTGGAGTTTACTCTAAGAGTTATGATAAAGATATAAATAAAAGGTATTCTAAAAGGAGATGGGAATATGAATTTTAATTATTACATGCCAACAAGACTTTTATTCGGAAAAGGACAATTAAATAATCTTCATAAGGAGAAGTTACCAGGAAAGAAAGCTTTGATAATAATATCTTCAGGAAAATCAACAAAGAAATTTGGATATTTGAGAAGGCTAGAAGAACAACTAGAATTAGCTAATATTGAATATATTTTATTTGATAAGATTCTTCCAAATCCAATAAAATCACATGTTATGGAGGGTGCTAAAATAGCAAAAGATAATGAATGTGACTTTGTTATAGGACTAGGAGGCGGAAGCAGTATTGATACGGCTAAGAGCATAGCTGTAATAGCTACAAATGAAGGTGATTATTGGGATTATATCGATGGAGGAACAGGAAAAGGATTTGAAGTTAAAAACAATCCACTTCCTATAGTAGCTATTACGACTACAGCAGGCACTGGAACAGAGGCTGATCCATGGACTGTAATAACAAATGAAGATACTAATGAAAAAATAGGCTTTGGTTATGAAAAAACATTTCCTACTTTATCAATAGTTGATCCAGAATTAATGATGACAGTGCCTCCAATGCTAACAGCATTTCAAGGATTTGATGCTTTATTCCATAGCACAGAGGGATATTTAAATAATACTGCTTATGCTATAAGTGATATGTATGCTATTAAAGCTATTGAGTTAATAGGTAAGTCATTAGCTAAAGCTGTTGAAGATGGAAATGACGAAGAGGCAAGATCGGATGTTGCTTTAGCTAACACATTATCAGGTCTTGTTGAATCAACTTCAGGGTGTACATCAGAACATTCAATTGAACATGCATTAAGCGCATATCATCCTGA
This sequence comes from Clostridium sp. LIBA-8841, assembly GCF_057782475.1. Lineage (NCBI taxonomy): Bacteria > Bacillati > Bacillota > Clostridia > Eubacteriales > Clostridiaceae > Clostridium > Clostridium sp. LIBA-8841. The sequence continues at coordinate 3,775,144 of NZ_CM173488.1, read as the reverse complement.
ACTTACTCATGGAGCTGGATTAATAATGATAAGTGAGGCTTATTATACTCATATTGCTCAAAGTGGAAAATACGATGATAGAATGATAGACATGGCTAAAGCTCTAGGTAAAAAAGATGCTAACAAAGCTATGGATTTTGTTGTAGCTTTAAAAGACTTAATGAAAGGCTGTGGAGTTGACAATTTAAAGATGTCTGATTGGGAAATTAAAAAAGAAGATATGGAGAAGTATGCTAGGAATGCAAGAGAAACTATGGGTGGATTATTTCAAGTAGATCCAATTGTAATAACTGATGAAGATGTTGTATCTATCTTAAACAAATCATTTAAATAAAATATAAAAAACAGAGTATTTTTGGTAAAAAGTACTCTGTTTTTTTATATTAATATTTAATCTATGTGATGTTATAATATTATGGATAAAAAAATAGAAGTACAAGATAAGAAGAAATGAGGATGTTTTTATATGAGCAGATATGCGATACTTGCAAATCCAGGACATAATCGTATCTATTTTGATACAGCGCTTAAGATTGCAGTCTCAGAATTAGAAGCAATTGCAGAAGCTTATGATATGGAGATTAGTGAGATTGAGGAAGGAAATTTAGGGCTTCCAGCTTCAATATGTTTCAGCACAAATAGAGAGCTTAAGGAAGAGGATTTTAAAGCATTAGGTTTTTCGTCAATTTACTATGCTTTATTTGAAATAGTAGAAGGAAATCTATTAAGACCTATTAGTGTACCTGATTTTCATACATTCCCAGAGAGTATGGTTCAAATATTAAAATACAATGGAAAGACTAATGAGCAATTTACTAGGCTTATGGTAAATCTTGCTTTAAGTGCATGTAAAACTGGAAGTAAAAAGATAACTTTATTTGACCCTATGTGTGGTAAAGGGACAACCTTATATGAAGGTTTTATAAGAGGGTTTGATGTTAAAGGAATTGAGATAAATGAGCAATGGACTCAAGAAATTCAAACATATATTGTTAGATTCTTAAAAGAAGGAAAATATAAGCATAAAACACAGAAATCAAAACAATCTGATGCTAAAGGTAAAAAGATTGCTAATGTATTTACTTTAACTGCAGCCTCAGAGAAGGATGCTTTTAACTCAGGAGAGGTACAATCATTCCAATTATTTAACTCAGATACTAGAAAAGCAGATTTTCTTATTAAGAAAAAATCATGTGATATTATAATATCTGATTTACCTTATGGAGTTCAACATGGAAGTAAAAATGATAGAGATTCTTTAATGGAGAGAAGTCCACTAGGTCTTTTAAAAGAAGCAATTCCAGCATGGCACAATGCATTAAAAACTAAAGGAAGTCTTGTTTTATCATATAACGAATTTACTATGAAGTATGATGATGTAGCTGTGGTTTTAGAGAAAAATGGCTTTAAGGTTCTTGATGAAGCACCTTACCACAATTATTTACATAGAGTAGACCAATCAATAAATAGAAATTTAATAGTCGCTGTTAAGGCTTAAAAATAGAGGATTACTTTTTAGTAATCCTCTATTTTTTATCAATTAAATATCAGGTGTTTTTATGGTTTTTTAATATTTCCAATAGTATAATTAAAAGTAATAATTTGTAATGTTAAATTAATTTTTAGGGGGATAAGATATGAAAAAGAGGTTAATTATTGTGGCTATAGTAGGGACTATACTTGTTGGAGGAACCACGGCTGCTATAGCCTTGAATAATAATTATTCTGAAGCTAAGAAAGAGAGTATTAGTGAAAATGAAAAGGCTACTAGTAGTAAAGAAGAAGAAAGTAAAGAAGTAGTTAATATGGAAGAGAAAGTGGACGATAAACAAGAGGAATCTAATAAAGAAGAACAAGTGGAAATAGCTCAAGAAAATAGTGACCAAGATAACTCTAACAAGAAGGAAAAGCAAGGTGATGAAAATATAAAGCCTAAGGAACAAGATATAATGGAGGGATATGAGATTTTTTATAAAGCTCGTGATGCCTACGATAGAGAAGATTTTGATGAGGCTATAAGATTATATGAAACTATAACTAATAGAGATGCTTTAGCAAAGGTTGAACTTGAGAAAGATAGATTTTATTTTGCAAAACAGGTAAATGACCAGATAGAGGAAGGACAAAAACTTTATGCTTCAGGTAAATATCTTGAGGCAAAAATATTTATGAGTAAGTTAACTAGAGGAAATGCTATGTCACCTAATCAAGAAGCTAGAGCTAATGAAATATACGAAAAAGCAAGTTCGAAAGTTACACCAGAGGAAGAGAATAATCTGAATGGTAATTTTACTTTTGAACAAGCTGTTGAATTTGTAAAGAAAGAAATAGGAGATAACCCTAATAATGTTTATGAAAACTTTCAAGAATACACAGATATACATGGTGCAAAAGTCTATCAGGTAATTGTGAAAAAGAATGGTGATATCAATAATTCAGAACTTTTTGTAGTTGGTTCTGATGGAAGTGTTTTATCAGGGTCTTAAGCTTAGGAGTAGAAAAAATGATGAAGATTTTAGTAGTTGAAGATGACAATGCTATAAATGACTTATTAGCAAATATATTAAGAGATGAAAAATATAAAGTTACTCAAGCTTTTTCAGGAACTGAGGCTAAATTCTGCCTTAAAGAAGAAGAATATCAGGTTATTTTATTAGATTTAATGTTGCCTGGGGTTTCAGGAGAAAATTTAATAGAAGAAATAAGAGAAAAATATAAAAGTTCAATAATTGTTATATCAGCGAAAAGTGATATTGATAGTAAAATAAGTGTTTTAAAAATGGGAGCTGATGATTATATAACTAAGCCTTTTGATGAAAGAGAGGTTTTAGCAAGAATAGAGGTTGTTTTAAGAAGAACACTCAATAATAAAGAAGATGAAAAAAGAACATTTTTTTATAAAGATATAGAATTAAATAGTTTAAGTAGAAAAGTTTTTGTTGGGGAAGAGGAAGTTCAATTAACGACTAAAGAATTTGATATATTAGAGTTGCTTCTCACTAATCCTAAGAAGGTATTTTCTAAGAGTAATATATTTGAAAGCATTTGGAAAGATAATTTTTTTGGAGATGAGAATACTGTAAATGTTCATGTCAGTAATTTAAGGAGTAAATTAAATAAAATAAATAGTGAGGAAAATTATATAAGAACTGTCTGGGGAATTGGTTTTAAGATGGAAGATTAAACTTAATACTTTCTTAAGGTTTTTCTTTAAATAATCTTAAAAAGTAAATTTTAAGATTAATATATAAGATATGGACAAGGAGGACATTATGGAAGAATTAGTTTTAAAAACCAATAACCTTACTAAGAACTTTGGGAATGTATGTTCAGTAAATAATCTTAATATGACAATAAAAAAGGGAGATATATATGGGTTCATAGGAAAAAATGGTTCTGGAAAGACTACAACCTTAAGATTAATAACATCTTTAATATTTCCAAGTAGTGGAGAGGTTATGATATTTGGAGAGAATATAGAAAAGAGTGATATGCTAACAAAGAGTAGAATTGGAGCTGTTATTGAAAATCCAGTATTTTATCCTAATCTATCAGCTAAAGAGAATTTAGAATTTTATAGAATACAAAAAGGAATAGTGGATAAAAACATAATCAATGAAGTTCTAGAGAAGGTAAACTTAGATGATACAGGAAAAAAGAAGTTTAAAAATTTTTCTTTAGGAATGAAACAAAGGCTTGGAATAGCTCTAGCTATTATGAATAATCCAGATTTCTTGATTTTAGATGAACCTTTAAATGGACTTGATCCTATGGGAATAGCAGAATTAAGAGAGATGATTAAAAAGTTAAATGAGGAGCAAAACATAACGATTATTTTATCAAGTCATATATTAAGTGAATTAGCACAAGTTGCCACTAAGTTTAGGTTTATTGACAATGGATGTTTATTAAAAGAAATAACAATTGATGAACTTAATGATGAATGTAATAAGAGTATTTCGATTGTAGTTGATAATGTGGAAAAAGCTATTGTAATAATAGAAGAAAATTTAAATACAAATAATTTTACTGTAATTAATGATCGTGAAATAAGATTATATGACTATTTAGACAATCCATCTGAAGTATCATTTCAATTAAACAGCAATGGAGTAAGAGTTAATTCTATTAAAGAGGTAGGATTAAATTTAGAAGATTATTTTATAAGCCTGATTGCTGATGAAAAAAGAGGTGATATATAATGATGAATTTAATTAGATCTGAGTTTTTTAAGTTAAAAAAAGAAAAAAATGTTTATATTGTTTTATTACTCATAGTTCTACTATTTTTTATTATGTCTAAATTTGCACATGATTATATAGTCATAGGATTAAAAAATATTTTAGGTACTAATAGAGTTAATTTTAATAGTGGATCTAATATTACTGTTGAGATATTAAAGTCAGGAGATATTTTAATATTATTATTTTTACCTATAATTTCATCTGTGCTTATGACAGATTTTTCAGCAGGAACTGTAAAAAACAATATAATATCAGGATATTCTAGAAGTAAAATTTATTTAAGTAAATTAGTAGTTTGCAGTATTACATGTATATTTATAGTTTTGTTTTATGTAATTGTGGCATTTTTAATGGTTACAATAAAAAATGGATACGATGGAAACTTAGATTTAAATTTAATATTAAACACATTAAAGGTTATAGTTATACAAATGCCAATATATATAGGCATAATCTCAACTGCCTTTATGATTGGAGTATTAACTCAAAACAAGACAGTTGTAATAACAGTTTATTTATTATATCAATTTGTTGCAGAAACTATATTTATAGCTTTAGGAGATAAAATTTCTAACATAATGCAATATGAACCAATAAGTAACTTAGATAAGGTGGCACATATAGGTTCTAATACATTTAGTGATAATTTAATTTTTATAGCAATTGGATTAGTAATATTAGTAGTAACAATGTTTATTGGCTTAACTAAAATAAATAGGATGGATATTAAGTAGAATTTTTTTATTAAACAGATTTTAAATAAGAGTAGGTTTAGGATGAGTGAAATGGGAAACATATTTATAGGAATTCTTTTATGTGCATTTGTACTAGCTATGATAAAAATATTCTCATTTAAGAAAGATATAAAAAACATAAATGATAATTTGAACATTATAAAGAACAATAATACAAATAAGAGAATAACAAGCGTATCTATGGACAAACAAATTATTGGGTTAATCAATGAGATAAACTCTATATTAGATGAGAAAGATGAAAATAGGATTTATTATGAAAAGAATAATAAAAATATAAAAGAAATGATAACTAATATATCTCATGATTTAAGAACTCCGTTAACCTCAATAAAAGGATATATTCAGTATGTTAATAATAGATCTATGGATACAGAAGAAATAAAAAATTATTTGAATATAGTAAATGAAAAAGCAATAGTACTTCAAGAATTACTTGATAGCTTTTTTGAGTTATCAAATATAGAAGAAAAAAAGTACCTAATAGAAATAGAAAAAGTAAATGTGAATAGCATACTTACTGATATTATACTTAGTTTTTATGAGGATTTTAATTTGAAACAAATAGAACCTAAGGTTTCTATTCTTGAAGAAAATATATTGGCATTGGCAGATAAAAAGGCTTTAAAAAGAATTTTTGTAAATTTAATTCAAAATGTATTAAAGCATGCAGAAAATGAGGTATCAATAAATTTATATTGCAATGAAAAGTGGGTATTTGTAGAGTTTAAAAATAAAGCTCTTGATTTAAATAAAGATGACGTAGAGCTTTTACATAACAGATTTTTTACAGCTGATAAATCTAGAAGCAATAAAAATAATGGTTTAGGATTATTCATAGCAAAAAAATTAACAGAACAAATGGGGGGAGAGTTTAATATAAATTTAAAAGATAAAAATCTTATATTGAGGATAGAATTACCTAGAATTTTAGTAAATTAGAATAAATTTTATTATTAATTAAGATTTTAGAAGATTATAGTAATTTATCTTAAAAAAGCTTAAAATTTGTCATTATTGCTAGACTATGATATTATATAAGCCTATAAGTAAATCCCTATATGTATAAAAGAATTAAGCTTGTTTATACTAAGGGAATTGAAACTAATGAACGGAGGATATGTAGAATGGATAAATTACCAAATTGCCCTAAATGTAATTCTGAATACACTTACGAAGATGGAAATCTTTTAGTTTGCCCAGAGTGTGCTTACGAGTGGACTCCAGGAAGTGAAAACGCAGATGAGGATGTATTAGTAGTTAAAGACTCAAACGGAAATATACTTCAAGATGGAGATACTGTAACTATAATAAAAGACCTTAAAGTAAAAGGAGCTTCATCAGCTTTAAAGAAGGGTACAAAAGTTAAGAACATACGTCTAGTTGAAGGTGATCACAATATAGACTGTAAAATAGATGGATTTGGAGCTATGAGTTTAAAATCAGAGTTTGTTAAAAAAATATAATTAATTAAAAGGAACATAATAATATTATGTTCCTTTTTGTTTTTTAGTTATATTATAATTTTAAGTATTTTTTATAAGTTTAAAACAATAGAGCAAAAATATATACCTAGTAAATATAAATTTATATTTATTAGGTATATATTCTAAAGATTATTCAGCTTCAGAAAATTCACTTTTTTCAGCACCGCAAAGTGGGCAAACCCAATCGCTAGGAAGATTTTCGAAAGCTGTTCCTGGAGCAACTCCGTTATCTGGATCACCTACAGCTGGATCATAAATATATCCACAATCATTACAAACAAATTTTTTCATAATAAACATCTCCCAAAACTTATTTTCTATTTGTAAATTTATAATATAAATAATATTAAATATTTTATGTGATTTAAAGCAAAAATTTATATATAAATAATAATTTCAATAAAATAATAAATAATATTAAGGAAAAGAATCAATTAGACGTATTTATATATAATACAATGATTTGTTGAATTAATTAAAATACTTTAATTTGAAAACGATAAACTAATAAAAATCTATAAAATCACTTTAAAAAGGTTTATTTGTAAACTAATTTTTGATACTATAGTAATTAAGAGTTTTTAAGAATCTCTTTAAATTTATGATTTAAGATAGAATATAAGGGGACTTAGTTATTTTAGTTTTATTAAATGGAGGTGTGTAAATGAAGTGGAGTAATATTTTAAAAGTGTTTAAGAGAGATATTAAAGCAATAATAAAAAATCCAATAGCACTTTTAATAATAGGTGGAATATGCTTTATACCATCACTTTATGCATGGATAAATATAGCAGCATGTTGGGATCCTTATGAAAATACAAGTACAGTCCCAATTGCTGTAGTAAATAATGATAAGGGAGCTTCATTCAATGGCAAAGAAATGAATGTAGGAGATGATGTCATTGATGAACTTAAAAATAACCATGACATTGGATGGAAAATTGTTAATGCTAAACAGGCAGATATGGGACTAATAGATGGTACTTACTATGCAATGATAGAAATTCCTGAGGATTTTTCAGAAGATTTAACTAGTGTTATGTCTGAAAATCCAAAGAAACCAGAAATAATATATAAGGTTAATACAAAAGCAAATCCTGTTGCAGGAAAAATAACTGAGGTTGCAGAGAGTACTCTTGTAAATGAGATAACATCTAATTTTATAACAACTGTTAATGAAACTATATTCTCTTCATTAAATGGAGTAGGATACGACATTGATAAAAATAAAGAAAATATAATTCAATTGAAAAATTCTATAATAGCTATAGATAAAAATATGAGCTCTATTAAAAATATGCTTAATAATATAAATAGTAACTCAGCAAATTTAAGCACATATTTACAACAAGTTCAACAAACAATGCCTTCAATAACAAGTGGTTTAAATAATATATCACAAGGGGCAGAGAATACAGGGAATTTAATAAATAGCTCTAAAGAGTCTTTAAATAATACCTTTGATAATATCAGGTTAAATTTAACAGAATCAAAAACTTCTTTAGATAAGGTTCAAAATAGTTTAGATGAGCTATCATCGATGGCAAGTGATGCTGGTTCTGCTAAAATTAGTGCTACAATAAACAGAGCTATTAGTGAAGTTAACAAGGTTGATAATAGTGTTACAGCTGTAATTAATTTCTTAGAGGCCATTAATAAAACAAATCCTAATGATAAGATATCTAGTATGATAACTTCTTTAAAAGGAGTTCAAACTTCATTAAATGAAGAAAAAAATAAACTTAATGACTTACAAAATAAAGTTAATAATGGTCAAAGTGTAGATAAAGGATTAGTTAATTCAATAAATGACTTAACTAAGCAAATAGAAGACCAAGTAGGAAATGCAATAAATAGATTTGATAATGATACAAGACCAGCTTTAAATACAATGGCAGATGGACTTGTTAAGGCTACTCAAGGAGCATCAGATTTATTAAATAAAGCTAATGGATTAGTTGATCAAATAAATAATTTACTAAGTACAGCCAATCAAGGCGCTCAGCTTGCAAATTCAACATCAGAGAAGCTTAAAGATAGTTTAGATGAATTCTCAGGTGTCATAAGTGAGTTAAGTTCTAAGCTTCAAAATGTTAGCGATGATGAATTAGGGAAAATAGTAAGCATTCTTCAAAGTAACCCAGCATTTATGGGAGATTTTATTGCGAACCCATTCAATATAAAAGTTGATGCAATATATAAGGTTGCAAACTACGGATCAGGTATGGCTCCTATATATTCAGTTCTAGCTCTATGGGTTGGTTCATTAATATTAATATCTCTATTAAAAACAGAATCTGCTGAGTTTGAAGGTAGTGAAAAGATTAATTTAAGAGAAAAACATTTCGGAAAGATGATGACTTTCGTGAGTTTAGGTATAATACAAGGATTTATAGTAGCCTTTGGAGATAAATTCCTTTTAGGAGTTCAAAGTGTTAATACAGCATTATTGATTTTTATATCAATGTTTGCATCAGCTATATTTACTATAATAGTCTTTACTCTTATGTCAGTATTCGGAAACTTAGGTAAAGCCTTAGCTATTATACTTATGGTTTTACAATTAGCAGGAAGTGGTGGATCATATCCTATACAAGTTGACCCATTATTCTTTAGAATAGTTCAACCAGCATTCCCATTTACCTATGCTATATCAGGGTATAGAGAAGCTATTGCTGGGCCTTTAGTAAGTACTGTGATTCTAGATTTCGCTGTTTTATCTTTAATGGGATTAGCATTTATACTTCTAGGATACTTATTAAAAGGACCTTTAAATCCTAGAGTTAGAAAGTTTGAAGATATGTTTGAGGAATCTGGAATAGCAGAATAAGCTGTATTTTAAGAGGTGAAATATGAAGAAAATTTTTAAAATCTTTAGAAGAGATTTAAGAAATATAAGAAAAAATCCAGCGGCTTTAGCAATAGTCATTGGATTATGTATAATACCATCTCTTTACGCATGGATTAACATTAAAGCATGTTGGGATCCTTATGTTAATACAGGAAATTTACCAGTTGCCGTTGTCAATAATGACAAGGGCGCTGTGGTAAATGGTAAAGAGGCAAATGTAGGAAATGAGATAATAGATGAACTTAAAAAAGATAATAATATAGGATGGCAATTTGTAGATAGTTGGCAAGGAAATTATGGATTAAATGAAGGTAAGTATTATGCAATGATTGAAATACCTTCAAACTTTTCAGAAGGATTAACAAGTTTAACTACAGGAAATCCTCAGAAGCCAGATATTATATATAAGGTAAACGAGAAAACAAATGCCATAGCAAATAAAATAACAGATGTTGCTAAGGATGAAGTTACAAAAGAAATAAAATCTAACTTCGTTGATACAGTAAACAAAGAAGCTTTTGATCTTTTAAACCAATTAGGAGGAAAACTAGAAACTAATAAACCGGAAATACTACAAATAAGAAATACTTTAGAAAGTGCTAATAGTAGTTTAAAAGAAATTCAAGATTTTGTTCAAAAAGCTAATGGTGATTCAAAGAATTTAAGTACTTACTTAGCTAGTGTTAAAAGTGATTTGCCAAAGGTAACTGAGCAAATAAATAACCTACAAAATACTGTTGAGGCAAGTAAGAGTTTAATAACATCAACTCAACAAACAGTTAGTTCAGTTTCAAATAGCTTTAGCGGTGATGTTATAACAATGCAATCAATGAATCAAGAATTACAAAGCTTACTTACAAAGCTTAAAGAATTAAGTGCAGCTATGGATAATTCAAAAATGATTGAGACCATAGATAAATTAATAGCATCAACAGATTCATTAAATAAAGTTATAACTAGTAATATAGAAGCATTAGAAAAAATTAATGCAGTAAAACCAAATTCTGCAATAAGCGATTTAATAAATAAATTAAATAAAACAAAAGATTTAGTAACAAATGAAAGAGAGCAATTAGTTGCCTTAAAAACAGCTTTATCAAATAATGAAAGTAAGGAAAATATAGCTAAAGCAATAGATTCAATTTCAAATGTAAGTAATGAAATAAGTTCATCTTTAGTGACTGTTTCAAATAATTTTTATAGTAATGGTATGCCGGCTTTAAATACTATAGGAGATTCATTAAAGGGTGGATTAGATACTGCAAACTCAGTATTAGAGACAACAAAGATTGTTATTCCTCAGTTAAATGCTTTAGCTACATTTGGAATTGCTAGTAGTGATGTTGCTAGCCAACAGGCTGATCAAATAACAAGCAAACTTAGTGAATTCCAAGATGCAATAAGTCAATTAATAGAAAAAACTTCAGGCTTAACAGAGGAAAATTTAAATAATATAATTGATATTATGAGTAAGAATCCTGATGAAATAGCTTCATTTATATCAGCTCCTGTATCTGTTAAAAAAGAAGACGTATATGATGCAGGAATATTTGGAGTAGGACTTACACCTTTCTATACTGTTTTAGCAATTTGGGTTGGTTCATTATTACTTACATCATTATTAACAGCTGAATGTGAAGATTTTGAAGATGGAACAAAGCTTAATTTTCTTCAAAAACATTTTGGTAAGATGTTATTATTCCTATTAATATCATTAATTCAATCAATAATAATAGTTTTAGGTGATATATTTATACTAGGAGTAAATCCAGTGAATATGCCATTAATGTTTGGTTTTGCCATAATTAGTTCTATAGTGTTTACAGTTATAATATTTACACTGGTATCACTGTTTGGAAATATAGGGAAGGCGATAGCCATAGTTATAATGGTATTCCAAGTAGCAGGGGCTGGTGGTATTTATCCAATACAAACAAATCCTAAAATATTTGAAGTGCTACAACCATTATGGCCATTCACTTATGCTATAGATGGATTTAGAGAGGCTATAGCAGGACCAATATGGGATGCTGTGGTAAAAGATATAAAGGCCTTGGGTGTATTCTTTGTAATATTCCTTGTTTTATGTGTTCTTAAAAAACCATTCCATAAAATAACTGAATTTGTAGATCATAAATTTAGAGAATCAGGATTATAGGAAGAAAAGAGTAAAGATTTAATCTTTACTCTTTTTATTTTGTAAAGATATCGGAAATTGATAATTAACAAGAAAAATGTGGTAAAATAAAATAGGAAAATATTTCTTGTTAATGCGAGGTTTTTTTATGGGAAGAAAAGAAAAATGCTTATATAAGCAAATTAGCATAGAGTATAAGGATATTATTGATGTTAGAGAAATAGGATATTATGCTACACCTGCATTCGTTGCAAGATATATAGGAAAAAGAATTATGGAAGTAAACAATCAAGGAAAAACATTATTTGATCCATGTTGTGGAAAAGAAGAGCTAACAGACTATTTTAGTGATTTAGGGATAAAGACAATTGGCATGGACTTAATAAGATATAAGAAAAATTATAGGTGTGAATTTAGGAAAGAAAACTTTATTAAGCATTATTGTATTCATAAATATGATGGTGAATGGGATTATGATTATTATATTGCTAATCCACCATATAATTGTCATGAGGTAGATTTTATAAGGAATAACAAGGATATGTTAAAAGAGTACTTTCATGAGGTGGGAGTACATAACATGTATAGCATGTTTATGGCAGCAATAATAGATAAGGCTAAGGAAGGGGCTGTTATTGGTCTTATTACTAATGATTCTTTTTTTTCGGCTAAAAATTATAAGGAACTTAGAAAAAAGATACTTAAGGAATGTTCCATATATGAAATAACTATGTGTCCTAGAGAGCTTTTTCATACACAGGGGGCTGATGTTAGGACAAGCATACTTATTTTAAGAAAAGGAACTAAGTATCAAAAAGATATTATTGTAAATAATAGGTCAAAATCCTTGGAAGAGTTTAAAGAACTATTGATAAAGGATATTAGAAAAGAAGTTAAGGAACGGTATTATAGCTTAGGAGAAATTATTCTTCATAATAAAAAGGATAATTTAGAGTTTATAATAGAATGTCCTAGTGATATAAGGAAATTATTCAATAATACTAGATTAGGAGAAAAGTTTAAGTGTATAACTGGAATTTCTACAGGTAATGATAAAGAGTATTTATCTAAATACAAGGAAAATAAATTTAATATTCCTTTTTACAAAAATCCAGGAAAGGATAAGTTTTATACAGATAGAGAGATATATCTTCATGAAGATTTTTTAGAAATAGAAAAAAGAGTTTCGAATTTTAATGTTAGAAATAAAGATATGTTGTATAAGGGTGGAATAACATGTTCATCTATGGGAGTTTCTTTTAATGCCTGTATATTACCTAGAGATTCTACTTTCGGAGTTAATCCAAATATAATATGTGAATCTGAGGACGTTTGGTGGTTATTAGCTTATCTAAACTCATCTTTAGTAACTTATCTTGTTAGAGGAGCTTTAATAAGAAGCAACATGATAACCTCAGGATATGTATCTAGAATACCGCTATTAAACTTTACTAAAGATGAAAAAGATAAACTTATGTATTTAGCTCAAAAATCCTATAAACTTAGGAAAAAAAACTTTAGTATAGAAGCAGAATTAGATGCCATAGATAAAATAGTTAATCATGTTGCTAAAATATCAGAAGAGTCTAAAGCGTTTATTTTAGAATTTAAAAAGCATTTAGTTGAAGTTACTTAGTTTAGTCTAGTTTTATGTGACAGTAACCATTAGGATTCTTTTTTAAATATTTTTGATGATATTCTTCAGCCTTATAATAGTTTTCTAATGGTTTTACTTCAGTTACTACCTTTTTAGAATAAGATTTTTGAATTTCATCTTTACTATCTAAAATTTCTTTTAAATCAGAAGGGTCTACATAGTAAATACCAGTTCTATATTGGCTACCAACGTCATTTCCTTGTTTATTTAATGATGTTGGATCTATTATTGTCCAAAAGTTGTCTAATAACTCTTTAAGAGATATTATAGTTTCATCATAAGTTACAAGGCAAACTTCAGCAAAATAAGTATTTTTAGTACATATTTCTTCATAGGTTGGATTTTGCGTACGACCATTGGCATAACCAACTTCTGTATCTATCACGCCATTAATTCTTGATAAGAACTCTTCAACACCCCAAAAACAACCACCTGCTAATACAATCTTTTTCATAATAAATCACCTCTATAAAATATTCGTTGAAATTAGGAGTAATAACCGTTATATAATGTGTAAAAACCTGTTAATGTTATTATAAATTAAGTTAATGAATATGAGGATAATATAATATTAATATTCATTTTTTTATTATTTTTAATTATTTTAATAGTATGCACTGTTATTGAGTTTTCTTTTTACCAAGTAGTTTTAGTTAAAAGAAAATCAAACCTCTTATGAAAAGAATGTTAAAGACCCTGTAGAAAGTGTTATAAACAAAGTTGGTTTAAAATAGAAAAAGGTTGTATCAAAACTTCTAATAAGTTATTTTGATAAAACCTATTTTATTTAAGCTTGGCTAACCTCAATTTCTTTTATTATTTTAGCTGGATTTCCACCTACAACTACGTTATTAGGGACATCTTTAGTCACAACTGCTCCAGATGCTATAACAACATTATTTCCTATAGTAACTCCTGGATTTATTGTAGCATGTCCTCCTATCCAAACATTATCACCTATTGTTACAGGTTTACCAAATTCAGATTTTAGTCTTTCAATAGGATCTATTGGATGAGTTGCTGTGTAGATATGAACACCAGGTGCAATGAAACAGTTTTCTCCTATTGTAATTTTACAAACATCAAGCATAACACAATCAAAATTTGCATAGAAATTATCTCCTACTGATATGTTGTATCCATAATCACATTTAAAGTTAGGTTCTATATATATACTTTCACCAGTTGAACCAAATAGCTCTTTTAAAATATTACTTCTCTCTTTAAATACTTCATCAGCATCTTCTTCATTATTAGGAAGATCTAAGTTGTTAAACTTTTGAAATAAAATTCTTGCTCTAAGTCTACCTTTAGTTAACTCTTTATCTTGAGGATCATAAGGTAATCCCGCTAACATTTTTTCTTTTTCTGTCATAATCATATATAATTCCTCCATAGTATATTCTCAAGTTCATTTTAGCAATAAACTAGTTATTTTTCACCATTTAGGCATAAATATAGTTAAAAATTCATATAGTGAATAGCTAATATTATTTTTTTGAGGTGTTAGATAATGTTTAATCCTAAGATGTTAAATTTAGAATTTAGGAATGGAATTAAAGATGAAGAACCAATAGAGGGGAGAAAGTACACATTAGTTCATAGTGATGAAACAGGAGAATTGTTTCTAACAACAGCATTAACATACGCATATGATAAAATAAATTCAATGAAAAGAGATGAGGTTTTTGGTGACTGGAAGAGAATAGATGATAGATTTATTTTAAAGGTATATGTTTATGTTGATGGAATGGGAGGTAGAGACGAAGCTGCAAAGAGAAATATGATTTTTAGAAAAGAGTTGCCTTTAGCTTTATCAGCAATAAGATATGGTGATAGAAAATTCTTAGAAGATCATAAGGAATTATTAAATAGTAGAATACTAGTAAGATTCATATCTGCTTATGAAGAGTTTAATAAGATTGAAAATTATGGATCCATTAATGATTATAATGTTAGAATGGAATCTACTAACAATAAGGAAGAGACTTATATGGAAGAGAGTATTTTTAATGATAAAGATCCTCTAACAAATCAATTTATAGTTACTCTTTTAAATCCATATATCAAGGAAGAGGTTGTAAAGTTATATAAAAAGGACATGTATTATTGTTTAAAGGATGTACAAGTTCTAGAGCTAATTAAGGGTAGAACAGATAATGAGTGTGAATTTAATTATAAAATTTATGTTGGAGTTAAAGTTGGTGAAATGCAACCAGTATATAATAATCTTATAATTGAATTCTTAGTAACACCTAATAAAGTTACAACTATAAGCGTTAAAAATCCTAGATAAATAAAATTTAATGTTTAAATTTTATAATAATATTGTAAATGGAATTTTAATACATTATAATTGTTTTAAAATTAAAAAAACTAGTATATATCTTTTATTAAGAACGGTGGAGGGACTGGCCCTATGAAGCCTAGCAACAGCTGATCATCATAGATCAGAATTGTGCTAAATCCTGCAAGGAGAAATCCTGAGAGATAAGAGATTGTAGAGATATTTGCGTGATTTTTTATTATGCATTTAGAGCTATTTCTTTGTCTTAAGGACTGAGGAATAGCTTTTATTTTTGGAGATATTTAATTAATAAAAGATTGCTAGCTAATAAAAGAGGGGGCTTTAAAATGAGTAAAAATTTTAGTAAGGACACATTATGTATAAGAGGAGGATTTAATCCTAAATCAGGTGAGCCAGTGACTCAGCCATTAGTACAAAGTACATCATATAAGTTTGAAAGTTGTGATCAGGTAGCTAATCTTTTTGATTTAAAAGAAGATGGACATATATACACTAGAATAAGTAATCCAACAGTTAGCAATTTAGAAGAGAAGTTTTTAGCTTTAGAAGTTGGTGTAGGTGCAGTATCAGTATCATCTGGACAATCTGCAGTATTATTAGCAGTTTTGAATATTTGTAAGGCAGGAGAACATATAGTAGTTTTATCAACGGTTTATGGAGGAACATTTAATCTTTTAGGAACAACATTAAAGAAATTAGGAATAGATACTACCTTCGTATCTCCAGATTGTAGTGAAGGTGAGTTAGAAGAAAGCATAAAGGATAATACTAAGCTTATAATTGGGGAAAGCTTAGGAAATCCATCTTTAAGGATTTTAGACATGAAAAAATTCTCTAAGGTTGCCAAATCAAATGGAATTCCATTAATAGTAGATAATACAGTTGCGACACCATACTTATTTAATCCACTAGAACATGGAGCTAATATAGTTGTTCATTCAACTAGTAAGTATTCAGATGGTCATTCATTAGCTCTTGGCGGAATAATTGTTGATGGAGGGAACTTTAATTGGGATAATGGAAAGTTTTCATGTTTAGTTGAACCAGATGAAAGTTATCATGGACTTAAGTATGTTGAAACTTTTGGGGAGGCAGCTTATATAACTAAGCTTAGAGTTACTTTGCTTAGAGATTTAGGATGCACAACAAGTCCATTTAATGCTTATCTAACTAATATAGGTTTAGAAACATTACATCTTAGAATGGAAAGACATAGTTCAAATGCTTTAACATTAGCTAGATTTTTAGAAAAAAATGAAAATGTAACTTGGGTTGACTATCCTCTTTTAGAATCTCATAAAGATTATGAGCTAGCTAGAGAATACTTTACAAAGGGTGCTTCTGGACTTTTATCTTTTGGAATAAGAGGAGGAAGAGAGGCTGCTAAGAAGTTTATAGATAACTTACAGTTAGCTCAGTTGGTAGTTCACTTAGGAGATGTTAGAACTACTCTTTTACATCCAGCTAGTACAACACACAGACAACTTTCTTCAGAGGATTTAATAAAAGCTGGAGTAACTGAAGATTTAATTAGGGTTTCTGTAGGAATAGAAGGAATAGAAGATATAATAAAAGATTTTGAACAAGCTTTTAGTAAATTAGGTGATGAATAAATGGGTTTATTTTTTAAATCATTGGAACTTGAGGGGATAAAAATATTAGGACTTAATGAGATATTCTCTCAGAAGGAGTGCAAAAAGAAAAGGAAAAGAATAGGTGTTTTAAATTTAATGCCAATTAAAGGAGAAACTGAGGTTCATATATTAAATATCCTATATAAATGTGGAGAAGATTTAGATATTGATTTTATAAGATTAGAATCACATAAATCAAAACATACCTCTAAAGAGTATTTAGAGAAAAATTATAGAACTTTTAATGAGATTAAGGATAGATTAGATGGAATGATTATAACTGGAGCTCCTTTGGAGAAGTTGGAGTTTAGTGAGGTTTCATACATTAAAGAGCTAATTGAAATTTTTGATTACTTAAGAAAATATGAGAAGAAAGCTCTATATATTTGCTGGGGAGCACAGGCAGCTTTAAATTATTTTTATGGAATTAGAAAAGTTGTTTTAGATAATAAGGTCTTCGGAGTTTTTTCGCATGAAATACTTAAAAAAGGAGATATTTTGCAGGGAATAGAAAATGGATTTAAGGCACCACATTCAAGACATTCAACTTTAAGTAAGGAAGATGTTTTAAATAATAAAAATCTTCAGGTTTTGGCTGAAAATGAACTAGGGGAATTTACTTTTTTAAAAGGAAAATCTAATGATTATTATATATTAGGACACTTAGAGTATGGTAAAGACGTGCTAAAAAAGGAGTACTTAAGAGATAAAGCTAAAGGAGAATTTATAGAGATTCCTACAAATTATTTCCAAGGAAATGATGAAAGCAAGGATATAATATTTTCTTGGGAAAAGACTGCTGAAAGAATATATAAGAATTGGATTCAGGGTATAGCATTTAATTAAAGCAATAAGCATATTTTAAGGGGGAATATTTTATGAAGAGTATAAAAATTGCATTACTTGGGCTAGGTAATGTGGGCAGCGGAGTTTGGAAGATATTCAATGCCAATAAAGAGGAGATTGTAAAACGTTCTGGTTATAATATTGAAATTAGCAAAATATTAGTTAGAGATATCAATAAGAAGAGATGTGTTGATGTTCCAAAGGAACTTTTAACTACAGACTATAATGATATTTTAAGTGATGATGATATTAAGATTGTTGTTGAACTTATGGGGGGAATAGAACCAACTAAAGAATATATAATTAATGCAATGAAAAGAAAAAAGCATATAGTAACTGCTAACAAAATGTTATTAGCAATTCAAGGAGATGAACTCTATGAAATTGCTGATAAAGAGGGTGTAGGACTAAACTACGAGGCTAGTGTTGCAGGGGGAATTCCAATAATAGCTGGAATAAATGAGAGTTTAACTGCCAATAAGATAGAAAGTCTTTATGGAATAATAAATGGAACCACAAATTATATTTTGACTAAGATGCAATTTGAGGGAAGTAGTTTTGATGAAGCATTAAAAGAGGCTCAAGAAAAAGGATATGCAGAAGCAGATCCAACATCAGATATAGAGGGGTATGATGCGCAATACAAACTATCAATATTAGCATCGCTGGCTTTTGGAACAAAGATAAGTACAGAGAATGTATATAGAGAGGGGATAACAGGAATAACAAAGAGTGATATTGAGTGTGCAAACCAATTTGGATATGTAATAAAATTATTAGGAATTATTAAAGAGGTAGAAGGTGAATTAGAACTTAGAGTTCATCCAACAATGATTCCTAAAAGACATCCATTAGCTAACGTCCATGATTCATTTAATGCTGTGTTTGTTAAGGGAAATGCTGTGGGAGATTTAATGTTTTATGGAAAGGGAGCAGGGGATTTACCTACAGGAAGTGCTGTAGTAAGTGATATAATTTCAATAATCAGAAATAATATAAGCTTAGAAGCAGAAGGATTAGTAACTAAGAATAATCTTTGGGTTAGAGAAACAAGAAGTTTTGATGAAATAAAGAGCAAGTATTACATGATGATATCAGTTGAAGATAAAATAGGAGTTTTAGGAACTGTAACTAATGTATTTGGAAAGAGTAATGTGAATGTTAAGTCTATTGCTCAAAGGGAGGTTAAAAATAATTTTATAAAGTTAGTATTAACTACCCATGAAACAAAAGAAGAAAATATAAAGCAAGCAATCAAAGGGTTAGAAAGACTAGAAGAAATCTGTACAGTTCATAATGTTATAAGAATAGAGGATTTTTAAATACAAAAAAGAGATTGTCATATGACAATCTCTTTTGCTTTTTAGAATAATAAGTGTGCTGCAAGTGCTATAACTGGTAGAGTAACTAGTGTTCTCATTAAGAAAATCATAAATAACTCTTTTAGGTTTAGTGGAATTTTTGATCCTAAAATAACACTTCCAACCTCTGATAGATATATAAGTTGAGTTACTGAAACACAAGCAACTACGAATTTAGTCATATCACTAAGAATAGTTTTTGATGCTATAACTGATGGTAAGAACATGTCAGCAAATCCAACTATAACAGTTTGAGATGCAGCAGCAGCTTCTGGAATTCCTAAAATCTTAAATAGAGGAATGAAAGGAACTCCAAGCCATTGGAATACAGGAGTATATTCAGCTACCATAAGAGCTAATGTACCCATTGCCATAACTACAGGTAAAACACCTATCCACATTTCAAGCACATTTTTAATTCCATCAGTGAAGAATTTCTTTAAGCTACTTTCATTTTGTGCTTTTTCAACTGCCTTAGCAAGTCCGAAAGTAAAAGGAGTAAATCCTTCTGGAACATCTTCTGCATTCTTAGGTTCTAAGTTGTTATAATAAGCATCTGGTTTCTTACTAAGAGGCCAAATTCTTGGAAGAATTATAGCAGCAACTACACCAGCAAGAGTAACTGTTAAGTAGAATGGAATAAACATATTCTCTAATCCAACTTGTGATAAAACAACAAAGCTAAAAGTTATTGAAACAACTGAGAACATTGTACTAACTATACAAGCTTCTCTTTCTGTGTAAAATCCTTCTTCATATTGCTTTGAAGTAAGTAATACTCCAATAGTTCCATCACCTAACCAAGAAGTCATACAGTCAATTGATGAACGACCTGGTAATTTAAATAATGGTCTCATTACTTTAGTAAGTAGAGCACCACAGAATTCTAATAAACCGAAGTTTAAAAGAAGTGGTAGGAACAATCCTGCAAAGAAGAATACAACAATAAGTGTTGGTAATAGATCATTTAATATGAATGTACCTGTTGAGTCAGACTTTATTATTTCAGGTCCTATTCCAGTGAATGCTGATATTATAAATAATCCACCTAATAATCTTCCGATTGTCCAGATCCAGTTAACATTTAATAATGAGTTTAAAAAAGTATTCTCTATTATAAATTTTGGCTTAAATGCTTTAGTTATTATTGTTAATGAAGCAGCTATTACAACAACTATCATTGATAAAGTAGGTAAATAATCTCCGATAACATCCTTAAGTCTAGTTGTGAAAAATGCTACTGGTATTGTTATATTTCCACCATCGTTTATAGGAACCATAAAAAGAATTACTCCTAATAACGACGGAATTATAAACTTTAGTAAATCAGACGATTTGTATTTAGTTTTCAAAATTAGTCCCCCTTTTATTAAATAAATAAATTAGTACAAGGCTTATTATATATAAAAATATGTATAAAATCAATAAAAATGTGCATAAAAATAATGAATAATGTATAAATATTCAGAAACTAACTGTTTTTATACAAAAATTTCTATTATTAAATAAATTTATTAAAGGTGTAACATAAGTTACCGAGTTCATGATATGTACATTGTATAATCGTAAATGTAAGGTAGCTAAGAGAGCTGCCTAATAAAAAGAAACTTAAAAATAGAATTTACATATAAAGATTAAAAAAATGGAGGAATGAATAATGAGTATGTTTTGTTTTCAATGTCAAGAAACTGCAGGATGCAAAGGTTGTACTGTAAGAGGTGTTTGTGGAAAAACTGAAGATGTAGCGAAAATACAAGATCTTTTAATTTTTGTTACTAAAGGTTTAGCTACTGTAGCTAATGAAGGAAGAAAAGTAGGAATAGTAGATAATAAAGTAAATAGAATGATAATAGATAACTTATTTATTACTATTACTAATGCAAACTTTGACTTTAAAGCAATAGAAAAAAGAGTTAAAGATACTTTAGCGGCAAGAGAAGAGTTAAAAGAAAGAGTGCAAGCTAAAGGTGGAAATCCAGTAGGAGCAGACTTTAAAGGATGTGCAACTTGGACAGCTACAACTAGCGAAGAAATGATAGCAAAAGCTTCAGAAGTAGGAGTATTAGCTACAGAAAACGAAGATATAAGAAGCTTAAGAGAGCTTATAATGTATGGATTAAAAGGATTAGCTGCATATATGGAGCACGCTATGAACTTAGGACATGATAAAGAAGAAGTTCATGCATTCATGGCAGAAACTTTAGTTAAAATATTAGATGATTCATTAAGTGCAGATGAATTAACTGCTTTAGCTT
Source organism: Clostridium sp. LIBA-8841 (assembly GCF_057782475.1). Classification (NCBI taxonomy): domain Bacteria; kingdom Bacillati; phylum Bacillota; class Clostridia; order Eubacteriales; family Clostridiaceae; genus Clostridium; species Clostridium sp. LIBA-8841. The sequence goes on along the minus strand of NZ_CM173488.1, from coordinate 3,753,609 downwards.
TAGAAACAGGTAAATTTGGTGTTGATGGAATGGCATTATTAGATGAAGCTAACACTTCAACTTATGGTCATCCAGAAATAACAAAAGTTAATATAGGAGTTAGAAATAACCCAGGAATATTAATATCAGGACATGACTTAAAAGACTTAGAAATGTTATTAGAACAAACTGAAGGAACTGGAGTAGATGTTTATACTCATGGTGAAATGTTACCAGGACACTACTATCCAAAATTCAAAAAGTATGCTCATTTTGCAGGAAACTATGGTAATGCATGGTGGTTACAAAATAAAGAGTTTGCATCATTCAATGGACCTATATTAATGACTACAAACTGTATAACACCAGTTCAAGATTCATATAGAGGAAGAATATTCACAACAGGGGCTGTAGGATATGAAGGATGTACTCATATAACAGCTGATGAAAATGGACATAAAGATTTCTCACAAATAATAGAGTTAGCTAAAACTTGCAAAGCTCCAACAGAAATAGAAACAGGAGAAATCGTAGGGGGATTTGCTCATAACCAAGTTCTTGCTTTAGCAGACCAAGTAGTAGATGCTGTTAAATCAGGAGCAATAAGAAGATTCTTCGTAATGGCTGGATGTGACGGAAGAGCTAAATCAAGAGATTACTATAGAGAATTCGCTGAAAAATTACCAAAAGACACTGTTATCTTAACAGCTGGATGTGCTAAATATAAATATAATAAGTTACCACTTGGAGATATAAATGGAATTCCAAGAGTTTTAGATGCAGGACAATGTAATGACTCATATTCATTAGTTGTAATAGCTTTAAAACTTGCTGAAGTATTTGGAACAAGTAGTGTAAATGAATTACCAATAAGCTACAACATAGCATGGTATGAACAAAAAGCTGTAATAGTATTACTATCATTATTACACTTAGGAGTTAAAAACATTCATTTAGGACCAACTCTACCAGCATTCTTATCACCAAATGTAGCTAAAGTTTTAGTTGAAAACTTTGGTATTGGTGGAATCACAAACGTAGAAGATGATATGAAGATGTTCCTAGGAGAATAGTTAAGAAGAAAATATATAGATTTGATATTTAACATTAGTTAAATTAATAAAGAATAAAGACTAACATACATATGCTAGTCTTTATTTTTATTACTTGAGTTATTATTTGAATTATTGTTTGAATTATTATTTGAATTATTATTTGAATTATTGTTTGATTTAGCTTTTAAGCTATCAAAATAGGAAAAGCTAGCAGAATATACTACTATGTTAGAACCTAGAGCAATAAAAAAGTTACCTAAAACATTGAGTTGATCAGCATTATATTTAGTAGAGAAATCTTTAGCTATTAGAATACAAAGAGCATTAAGTTGATCAGGAGATAAGTTAAAGAGTTCCATGTAATATACTCCTAAATTTTTCTATATAACTATTATATAAAAAAAATCCCTTATTGATATCAATAAGGGATTTTAATTTATAGTTTAAAGCTATATTTGAGTTGCATGAAGTATAAAATATATTAAAAAGATTGCTGATATAACGTACATAGGGATTGAAACGTCTTTATACTTCTTTGTTGCTAACTTACAAATAGGATAAGCTATAAATCCAAAAGCAATACCATCAACTATACTAAATGTTAAAGGTATTATAGTTAAGGTAATGAATGAAGGGAATGATTCTGTAAAGTCTTCAAAGTTTATTGAAACTATATTTTGAATCATTAATCCTCCGATTATTATTAATACTGGTGCTATTGCTGCGTTTGGAATAAGTGATATAACTGGTATAAAGAAGATTGATATTAAGAATAATAATCCTGCAAATATAGCAGTTAAACCTGTTTTACCACCAGCAGCTATTCCAGCACTACCTTCTACAGTTGAAACTGAAGGACTAGTACCGCAAATACCACAAATTATAGTGGTAAAAGCAACAGCATTAAGAGCCTTTTGTCTTTTACTAGGTTGTTTTAACATACCATCAATTTGTCCATGAAGTAATCCTATATTCTCAAATACTAAAACCAAAGTTAGTGAGAATGTTGCAACCCAGAATGTAACTGAAGATATTTCACTAAAATCAGCTGACATAAAGACTTCTTTGTATTCATTGAAATTAGGTAGTGAAAATTGGAAGCTTGATAAATCAACGATTCCAAATAATATTGATATTACAGTTCCAGATAAAATTCCTATTAAGAATGAACCTGGTACATTTTTTATAAATAAAATTAGCATTATTATCATAGTTATGAAGAAAACAATAACTTCTTTAGATGAAATATCACCTAATGCAACAAGTGTTGAACTGCTTCCTACTACTAGACCAGCTTTTTGTAATCCTAAGAAAGTAATAAAAATACCAATTCCAACAGTTATTGCTTCTTTCAATGAGTTCGGTATTGAGCTAGTTAGAATTTCTGCTAAAGGTGTAACCGCTACCACAATGAACAATAATCCAGCTACTATAACAGATGCTAGAGCTTGTTGGAAAGTAAGACCCATAGTAGTTACTATGGTATATGTAAATAGTGCATTAATCCCCATACCAGGCATTATAATAAGTGGAGCATTACTTAGTAGTGCAACTAGTACACATCCAATTAATGTTGCTAAAACTGTAGCTATTATAAGAGGTTCAACAGGGACACCTCCATCACTAAGTATGCTAGCATTTACTACAATTATATAAACTGCAGCAAAAAATGAGGTAAGACCAGCAAGTAATTCTGTTCTTATATTTGTTTCATGTTCTTTAAGTTTAAAAAAGTTTTTCATCCTTTCTCCTTTTCAAAAAAATAGCGCCCTCACCCTCCCACATCATAGATGCAAGTGTTATTATATCATATGTTAAACGTTTAATAAAGTTTTTTAAAATAAAGGTTTACAGAAAAAACTTGACAATTTAGTAAAAAACATAATAATTGTTTTATTAAGGATTTTTTAGAGGGGAATTTTTTATGAAAAAAACAGTTTTAATAACAGGAGCAACTAGTGGAATTGGATATAAATTTTCTAAGATATTCATAGAAAATGGATATAATGCAATTTTAGTAGGAAGAAATTTAGAAAAATTAAGAGAATTACAAGAGTTCTCAGTGAAAAAATCTGTAAGTGCTTACATATATAAGGCTGATCTTAGTCTTAATGAGAGCATAGATAGTTTATATAAAAAAATAAAAGATGATGTAGGAAGAGTGGATATACTAATTAATAATGCTGGTATAGGATTCAATGGAGAATTTAATGAAATAGATTGGCAAAAGCAATTAGATGTAATAAACGTAAATATTATAAGTTTAACAAAATTAACGAAATTGTTTTTAAAGGATATGATAGATCAAGGAAGTGGAAAAATCTTAAATGTTGCCTCTACAGGAGCATATCAACCAGGTCCTTTAATATCTGTTTATTATGCAAGTAAGGCATATGTTTTATCCTTTTCAGAAGCTCTTAGAGAAGAAGTTAAAGATAAAGGTGTTGATGTGATTACATTGTGTCCAGGAGCAACAAAAACTAGCTTTTCAAAGAGAGCAGGAAAAGGAGATTTAGATGTGGCAATGAGTGCCGAGGAAGTTGCTGAAATAGGATATAAAGCTTTAATGAAAAATAAAGCTATATGTATTCCAGGTTTTATGAATAAAATATTAGTTTTCTTATCTAAGGTTTCACCTATAACTTTAAATGCAAAAATCGTTAAGAAAATACAAAGTAAAGCTATAAGTAAAAAATAATTGAGAATAATAAGCTTATAAATAATTGAGTTAAAGTTAAATGTTATATTAAGGAGGAAATTATTTATGAGTAATGAAAATTTATTCCCAAGACAATTCCCAATTCAAAATCAAAGTGTTCATCCAGGAGTAGAAAGTGATATGAATCCTCTACCTATATATGAGTTGCCTGAATATATAAATGATGGAAAAAGGCTTAAAAATAAGGTAGCTATAATCACTGGAGGAGATAGTGGTATAGGAAGAGCAGTAGCTTTAGCTTATGCTAGAGAAGGTGCTAAGGTTTGTATTATTTATTTAACAGATAAAGAGGATGTAGATGCAAACAAAACTAAGGAGCTTATTGAAAATATAGGAGCTGAGGTATTAGTTTTAAAGGGTGATATATCCAAAATTGAATTCTGTAATGAAAGTGTTAAAAAGGTTATTGATAAGTGGGGAAAACTAGATATATTAGTTAACAATGCTGCTGTTCAACATGATTCTAAAACGTTAGATGATATAGGACCAGAGCAGTTTGAAAATACATTTAAAGTAAATGTTTTTGGAACCTTTTATATGACTAAAGCTGCTTTAAAACATATGGAGTGTGGAGCTAGCATAATAAACACAACTTCTATTGTTGCTTATAGAGGAAATGAGACTCTTCTTGATTATTCATGTACAAAAGGCGCTTTAACAACATTAACAAGAACTCTATCATCTATGCTTGTTCCAAAAGGAATAAGGGTAAATTCAGTTGCCCCAGGACCTATATGGACACCTCTTATACCTTCAACTATGGGTGGAGGAAAGGTTGCTAACTTTGGAAGTGATTCTCCTATGGGAAGAGCTGGGCAACCAGTAGAATTAGCAGGCGCTTATGTTTTCTTAGCTTGTAATGAATCATCATATATATCAGGTATAACAATACATATAAATGGTGGAGAAATTATAAATGGGTAGTTTCACGATTTAAAATATTAGAATATAATATACTTATAATTTAAGGAAGAAAATATATTTGTAAATAAAAAGGGGGAAACCTACAAATGAGAAAAATATTGAAAGATAGTAAGAGGATAGTTGTTAAGGTTGGAACTTCTACATTAACTTATGAGAATGGAAGTACAAACTTAATGAGAATAGAGAAGTTATCTAGGGTAATTTCTGATATATGCAACATGGGAAAAGAAGTTGTTCTTGTTTCATCAGGAGCTATTGGGGTTGGAGTTGGAAAGCTTAGACTTGAGAAAAAACCAGAAAGTATAAGAGAAAAACAGGCTGTTGCGGCTGTTGGACAATGTGCTTTAATGCATATATATAATAAGTTTTTTGGGGAGTATAGTCACGTTGTGGCACAAGTTCTTTTAACTAGAGATGTATTAGAGAATGAAAGAATGAAAAATAACGTATGTAATACCTTTGACACTCTATTAGAAAAAGGAATAATACCAATAGTTAATGAAAATGATGCTATTTCAATTGATGAAATAGAGAATATATTAAATTTTGGAGATAATGATAGTCTTTCTGCTACAGTTGCCACTTTAGTAAAAGCAGATACATTAATAATATTATCTGATATAGATGGATTCTACGATTCGGATCCAAGAAGTAATAAAGATAGCAAAATGCTTAAAGAAGTTTGTGAGATAACTCCAGAGATAGAAGAGTGTGCAGGAGGCGCTGGAAGTAATAGAGGAACAGGCGGAATGGTAACCAAGCTTTCAGCAGCTAAAGTAGCAACTAGCCAAGGAATAGATATGATTTTAGCTAATGGAGAAAATCCAGAAATATTAGTAAACATATTAAATGGTGAAGATGTAGGAACTATGTTTGTTGCTAAAAAGGGGGAATAAAGAATGAATAATGAACTTATCATAAAAGGTAAGAAAGCAAAAGAGGCTTCTTATGAACTTTCATTTGCATCTACTAATGAAAAGAATAATGGGCTATTAAAAATAAGTGAAGCATTAGTAAAAAGATGTGATGAAATATTAGAAGAAAATAAAAAAGATCTTCAAAAAGCTATTGAAAAGGGAACATCTAATGCAATGCTAGATAGATTAAAACTAGATGAGGAAAGAGTTAAATCTATAGCTAATGCTGTTGCAGATGTTGTTAAGTTAGATGATCCAATAGGAGAGGTTACATCTATGTTTAAGAGACCTAATGGGCTTAGAATAGGAGTTCAAAGGGTGCCATTAGGAGTAGTTGGAATAATATATGAGGCAAGACCTAATGTAACTGCTGATGCTGCTGCTTTATGCTTAAAAACAGGGAATGCTGTTATTTTAAGAGGGGGTAGCGAGGCTATAAATTCTAATTTAAAGATAGTTGAAATTATAAGTGATGCTTTAAAGGAAGCTGGACTTCCTGAAGGAGCTGTACAAATATTAGAAGATACTTCAAGAGAAACTGCTACAGATTTCATGAGATTAAATGATTATTTAGATGTTTTAATTCCAAGAGGAGGAGCAGGGCTTATAAAGGCTGTAGTAAATAATGCTACTGTTCCAGTAATCGAAACTGGAGTTGGAAACTGTCATATATATATAGATGATGAAGCTGATATAGATATGGGAGTAGACATAATTATTAACGCAAAAACATCAAGACCTGCTGTATGTAATGCTGCAGAAAAATTATTAGTTAATGAAAAAATTGCAGGGAAATTCTTACCATTAGCAATAAAAGCTTTAAGAGAAAAAGGTGTTGAAATAAGAGGTTGTGAGAAAACTAAAGCAATCGTTAAGGATATAAACATGGCAACTGAAGAGGATTGGGGAAAAGAATATCTAGATTATATTCTTGGTGTTAAGATTGTTAAAAATTTAGATGAAGCTATTGATCATATAAATAAATATGGAACAAAACATTCAGAGTCAATAGTAACTAAGAACTATTTTAATTCAGAAAAATTCCTTCAAAGAGTTGATGCGGCTGCGGTATATGTGAATGCTTCAACAAGATTTACGGATGGTGGAGAATTTGGATTTGGGGCTGAAATTGGGATAAGTACACAAAAGCTACATGCTAGAGGACCAATGGGACTTAAGGAATTAACAACAAGTAAGTATATAATTTATGGAAATGGACAAATTAGGTAAGTTAAAAAAGGGCTTTTTAAATTAAAGCCCTTTTGTTTTATAAAATCAATAATTTTTACTAAATAATTAACTTTTAAATATTGTATAATATTTATAAATATTTTTTTGTAAAAATTAATATACGATGATAATAATTATTTAATGGTGTAAAAGCTTTTAAATTTTAAAGTTATAATTTTTTAAATTGGAGGCTTTAGATGAGAAAAATCGATGATGTTTTAAAAGCGGTTATTTTACTCGAAGGAAAAGAAGATAAGGGAGTAACGGCAAGTGAAGTTGGAGAATACCTAAACTTAGATAGAGCAAATGTAAGTAGGTATTTAAATAAGTTATACAAGGAAAATAAAATAAAAAAAATAGAAGGAAGACCTGTACTTTATAAGGTTGGAAAAGAAGAGGAAAAAATTGAGCAAGATATTAAGATTATCGAGAATGACAAAGAGCCTCATGAAGAAAGATTAGGCATTGAAGTTGAGAATAGCTTAGATAATTTAGTCGGAGCAAACCAATCATTACAAATACCTATACAACAAGCAAAGGCAGCTATACTTTATCCACCTTCAGGATTACACACATTAATTTTAGGAGAAACAGGTGTTGGTAAATCTATGTTTGCAGAAGCTATGTATTTTTTTGCAAAGGAATCACATGTATTAAATGAGAATTCTCCATTTGTAAGATTTAACTGTGCAGATTATGCAGATAATCCTCAGTTAGTTATAGCACAGATATTTGGTGTTAAGAAAGGTGCATTTACTGGGGCCGACAGGGATAAAGATGGACTGCTAAAAAAGGCTGATGGCGGTATTTTATTTTTAGATGAAATACACAGACTTTCTCCACAGGGGCAAGAGATGTTATTTACATTCATAGATAAAGGTGTTTTTAGACCTTTAGGTGAAACAGAAAAGCAAGAAGAAGTTAGAGTTCAAATAATAGCGGCAACTACAGAAGATCCTAAATCATACTTATTACAGACATTTACTAGAAGAATTCCTATGACAATAGTTTTACCACCATTAAGAGAAAGAACTATTGAGGAAAGATACGATTTATTAGAAGAGTTTATAAAGTCAGAATCTCTAAGATTGAAGGAAAGTATATATATAAATAAAAATGCATTAATTTCTTTCTTATTATATGATTGTCCAAATAATATAGGACAATTAAAGAGTGATATTCAATTATCATGTGCAAAAGCATTTTTAAATTATAAATTTAATAAGAAGAAATATATAATAATAGAGCAATCGGATCTTCAATCTATAGTTAAAAAAGGAATAATGAAACTTAAGGAAAATAGAGATGAAATAAACAGACTTTTTGATGGTGTTGAAGATGTATTACGCTTTTCCTATAAGGAGAATTTAAATAATAAAAATTTAAGTGGTGAAAAGAAGGAAGACGGAGAATCTTTTTATGAAACTATAGAAAATAAAATAGATAGTTTAAAAGGTAAAGGTGTTAAAGAAGAAGAAATAACAGATATTTTAAATGTTGATATAGAAGAGTATTTCAGAAAATATATGAAAAACCTAAAAGGAAACTTCAGAAAAGATGAAATACTAAAGATCGTTGATAGCAGAATTGTTGATATTGTTGAAAAAATATTAGCTTATGCTTCAGAGAAGTTAGGCAGAGAATATGATGATAAGGTTTATTATGGACTAGCACTTCATCTTCAAGGAAGTATAGAGCGTATAATAAATGGAAATAAGATTTATCACCCGAAACTTAATAGTATAAGAGCCGAATATAATAGAGAATTCATTATTGCTATGAATGCCGTTAAAATGATTGAAGATGAATTTGGAGTACAAGTATCTTTAGATGAAATAGGATATATAACAATGTTCTTAGCAGCTGATTCAGATACTGTTAACAAAAAGGATAATCGTAAAGTTGGAGTTTTAGTAATAATGCATGGAGCAAGTACTGCTAGTTCTATGGCGGAAGTTGCTAATACATTAATTGGAGAACAGCATGTTGAAGCTTTAGATATGCCTTTATCTATGAAAGCAGAGGATATGTTTGAAAATGTGAAAAAGAAGACTAAAGAGATTGATAGAGGTAAAGGTGTTTTAATTTTAGCTGATATGGGTTCTTTGGTTAATTTTGGTGAAATTTTAAAAGAAGAATTAAATATTAAGATTAAAACTGTAGATATGGTAAGTACACTTTCTGTAATAGAAGCAGGAAGAAAAGCCTTAAGTGGAAGAGATTTAGAATCAATATATCAATCATGTGTAGATATAAATAAATATGGTGTAAGAAGCGATAGAAAAGAAGAAGAGGAGGATAAGAAAGAAATAGCTATAGTTACAACTTGTTTTACAGGAGAAGGATCAGCTGAAAGGTTAAAGAAAATAATAGGTGAAAAACTTCATAATATAGATAATGTAAATATAATTTCTTTAGATATTTTAGATAAGGAAAAATTCTTCAAAAAGTTACAGAGTGTAAGAAGAGATTATATTGTAGCAGCTATAGTTGGAACTGTTAATATGTTTGTTGAAGATATTCCATTTATATCTGCGGCTGAAGTATTTACTGAAAAGGGTATAGAAAGATTAGATGGTATAGTTGATAGAGAGAGCGATTTTAATAAAATATGTGAATCTTTAAAAACACAAATTAAAGGAGTTAACTGCTATAATTTAGTCAATGATATAAGAACATTTATAAATAATGTAGAGAATAGTTTAGATATGAAAGTTGAACCAGCTGCAGAAATAGGAATTTTAATGCATGTTTCTTTCTTAGTTGATAAGTTAAGAAATAAAGGTAAAGAAACAATGTTTAATGGTTTAAATGAATATAGAGCTAAACACAATAAAGATTTCATTATGGTAAAGAGAGCATTAAAAATAATAGAAGTTGATTACAATATAAATATAGGTGACGATGAAATTGCTTATATAGTTAAGATGATTTTAAATAATAGAGTATAAAATTTAGTTAGTGTGCTAAATTTAAAAAAGTGTGTATAGTGTGTACACACTTTTTTTTATGTGTTAAACTATCTAAAAATGGCTTAAATACTAGCTTTTATAATATTTTTTTAATTTAAAAATAACACAGAAAAGTTGGCATGATAATTGCTTTAATATATAGCATAAGATAAAAATAAATTAAAAAAATAATTAATAATAGATTAAGTTGTTTATTACAAGGAGGAATTCATTATGAAAAAAATATTATTAGTATGTTCAGCAGGTATGTCAACAAGTTTATTAGTAAGCAAAATGCAAGAAGCTGCAAAAGCTAAAGGTATAGAATGTGAAATAGATGCAGTTGCAGAAGCAGAAGCTAAAAATAGAATTGATGAAATCGATGTATTATTATTAGGACCACAAGTTAGATTCTTATTATCAAAATTCCAAGGATTATTAGCTCCTAAAGGAGTTCCAGTAGAAGTTATAGATACAATAGCTTATGGTACTATGAACGGTGAAAAGGTATTAAACAGAGCTTTAGAAATCGCAAAATAGTATAAAAAGATTAACGTATAAAATATTAGGTTATTGATGAATAGAAAGACGGGAATTTAAGGCAAAAGGAAGTGTGAAAATGGAAGAAATAATTATGAATTTAATAATACACAGTGGAGAAGCTAGAAGCTATGCTATGGAGGCTATGCAACTTGCTAAAACTGGAGATATAGAGGGTGCTAAAAACCTAATAGAAAAATCAGCTGTTCAATTAGGTGAAGCTCATAAATCACAAACAGCTCTAATCCAAGGTGAGGCTGGTGGAGAAAAAGCAGAAATATCAATGCTATTAATTCATGCACAAGACCACTTAATGACTACTATGACATTAAAGGATTTAGCAAATGAGATAGTTGATTTATATCAAAAAATAGAAGAAAAATAATTCTATTACTCACATAAATAAGCTCTAATGTTTTAGCATTAGAGCTTATTAAATATATTCATAAGGAGGGAGTTTCAATGGATTATATTATAGGTGTTGATGGTGGCGGAACCAAAACAGAAGCTGTTGCTTATGATTTAGAAGGAGAGGTTCTAAAAACATCATTAAAAGGATTTGCAAATCTTTTAAATGGTAAGGATGAGGCTTTAAATAATATAGTAGATTCTATAAAAGAGCTTATTGATGAATTAGGAAAAGATGAGTTAAAGGGTGTTTATCTTGGTATTGCAGGAATGGAAGTTGGAGATAACACTAAATACATATTGGATGCAGTTAAAGAAGCTTTTGATATAGAGGCATCACTTATGAATGATGGTGAATTAGCTTTAAAAGCAATGTTAAAAGGTGAAGATGGAATACTTGTAATTGCAGGTACTGGCTCAATCGTTTTTGGAATAAATAATGGGAAAGTGGCTAGGTGCGGTGGATACGGACATCTACTAGGTGATGAAGGTAGTGGATATAAAATATCTATAGATGCTTTAAAGAATATTCTTTTTGAAGAAGATAATTCTCTTGAGAAGTCAGATTTAAGTCTTGCAATAATGAAGGAATTCAATTGGGATTCTGTTGATGATATAGTTGAGTTTGTTTATTCATCATCAAAGGATGAAATAGCTAAGGTAGCTCCTATAGTATCAAAGTTTGCTGAAGCTGGAGATATATTCTCAATAGGAATATTAGAAAAAGAGGCTATTGCTTTAGCAAAAACAACACAAAATGTTTATGGAAAACTAGGTTTTGAAAAATGTTCAATAGGTCTAGTTGGCGGTGTTGTGAGAAAAAGCAAAATTATGAGAGAAACATTTGAGAAATGCTTAAAGGAGCATATAAATGTTATTGATTTTATAGATGAAAGTGTTTCAGCGGCAAAAGGCGCTTATTATATAAATTTAAAAGAAAGAAATAAATAATAGAGGAGGAGTCAAAATGAGAAGATTAGGAATATCAGTTTACCCAAGTCATAGTCCAATAAATGAAATTGTTGATTATATACATTTAGCAGGAAAATATGGATTTAAGAGAATATTTACTTGTCTTATATCAGCAAGTGATAAAAGTACTGAAGAAGTTATAGAAGAGTTTAAAATAATGTTAAAGGCAGCCAATGAAGAGGGTATGGAAGTAATTGCTGACTTAGATCCAACAGTATTTAAAAGTTTAAATGCTTCAATAAATGATTTAAAAGTATTTAAGGATATGGGATTAAGTGGAATAAGACTAGATATGGGATTCAGTGGACAAGAAGAAGCTTTAATGACATACAATAAGTATGGTTTAAAAATAGAGCTTAACATGAGTAATGGAACTAAATATGTAGATAATATAATGTCATACATGCCAAATAAGGAGAACTTATATGGATGTCATAATTTTTATCCTCATGTTTATACAGGACTTGAATACAATCATTTTATAAAATGTTCAGAACAGTTTAAAGAGTTTGGATTAAAGACTGCAGCTTTTGTTAATTCACCAAGTGCAGACCATGGTCCATGGCCAGTTTCAGAAGGATTATGTACTTTAGAAGAACATAGAAATCTTCCAATAGAAGTTCAAGCTAAGCATCTTTTTGCAACTGGATTAATTGATGATGTAATAATAGCTAATGCTTTTGCATCAGAAGAAGAATTAAAAGCATTAAGCGAAATAAATAAAGAGATGATAACTTTAGATGTTGAACTTGTTTCAGATATACCAGAAATAGAAAGAAAAATAGTATTGGAGGAACCTCATTTTAATAGAGGAGATGTTTCTGCTTATATGATAAGGTCAACTCAAAGTAGAGTTAAATATAAAGTTCATAGTTTCCCACCATTCAACACTCCAGATATAAGAAGAGGAGATATTTTAATTGATTCTGATTTATATACTAGATATGCTGGTGAACTTCAAGTGGCACTTAAGGATATGAAGAATGCTGGAAAAACTAATGTAGTAGGTAGAATTAAAGAAGATGAGATATTCTTATTAGATTATATAAAACCATGGATGACATTTGGTTTTAGATTAAAAAAATAGTTTCCCCAATAATTGTATTATTCCTAATATAGAGAAGTGTATTAAAGTTTTTTAATACACTTCTTTTTAATTTAACTATATAGATAGAAAGTTTTATTAATAATTAGAATATAAGTTTATTTAAATTTGAATTAAGATATATGAATTTTAAATAATTAAATTAATTTTTATAGTTATTATTACTTAAAATTGATTAAATTCCAAATACTAGTGTAAAAATACTAGAATTAATGCACAGAATATAAGAAATTACTACAAATGACTATGTGTGTAAAGGTTTTTTGCACAGAAAAAAGTTAGTGTGTAATCAATTTCTATTAAAAATTCTAGTAAAAATGAGGATTAAGGTGATTTTTAAATTATTTCAGTTTTGGCACGATAATTGCTTTAATAATTAGTGTAGTCAAAAGAGAAAAATAAGGAGGTTTAGGAGAAATGAAGGATGGTTTAAAAATTGTAACTATTGGCGGTGGATCAAGTTACACTCCTGAATTAGTAGAAGGTTTTATAAAAAGATACGATGAACTACCTATAAGAGAATTATGGTTAGTTGACATAGAAGAAGGTAAGGAAAAGCTAGAGACAGTTGGTAATTTAGCAAAGAGAATGGTTGAAAAAGCTGGAGTACCAATGGAGATACATTTAACTTTAAATAGAAGAGAAGCGTTAAAGGATGCAGATTTTGTAACTACTCAAATGAGGGTAGGATTACTAGATGCAAGAATAAAAGATGAAAGAATTCCATTAAGTCATGGAGTTATTGGACAAGAAACTAACGGTGCTGGTGGATTATTTAAAGCACTAAGAACTATCCCAGTTATCTTAAATATAGATAAGGATATGGCAGAGCTTTGTCCTAATGCTTGGATGATAAATTTCACAAATCCAGCAGGAATGGTAACTGAAGCTTTAATAAGATATGGAAGAAACAAAAAGGTTATTGGTTTATGTAATGTACCAATAGGAATGGAAAAAGCAGCTGCAAAGGTTTTAGGTGTAGAACATGATAGATTAAGAATGAACTTTGCAGGACTTAATCACATGGTATTTGGAACTGATGTATTTGTTGATGGAGAAAAAGTTACTGATAAGCTTATAGATGCATTAGCAAATGGTGAAATAGGACAAATAGTTAAAAACATTTCAGATTTCTCATGGAATCAAGATTTTATAAGAGGTTTAGGTGTTATGCCTTGTCCATATCACAAATACTACTATCAAAGTTCAAAAATGCTTGAAGATGAATTAAAAGAATTTTCAAAAGGTGAAACTAGAGCAGAAGTTGTTAAGAGAGTTGAAGACGATTTATTTGCTCTTTATAGAGATCCAGAATTAAATATTAAACCACCTCAATTAGAAAAAAGAGGAGGAGCTTACTATAGTGATGCAGCTTGTAGATTAATACATTCAATTTATAATGATAAATGTGATATACAACCTGTAGATATTAGAAATAATGGCGCTATAGAGGGAATTGATGATGATTCAGCAGTAGAGGTTTCATGTTTAATAACTAAAGATGGTCCAAAGCCATTAGCAGTTGGAAAATTACCTGTAGCCGTAAATGGATTAGTACAAGAAATTAAGAGCTTCGAAAGATTAGCAGTGGAAGCAGCTGTAGAAGGAAACTATGAAAAGGCTGTACTTGCTTTAACAATTAATCCATTAGTAAGATCTGATGAATTAGCAAAAACTTTAGTAGATGAGTTATTAGAAGCTCATAAAGATTATTTACCACAATTTAAAGATCATTTTGAAAAGTAATTAAGTAATATTCTAAGCCATCTAGGATTTTAGAAATTATTATAAATTTTTGTAGATGGCTTGGATTAAATAAAAAGGAGGAATTATACATGAAGAAGTTTTTTGAATTTATGGAAAAATACTTTGTTCCTGTTGCCGCTAAAATAGGTGGTCAAAGACACTTAGTTGCAATCCGTGATGGTTTCGTAACTATCACTCCACTAGTTATAGCAGGATCATTCGCAGTATTAATAAACAACTTAGGTTTTGAATGGTATCAAAACTTTATGAACTCTTTCTTACCGGCTAACTGGAAGGATTTCGGAGGATCAATTTGGAATGCATCATTCGGAATAATGTCACTTTTAGTAGTATGTACAATATCATATCACTTAGCTAGATCATATGATAAAGATGGTATGGCTTCAGCTATGGTATCTTTAGGATCATTGATTATACTTTACACATTTAATCCAGATGGCGCTATGCCAATGACTTATTTAGGTGGATCAGGATTATTCGTAGCAATTATCGTTGCAATCGTTGCAACTGAAATATTTACTAGATTACTTGGAAATCCAAAGCTAGTTATTAAGATGCCAAATGGTGTTCCACCAGCAGTAGCTAAATCATTTGCAGCTTTATTCCCATCAATCATAGTATTAGTAATAGCTGCAGCTGTTAAGTATATCTTTGTTGGATTTGGAATAAATAACATTCATGAATCATTATTCATGCTAATACAAGCACCTTTACAAGGAGCACTTTCAAGTTATCCAGGATTAATGATATTAGTATTCTTCCAACAATTATTATGGTTCTTTGGATTACACGGTTCAAACATCTTAGCACCAGTTATAAACGCTGTATTATTACCTTTAACAGAGGCTAATATGCATGCTGCTGCTCAAGGTTTAACTCCAGAATTCATAGTAAACAGCCAATTCTTAGATTCATATGTAAATATGGGTGGATCAGGAACAACTATAGCATTATTAATAGCTATATTCTTAGTAGGTAGAAAGAGTAAGACTCAAATGATGATAGCAAAACTTGGTGCAGCACCAGGATGCTTCAACATCAACGAACCAGTTATATTTGGTATGCCTTTAGTATTAAATCCAATATACTTCATACCATTCGTAATTGCACCAATGGTTACAGGTTCAATTGCTTACTTCTTAACAGCTATAGGTTTTGTTCCTAAGGTAACAATCATGGCTAACTGGACAATGCCACCAGTATTTGGAGCATTCTTATCAACTAACTCATTAATGGGTGCATTAACAGCACTTATTTGTATAGCAGTAGCAGTATTAATTTACATTCCATTTGTAATGATTGCTACAAGAGAAGAGTTAAAATTAGAACAAGCACAAAACAACTAATTCAAATATAAGAAAAAGCACTTTGATTTTAATCAAGGTGCTTTTTTATTTTTAGAATAAGAGTATTATTTATATTTAATAATCTATTATATTTTTGATAAACTAAATTTAAAATGATTCTTAGAAAAGTTTTGATTTTTAGGATATTTTAAAATAAAAATCAGTTCAATATCAATTACGATTATTAATTTTGGAGGCAAATTATGAGGTTAAATAAAGAATTTTTTAATAGAGATACACTAATAGTAGCAAAAGAATTACTAGGAAAGATTTTAGTTAGAAAGATTGACGGAGTTATATTAAAGGGGAAAATTGTTGAAACTGAGGCTTATATAGGAGCTATAGACAAGGCTTCTCATGCTTATGGAGGTAGGAGAACTAATAGAACAGAGACACTTTATGAGGAGCCTGGAACTTCTTATGTATATTCTATATATGGTATGTATTATTGCTTAAATTTAATAAGTGAAGAAAAAGATGTAGCAGCAGGGGTTCTTATTAGAGGAATTGAGCCTTTAGAGGGAATTGAAGAAATGAGTAAGTTAAGATATAAAAAAACTTATGAAGAACTATCAAATTATGAAAAAAAGAATTTTTCTAATGGACCATCAAAATTATGTATGGCTTTAGGAATAGATAAGAGGGATAACTGCATAAATACTATTAGTAGCGAAGAACTTTATGTTGAAGAAGATTCCTCAAATAAAGAAGTATTTTCTATTGTTGAATCTAAAAGAATAGGAATAGATTATGCTGAGGAGGCAAAAGATTTTTTATGGAGATTTTATATTAAGGATAATAAATTTATATCTAAGAAATAATAATTAAATTTGATTTTTATCTTTGATTTAAGTTTTAACAAAAAGGCATCTACGCTATAATATTAAAATATTTATGGGGGAATTTTTATGGGGATAAAAGATGCTAATAAGCAATATATAAAATTTGATACTTCTGTTCAGGTTCTTAAATATGAGGTTTTAAAAAGGATAGCAGAAAAAGAATTTGATGGTGTTTTAGAAAAAGAAAAACTTAATATAGCTAAGGAAATAGTCGATGATTTAAAACCTAATGTAAGATGTTGTATATATAAAGAGAGAGCCATAGTTGAGGAGAGAATGAAGCTTGCTCTTGGTGGACATAAGAATAGAGAAAATATGATTGAAGTTATAGATATAGCTTGTGATGAGTGTCCTGTTAATAGATTTATAGTAACTGATGCATGTAGAGGATGTTTAGCAAAGAAATGTAGAGATAACTGTAACTTTGGAGCCATAAGCTTTGATAATAGAAGGTGTAAAATAGATTATGAAAAATGTAAAGAATGTGGAAAATGCAAGGAGGTTTGTCCTTATAATGCTATAGCAGAGGTTAAAAGACCATGTATGAGGGCGTGTATTCCTAAAGCTTTATCATACGATGTTGATAGTAAAAAGGCTGTTATAGACGATTCTAAGTGTATTCAGTGTGGCGCCTGTGTTGTAGACTGTCCTTTTGGTGCTATAATGGATAAATCTTATTTAGTTGATGTTATAAGATTATTGAAAAGCAAAGAAAAAACTTATGCTATTGTTGCACCGGCTATATCATCTCAGTTTAATCATAATAAAATTGGTAAGGTGATTACGGCTATAAAGAAATTAGGATTTAATGATGTTTTTGAAGCTGCCTTAGGAGCAGATTTGGTAGCGGTAAATGAATGTAATGAGTTTAAAGAAAAGGGGCAAGTTGAATTTATGACAACTAGTTGTTGTCCAGCATTTGTGTCTTATATAGAAAAAGACTATCCAGAACTTAAAGAATGTATATCTACAACTGTATCTCCCATGGTTGCTATGGCAAGGTTAGTAAAATCACAAAATAAAGATGCGAAAACTGTATTTATAGGGCCATGTATTGCAAAAAAGATGGAAGCTACTAGAAAAGACGTAGATGGAGATGTAGATTATGTTTTGACTTTTGAAGAGTTATTGGCTTTACTTGATTCTAGAAATATAAAAATAGATGAGTGTGAGGAGAGTGAAACAAAAAATGGCTCTTTTTATGGGAGACTTTTTGCTAGAAGTGGAGGTGTTACTGAGTCAGTTAAACATCTTATAGATAGTGAAGGTATGGATATTAATTTTAGACCAATAATAGGTGATGGAATCAAGGATTGTGATATGAAACTTAGACTTGCTAAACTAAAGAGAGCACAAGGGAATTTCCTTGAAGGAATGGCTTGTAAAGGTGGATGTATAAATGGACCAGGATCTTTAAACCATGATATGAAAAATAGTAAAGAAGTAGATAAATATAGTCAATTGTCATCCTTTGAAAAAATAAAGGATACATTAGCTGATATTAAGTTTGAGGATTTAAATCTGGAAAAAAACAAATAAAATATTAGAATACAATTGAGGCAAATATTAAAAATAAAAAAGCCTTTACTTAGATAAGTTTTAATAACTATAAGGAGTTTACTCTTATATTTAAGATGTAAGAGTAAATAAAATCCTTTTAGTTTTAAAATTAGTGAGTAAAGGCTTTTAAAATTTGAATAATAAAATTTAATTGCTTGAAATAAAATAAAGATAACTTGAATGAATTCTATTAAGATCTTATTTAGAAACAAACAAAAGAATCAATTCTCCTTAAATCAACACCAAAGAAGACCCATCTGAATCCAGCCCATCTCCAACCAGAAACTGATCTTCTATCAACTCTAGTCAAATAAGCCCAGTAACTACGACCATTATTTTGCCAAATATAAGTAAATCTAAATAGACAATTTCTTATAGATCCTGGGCTAACAGCTTTTGTAGCTCCGCCTCCACTACTAAATGTTGCGTGTTGAACTCCAGCATCTTGTTTAGATGGTATATGAGATGGTGGTGGTCCCAGTGGTGAAGGAGATTGAGGATTTTGCCAATTAGTAGGTGCAGGTAACATGTTTGCTACATAGCTTACAGGTGCACTGTGGACAAAATCATGTCCCATATCTTTTATTGCGTAAGGTAAATCCTGAACTACTGCAGGGATATTGGCAATATTGTCTGGTATATCCTTAACAGCTGGAGGAATTATTGAAAATTTTGAATTTGATTCACTTTCTCTAGCTCTATAATCTTCAATATAATTATAATTAGATTCATAATCAGGGCTATAATCTTCAATATAATTATAATTAAACCAATAATCAGGGCTGTAATCTTCAATATAGTTATAATTAGATCTATAATCAGGGCTATAATCTTCAATATAATCATAATAATCATAATTTAATCCATAATAAGGGCTATAGTCTTCAATATAATTATAATTAGATCTATAATCAGGGTTATAATCTTCAATATAATTATTATTTATATCTCCTATGTCTACAGGACCATTATAATATCTTTCAAAAAAATCCTGACTTTCTTCTGGAAGAATTTCAAATTCACCGACTTCATCTATTTCTTCATTATCATTAAAAAACCTAATAAAATCATTTGGATAGATTATTTCCATAAGTATCTCCTATAAAATTTTTATTTAGTATTAAACTATGCTTTTTATTATATAAAGGTGAATTTTATAGAGCTTTTAGGAAAATTTAATAATCACAAAAAATGTAGAGAATTGACGAAATAATTGTAGAATTTCAATGAATTCCATTGACAAAACGCTCTATATGTATAATAATTATAATTGCTTCAATAGGACAATGAAGTAGGTATAGGTTTGAAATTAAGTTAAGGTGCTAGGTGTTTTACATCTAGCACCTTAACTTTTTGTTTGAAAATAAATTTTCTTATTAAAACTTTTTTAAAATTATTAAATATGCTTGACTATATAAATCTAATAAACTAAAATTGATAATAAGAATTTATCAATAAGATAAAATACACTTTAAATTGGTCCCGTGAGGCCAGAAAGAGGTATAATTATGTTAAATAGAATTTTTTGTTGTACAAAAAAACAGATAGAATTAAAAAATGAAATAGCTTTGTATTTTAATACAATTCCATATAAGAGAGATAAAGAGGTAGTAGAGTGATTGATTTTTTTACGCAATCGCTCTAATACCTCTTTCTTTTAATTAAATAACATTTAGACGATGGCAATGGAATTAAGACCTTTTAAAGTGTGTTTTTAAAATATGATTTTAACTAGGAGGTCTAGAAATGAAAGCAAAGCTTATATTAGAAAATGGCGTGGTATTTGAAGGTAAAGCCTTTGGATATTTAAAGGAATGTGTTGGAGAGGTAGTTTTCAACACAGGAATGACAGGATATCAAGAGGTTTTAACAGACCCTTCTTATTATGGACAAATAGTAACTATGACATATCCTTTAATAGGTAACTACGGAATTAACTTAGAGGATTTAGAATCTAAGGAACCGAAGGTAAGAGGATTCATAGTTAGAGAAAAATGTCAGTATCCAAATAACTTTAGATGTGAGTTAGAGCTTGAAACTTACTTAGCTCAAAATAAGATTTTAGGACTTGATGGTATAGATACAAGAGCCTTAACTAAAATCTTAAGAAATAACGGAACAATGAAGGGAATTATAGTCTTAGATAACTCTAACCTAGAAGATGTTAAGGACAAGTTAGAGGCTTTCTCAAACAGAGATGCAGTTTCAATAGTTTCAACTGATAAAAAGTACGAAATCTCAGGAGAAGGAAAAAATGTAGCTATAATCGACTTCGGAATAAAACAAAACATTATTAGAAATTTTGTTAAAAGAGGATGTAATGTTACAGTATTCCCTTATGACGTGAAGGCAGAAGAAGTTTTAGCAATAAACCCAGACTTAGTATTTTTATCAAATGGACCTGGAGACCCAGAAGATATGGGGACTGCGGTAAATGAGATTAAGAAGATAGTTGGAAAGAAACCAATAGTAGGAATTTGTTTAGGACATCAATTATTAGCTTTAACATTAGGTGGAGAAACTAAGAAGCTTAAGTTCGGACACAGAGGATGTAACCATCCAGTTAAAGATTTAATAAGAAATAGAGTTCATATAACATCACAAAACCATGGATACTATGTTGCTACTTTACCAGAAAATATGGAAATAACTCATGTAAGTATGAATGATGGAACAGTTGAAGGAATGAAGCATAAAGAGTTACCAATATTCTCAGTTCAATTCCATCCAGAAGCATGTCCGGGACCAAAGGATAGCGAATACATCTTTGATGAGTTTATGAAGTACGCATTATAAGGAGGAAATAATATGCCATTAAATAAAGATATAAAAAAAGTTTTAGTAATAGGATCAGGTCCAATAATAATAGGACAAGCAGCAGAGTTTGATTACTCAGGTACTCAAGCTTGTCAAGCTCTTAAAGAAGAAGGGATTGAAGTTGTACTTGTAAACTCAAACCCAGCTACAATAATGACTGATAAGGAAATCGCAGATAAGGTTTATCTTGAGCCTTTAACAGTTGAGTTTGTAGAAAAAGTAATTAAAAAAGAAAAACCAGATTCTCTTTTAGCAGGAATGGGTGGACAGACAGGGTTAAATCTTGCTGTTGAACTTTATGAAAAGGGAATTTTAGATAAATATAACGTAAAAGTAATAGGAACATCAGTAGAATCTATTAAAGAGGGTGAAGATAGAGAACTATTCAGAGATATGATGAATAGAATCAATCAGCCTGTTATACAAAGTGAGATTATAACTGATTTAGATGCAGGTATAGCTTTCGCAAGAAAAATAGGATACCCAGTAATAGTTAGACCAGCTTATACACTTGGAGGAACTGGTGGTGGAATAGCTAATAACGAGGAAGAGTTAATAGAAACATTATCATCAGGTTTACAGTTAAGTACTATAGGACAAGTTCTTTTAGAGAAGAGTGTTAAGGGTTGGAAAGAAATCGAGTATGAAGTAATGAGAGACTCTTTTGGTAACTGTATAACAGTTTGTAACATGGAAAACATTGACCCAGTAGGAATACACACTGGTGACTCAATAGTTGTTGCACCAAGTCAAACTTTATCAGATAAAGAATATCAAATGCTTAGAAGTGCATCAATAGATATAATAAATGCAGTAGGAATTGAGGGTGGATGTAACGTTCAGTTTGCTTTAAACCCACATTCATTTGAATATGCAGTAATAGAGATTAACCCAAGGGTTTCAAGATCTTCTGCATTAGCTTCAAAGGCAACAGGTTATCCAATAGCAAAGGTTGCAGCTAAAATAGCTTTAGGTTATGGATTAGATGAAATAAAAAATGCAGTTACAGGAATGACATATGCTTGCTTTGAGCCTTCATTAGACTACGTAGTTGTTAAGATTCCTAAATGGCCTTTTGATAAATTCCATGGAGCAGATAGAGCTTTAGGAACTAAGATGATGGCTACTGGAGAGATAATGGCTATAGGAAGTAACTTCGAGGCAGCATTCTTAAAGGGGATAAGATCATTAGAAATAGGAAAATACTCATTAGAGCATAAAAAGTTCCAAAATCTTTCAATGTATGAGTTAAGAGAAAGGGTAGTTTCTCCAGATGATGAGAGAATATTTGCTTTAGCTGAAATGCTAAGAAGAGGATACAGAATCGATATGGTTTCAAAGATAACTGGTGTAGATATATTCTTCTTAGAAAAATTCAGATGGTTAGTTGAAGAAGAACAAAAGCTTAAGCAAAGCACAATAGATGATTTAAATAGAGATTGGTTATATAAATTAAAAAGAAGAGGATTCTCAGACAAAGCAATAGCTGATATGTTAAGAGTTTCTCCAGATGAAATTTATAGACTAAGAGATATATGGCATATAAAACCTACTTATAAGATGGTTGATACTTGTGGTGGAGAGTTTGAAGCCATATCACCATACTACTATTCAACATATGAACAATATGATGAGGTAGTTGTTTCAGATAATAAGAAGGTTGTGGTTATAGGATCAGGTCCTATAAGAATAGGTCAAGGTATAGAGTTTGACTATGCATCAGTTCACTGTGTAATGGCACTGAGAAAGCAAGGAATTGAAACAATAGTTATAAACAATAACCCAGAGACAGTAAGTACAGACTTCAGTATATCAGACAAACTTTACTTTGAACCATTAACTGAAGAAGATGTTTTAAATATAATAGATAAAGAAAATCCAGATGGAGTTATACTTCAATTTGGAGGACAAACAGCTATAAAACTTGCTAAGTTCTTAAAAGAAAAGAACATTCCTACATTAGGAACTACTTCAGATCAAATAGATCTAGCTGAGGATAGAGAGCAGTTTGATGATTTATTAGAAAGACTTGATATAGCAAGACCAAAAGGAAAAGGTGTATGGAATTTAGAGGAAGGATTAGAGGAAGCTAGAAGATTAGGGTTCCCAATCTTGGTTAGACCTTCATTCGTTCTTGGTGGACAAGGTATGGAAATAACTCATGATGAAGAAGAGTTAACATACTACTTAACAAATGCCTTTGAAAAAGATTCTAAAAATCCAATACTTATAGATAAATACTTAATGGGAAGAGAAATAGAAGTTGATGCTATATCAGATGGAGAAGATGTTCTTGTACCTGGAATAATGGAACATTTAGAAAGAGCGGGAGTTCACTCAGGAGATAGTATAACTATGTATCCGGCTCAAAATATTTCAGAAAAAATAAAAGCAGATGTTCTAGATTACACTAAGAAATTAGCTTTAAGCATAGGAATAAAAGGAATGATAAACATTCAGTTCATCGAGTTTGAAGGAAAGCTTTATGTAATAGAAGTTAATCCAAGAGCTTCAAGAACAGTTCCGTATATATCAAAAGTAAGTGGAGTTCCAATAGTAGATATAGCCACTAGAATAATGCTTGGAGAAAAATTAAAAGACCTTGGATATGGTACAGGAGTTTACAAAGAACCTGAATTAGTATCAGTAAAGGTTCCAGTATTCTCAACTCAAAAACTTCCTAATGTTGAGGTTAGTTTAGGACCAGAGATGAGATCAACAGGAGAAGTCTTAGGAGTAGGAAGAAACGTTTGGGAAGCATTATACAAAGGCTTCATGGCAGCTGGAATGTACACTGGAGCTAATGGTAAAACAATCTTAGCTACAGTAAAAAAACATGATAAACCAGAGTTTATGGAGCTTGCTAAAGGCTTAGATAAGTTAGGATATAACTTTGTAGCAACAGAAGGAACAGCTAAAGAATTAAGAGAGGCTGGCATAGATGCTAAAGAAGTTAGAAGAATAGGAGAAGAATCTCCAAACATTATGGATTTAATCAAGAATAAAGAGATAGACTTAGTTGTAAATACACCAACTAAAGCTAATGACTCTAAGAGAGATGGATTCCATATAAGAAGAGCAGCAATAGAAAGAAATATAGGAGTTATGACTTCACTAGATACTCTTAAGGCTCTAGTAGATTTACAAAAAGAAGGAGCAGATAAGAGAGAGTTAGAGGTATTTAACTTAGTATAAGAAAATTAATAATATAAAAATTTAGTCCTATTGAACTTTATGGTATTTAAAGTTTAATGGGACTTTTCATTTTATTGATATGAACTTTTACTTTAATAAATTATTTTGATTTAGTTTGTGTCACTAATGCTTTAAAATTAGGAATTTAAGGGTTAGTTAAACATCAACATTCATTTAAAACAGAGTTTAAAATTAAAGTTATTTTGTTTTAAATATGCTTTTTAGTTATATGTTGTTTAAAATTTTCCTTTTAGTTAGGGCTCAGTTAGTTTTTAAAATATGTGAAGAAAAGATAATTGTTTTGTGGATAATTTTAATAAAAGTAATTGATTTATTCTAACTGAGCCCTTTGGCGCTGAAAACTTCGATTTTTAGGCTTTGGAAAAAGCAAAACTAGGAATAAATCAAATAGAAAATTAAATGTTAATCTAATTGTAGTATTTTTGTGGATAAAATGTATTAAAATTTATTTTGAAACAAAAAAGATGTGAAAAAATAAAATGTTTTTCTTTTGTGGATAAAAATATTTTTAAGTTGTTGTGGATAATTTTTAAAGAATAATTCTGTGGATAAATTTTTGATTTTAGAAATGTGATTAAATTATAATTTAAGAATAAGAGGCTTGTTTTAAAAAGCACTTAGATATTATACTATAAAAATATTAATATTCAATACAAATTTATAAATTATTGGGGGTGATTTTTATGGAAACAGCTAAAAGCGTGGTAAAAAATTTTTTTATAAAAAGTATTTTGCTTATAATTTCAGTATTCTTAGCAATGATATTTTATAAGCTAATAGTAAAAGAATGTATAGGCGTTTTTATAAAAATAGATTTGAGTGGTAAAAAAGGTTTTATAATATATAACTTTTTTAAATTAACAAGTGTTATGCTTATTTATCAACTTTTCTTAACAACAACTAGAATGAAAACTTCAAAATTATTTAAGCTGTTTTTATTCGGGTTGTATGCAGGAACTATGTTTATACTTCTATTTGCTAGACCGAAAATGGCTAGAGGATTCCAATTAGATCCATTTGCCGTTCTACACGGACTAAGAGGCGATAAGACAGGTCAATTGTACTTAATAGGTAATATTCTATTCTTTATGCCAATAGGCTATATACTAAGAAAATATAACTTTGTACTAGCTTTCATATTATCTGCATCTATAGAATTTAATATAGAGCTTGCTCAATATGTATTTAAAAGAGGATATTTTGACTTAGGTGATATATTTATAAACTTAGTTGGAATATTTATTGCCTACTTCATTTGTAAAATCGCTTACTTTATTAAAGATAGTATTTCTGAAAGAGATGTCGATGAAGTAGAAGAGATTGAATAAACACAAAATAAAATTTGTTATAAGTAAAAAAATAGAGAAATATACATAAAAATAAAGAATTTTATAGAAAAAAGGATGTAAAAAGAATGTTTACATCCCTTTTTTTTCTTGACAAGCGAACATATGTTTTGTAGAATTAAAAAAGGAAAAGGGAACATAAGTTCTTATATTTTTTTAGATAGATTAGGAATATATAGGGCATTAACATAATATAATAGCATATAACAAATTTTAGGGGGTTAATTTATATGACTAAGAGCAGCGGTATGTTTGTAAAAATAAATTATAAAATGAATGGAGCTAATAGGTTCCAAAGTGAGCATAAAGCAAAAATGTATAAAGATACGGCTGTAAGCAAGTATGTATTATGTGGTGGATCATGCTTTAGAAATAGAGGAACTATAATATTCCATGCTAATAACTTTAAAGAAGCAGAAGATATTATAAATAATAATCCATTTGTTTTTTACGAAGACTATTCATTTGAGATATTAAGTAAAAACTCAATAAGTTTAGGAAATACATATCATTAATATAAAATAAAGAAACCAATGAGATCCATTGGTTTCTTTTTATTTTAATTACTATATATCTAATAAGTTTCTCTTATAAGTTGAGTAAAGTTCTTCTAATTCACTCATATTTTTATCAACTTTTATTTGTAAATCTGAAGCTTTTTCAAAATCAGATTCATTTATAGCATTTTTTAATTGAGTGAATAAACTTCTTCTATGATAAGAGTCTTTCATTGTTATATGTCTTAACTCATTAATAGTCATCCAAGTTGAAACATCAAGATCTAATGCTTTATCACAACAGTGAAGTTGTTTAGCCGCTCTTATATCTTTTATATATGAAGGAATTATTCTAGCTGTAATTTCTGTAGTCCATCTCTTTATAGTAGCTATTTTGAAACTGTTTATAAGTTTATCGGTAAATACTGAGTTTACTTTTAATACCTCAAGTTTTTCAGGATATTTATCAAAAGCACTTAAGTTTTCATAAACAGTAGCAGGAGCTATTCCAAAGTATTCATTTCTTTGAGAATCTGTAAAATCTTCAAAGACATCTTCTTCACTTCTATATGCTCTAGATTTTTCTAAGTAATTTGCATCTTCGCCTGGTTTTTTAGATAACTCAGCTAAAAGATCATCTTCAGTCTTATTGCTTTCTAAGGCATACTTAATACCATCTAGCATTGCCATATAGCTTGATGCTATACAAAGATAAGTATTTGTGAATGGGTTTGGTGATCTAAGCTCAAATCTAGTTGCTAGCGGATTATGAGGATCTCTTATTAATCCAGCTAATATAGTTCTGTTTCTAGATGGAATTTCAGGACTTTGTCCTAATGATGTAACTATACAAACAGGAGCCTCAAATCCTGGTTTTAATCTCTTAAGAGAGTCTGTTGTAGCTGATATAAATGGATTCATTATTTCGTAGTTCTTTAATATACCCATTATAGAGCCATATCCTATTTTGCTTAAGAAATGATTCTTAGTTGGATTAAATAAGTTTATAATTCTTCCGTCTTTTAATTTTAAGCTTAAACTTAAATGAGTATGCTCTCCATTACCAGCAACGCCATCTATTGGTTTAGCAAGGAATGTTACTTCTAATCCGTTTCTTCTAAATGTTTCTTTAACTAAAGTTCTTATAAATAATTCATTATCAGAAGCTTGCATAGCATCTGAGAATTTCCAGTCTATTTCTAATTGCTCCATTATGTGATCAAATTGACCTGAAGAAGTAAGTTTAGCTTTTACTCCCCCAACCTCTTTATGTCCCATTTCAGGTTCAAATCCATACTCATCCATGTATAATAAACTCTTCTCTAAGGCAGTTCTAACATTTCCCTTAGTTCTAGTCCAATATTGTTCTTGTAAAACTTCTGATGTTGAAAGTTCTTCAATTAAAGCTTTATCATTTGGTGTTTTAACCCAAAACTCTAATTCAGTTGCAGATGTTAATAAAAGATCTTCTATATCATCGAATGTTATATTTAAATCATTTAGTGTTTCTGGATATTTTTTTAATAGTGAGAATAAATTTGATTTGAATGTGTCAATTGAGTTTTTTAAGATATGTCTAGAGTCGACTGGTTTATCTTCGTGGATTAAGAAGCAAGGTATTCTAAGTGTTCCTACTGGTCTATTAGTCAAAGGGTCTATGAAGTCGTAATTGTAATCTATAAACCATTTACAATCTAAATCGGCAATCATATCTACTTTAGCGTTGTTTAGAGTCGCTATTCCTGGAAGGACAACTGATGAACCGTCTGTTTGTACAGCGGTGCCATGTAGGAAAGAATCTATATCTTTTAAAAATAACTTAGAAGGAATTTTTTCATCGGTATCATTACCTGCTAAGTCAACCCCAACTAAAGATACAAATTTTATTTCTGGGTGATCTTCAAAGATCGAAATCAAGCTTTCTCTATTATGATATTTCTTAGGAATTGTAAATAATAAATCTTTGTTCATAATTATTTAGAAGTACTACAATTATAAAAAAGTTAGGATAATTGTAATAGCCCCCTGTTCACATCCTTTCATTTTTATGACTTAATAGTTATTTTGTTTGTTTACACACGTATAATAATGTGAATTTTAGAATAAAATATTCGTTATGTAGATATTCTTAAAAAGATTTTATTACAATAGTATAGTACTGTCAATATATTTTATATTTTAATATAAGTGTAAAATATGAATTTTATAGATTTATTTAATAGAAAGTTATAAAATTATCTTAAGATTAAATCAAGTACTTAGAAGTGAGGGATAGCGATGCAAGATGATTTAAAGAATGCACCTATATGTTTTTTTGATTCTGGCTTAGGAGGCTTAAGTGTTTTAAGAAAAGCCTTAGAAATGATGCCAAATGAAAATTATATATATTATGGGGATTCTAAGCATGCACCTTATGGAGAGAAAACTCCACAAGAGATAACAGAACTTTCATTTAATGCTATTGAATTTTTAATACAAAAGGGCGTTAAAGCAATTGTCATAGCATGTAATACTGCAACTTCAGCAGCAGCAAAAGATCTTAGAGAATATTATAAAGATATACCTATAATAGGCATAGAACCTGCCTTAAAGCCAGCAATAAAGCTACACGAAACTGGTGCGGTTATAGTAATGGCAACAAAGGCAACTTTAACTCAAGAAAAATTCAAAACACTTATGGATAATTATGGAGAACATAGAGATATTATACCTCTTCCATGTCCAGGACTCGTTGAATTCATAGAATCAGGAAATTTAAATGGAGAAGATGTAAAGAATTTTTTAAGAGAAAAATTAAATCCTTATATGGATAGAGAAATCTCAAGTATAGTTCTAGGTTGTACACATTATCCATTTATTAAAGATGTTATACAAGAAATTGTTGGAGAAAAAGTAGACATAATAGATGGAAGTGAAGGTACAGTAAAAGAGCTTAATAGAAGACTAGAAGAAAATAATATTAAATCAGAGTTAAAAGAAAAAGGTACATTAGAGATAATAAATTCTTTAGATGATAAGGAAATATTAGAATTAAGTGAAAAACTTATAGAAATTAAATAGATAATTAATCCTTAATAATTAAAAAAATCTATAAACATATGAAGATATATACTATTTTGCTAGTAGAATAGTTATTTTATATAGTATTATCTTTACTATGTTTTTAGATTTTTTTATTTTAGCAAAATTTTTTTATAAAAACTTTGTTAAAATGTTGACAAATTAATTAGAGGTTGATATTATAATAAATGAAAAGAGAATTTTCAGAAAATTTAAACAAAGATTGATGGGAGTTATTAAAAAGGGAGGATTTAACTATGAAGATAAATGTAAAAGAATTATTAGGAGATAAAATAAACGTTGAGGATGCTATAATCTTAAGAGATTATATTGAAAATAATTTAGATGGAAATGTAGAGTTAGATTTTAATGGTATAGATAGAGTTTCAACAACTTTTTTAACTTGCTTATTTACTGATATAATAAATAAAGTTGGAAGAGATAATATTATTTCAAAAATCAATGTTAAGAATTTATCAAACTATACTGATTATTCAAGAGTTGTAGCTGGAACTACTTTTGCATAATAAATAAGAATATGAATTATATAGAAAAGATAAAATTTTATATTAAGTTGAACTCTGAAGAGGCAACATAATAGAATCTGTTTACGAGGATTCTTTATGTTGTCTTATTTTTTTATTTAAATATTTAAGCAATATTCCATTGTTAACGGAAATAATATATAATTTTATACAAAGAAGGATTAACATTTTAGTTTAAGTAAATAATACTAAATAGTTAAATTTGAAAGGAGAATTATTCATATGAATCCAATGGTTACAATAGAAATGGCAAATGGAGAAAAAATAAAAATAGAATTATATCCAGAAATTGCACCAAATACAGTTAGAAACTTTGTTAGTTTAGTTAAGAAAGGTTTTTATGATGGATTAACATTCCATAGAATAATACCTGGATTTATGATACAAGGAGGATGCCCAGAAGGAACAGGAATGGGTAACCCAGGATATAGAATAAAAGGTGAATTTACAAGAAATCAATTCCCAAATAACTTAAAGCATTCAAGAGGCGTTATATCAATGGCTAGAGCTATGAATTTTGATTCAGCAGGAAGCCAATTCTTCATAATGCATGAGAATTCACCACATCTAGATGGACAATATGCTTCATTTGGTAAAGTTATAGAAGGTATGGATATTGTTGATAAGATAGCAAATGTAAAAACAGACTATAATGATATGCCAGATGAGCCACAAGTTATGGCAAAGGTAACTGTAGAAAATGCAGATGGTATAGAAGAGCCAGAAATACTTTAATTTATAAATGTATGGGAGGTAGATTAGCATGAGTATGCTTAATAATAGCAAGGCTATTCTAACTTATGGTTTAAATGAAAAAGAAATAAAAGACTTTCAAGCAACAGGGCATAAAGTTATTAATATAAGTGATGAAATGACTTCTATGAAGGTTAATGATATTTTAGAAGGCTTAAAATTTGAAGTTGTTTCAAACAAGAACTTTGATGAAAAAGTTGTTATATTCAGTAATTTCCCTGATGAAGAATTACAAATGATGGTTTCAATAGCTAAGGTTATTGCAGAAAATCCTATAATGGCTGTGGTTACAGAAACCTCTAAAGAATGGCAATTTAACTACCTTGTTGAGCATTTGATGGAAGAAAGAGAATGGCATAGAAAGATGCAAGGAGGAAGAGCTTAAAATGAGTAGAGTTGGGGAAAGAATAAAAGAGGCTAGAAGTAAAAGTGGAATGACACAAAAAGCTTTAGCTAAAAAGCTAGGCGTAGCTGAAAAATTTATAAATGAAGTTGAAACTGGAAGAAAGATTATAAACGAATCACTTATATCAAAAATATCAAAGGTTTTAAATACTGATTTAAATGATATAAATATGGTTGTTACAGATGAAGAACTTCAAAAAGAGCTTAAGGCTGAAAAACAAGTAAGACAAAGTAAGCCAGCGGAAGTTAATGAAGTTTGGAATCAAGCTTTCGGATCAGTTTTAAAAAATGTTCCAATTTATGATTACTCATTGTCTCAAGTTAAGGGATATAAACAGCTTGCTACTGCTTCTAATAAAATAGATGGTCATACAGCAAATAAAGTTTTCTATCTTAAAATAGAAAATAATGATATGACTGGATATAGAATTCAAGAAAATGACTTAGCTTTATGTTATTCAATAAAGGAGATAGAAAATAATGCTATCTGTTTAGTTGAATTTAATGGTAAAAGAGTTGTTAGACAGATTAAAAAACTTGATAATGTTAAAGCTTTATTAGTAAGCAATAACGGTAGCATGAGAACAGAAACAGCTAATATAAAAGAAATCAAAGCTATAGCTAAACTTTATAGAATAGAATTTGATTTATAATACTTAAATAAAAAGGACAGTTCTAATTTTAGAACTGTCCTTTTTATGTTTTAAATAGTTTCTACTAAGGTTATCAAAAAAGAGAAAATCTGAATAAAATAGCTATAAGCAATATAGTGGGTATGGAGGATTAGAGTTTGGTAGATAAAAAAAGTTTTTATAATGATAAAAATTATATAAATTTTGTTGTTGCTTATGATGGGGATATTGAAAAAGAAGTTGAAAATTTAAATGATGTTAGTGTTTTTTTAATCGATGATACTTATGCTATTATTTCTGTAAAAATTGAGGATTATAGGGAACAAATTAAAAGTATAAAAAGTATAGTTTATATAGAAATTAATGGAATATATACTTTAAGTGAAAGTCCAGTAGATGATTCGAAAGCTACACTATTTCATAAAAACCCGCATTTAAATCTTAGAGGAACCGGTGTTATTGTAGCTATAGTTGATACAGGAATAGATTATTTAAATAAAGAGTTTATGAGAGAAGACGACACAACTAGAATATTAAAGATTTGGGACCAGACAATAACTAGTGAAAAGGTACCTAAAGGATTTATTCATGGTAGTGAATACTCAGAAGAAGAAATAAATAAGGCAATAATGGCTCAAAAGCAGGGACTAAACCCATATGAGATTGTTCCTTCAAAAGATGAATATGGTCATGGAACTAAAATGGCTGGAATAGTGGGTGCAAGAGGTATAAACAGAGATATTATTGGCGTAGCTCCTGATTGTCAATTTATAATTATAAAATTACAAGAGGCTGCTAAAGAATATGTAGATTTTTATTTTGCAAAAGGGGATAAGCCTAAATATAGGAACACTGATATACTTATGGCTCTTAAATATTTGTACGAGTTATCTTTTAGTTTAAATAAACCTATGGTAATATACTTACCTTTAGGTAGCAACATGGGTGATCACTCAGGTGGTAGTGTAATAGAAAGATATATTGATACAAAGATATCAAATAAAAATGCATTGGTTGCAGTTACATCAACAGGTAATGAAGGAAATTCTGATACACATACATCAGGAGAAATAGAAAGAATTGGAGATAGTAAAACAATAGAGCTTTATTGTGGAAAAGAACAAAGTGGATTATTCCTACAAATATATGCTAAACGACCTAGTAGAATAAAATTGGGAATAACCTCACCATCAGGTGAAACTTTTGAAAATACTAATCCCTATAAAACAAAACATATACTTTTAAGTGATTCACCACCTTGGGTTTTTATTTATGAAGGAACTAGTGTATATGTTGCTTATGATTCACCAGATGAATTTACAGGTGATGAAAAAATTACCATAAGAATGAATAATATTAAAGAGGGGATTTGGAAATTTACATTAACCGGTGATTATATAGTTGAGGGAATATACAATGCTTGGATATTGCAGAGAGAATTGCTTTCAGAAGATACAAGGTTCTTAGGGCCAACACCATATACCACATTAACTATACCAGGAACAGCTTCAACTATTATTAATACTTCATATTATAACCAAAATAATGGTGCAACAATATCAGAATCTGGAAGAGGGTATCCAAGGAATAATATCATACAGCCTATAATTACAGCTGGAGGAATAAATGCTTTAACTACTAAGCCAGGAGGTGGAGTTGTGAGTGTTTCAGGAGCAAGTGTCGCTGGGGCCGTTCTAGCTGGAAGTTGTGCTTTAATTCTTCAGTGGGCTGTTGCTGATGGAAATGATCCAGAAATGCATGCTGTAAAACTACAATCATATATTATTAGGGGAGCAAGAAAAAGAGCTGGAGATATTTATCCAAATAGACAGTGGGGATATGGAATTTTAGATATACAGGGAATTTTTAATAGTTTAATAAACAAATAAAGGGAGATTTATTATGGAAACTAAAACTAGTATTGGTATAGATTTTATAAATGTTATACCAGAACAGGTATTATATAACATTGTTAATGTTTTCTCTCCTGGAACCTTAAGTACAGGAGAAATAGAGTTAGTTGTTTTATATGGAAGTAATTTTTTGAGGTTTAAAAATTCAGTTGAAAAAATAGGAGCTACGGTAGAGGATTTAGGATATGGATATGGAATATTGACTATAAAAATTAGTGATTTAAACAGGATAAAAGAACTTGAAGGTCTACAATATATAGAATTACCTAAAGTTTTATATACATCAGATTACGATAGCAATAGAGCATCCTGCATACCGTCTGTTTGGAGTAATTATGGTTTAACTGGTAGGGATGTGTTAGTTGGATTTTTAGATACGGGAATAGATTTCACTCATAATGCATTTAAAGATACAGATGGCAACACTAGAATAGAATATATATATGACCTTGAGAATAAAACTGTATATGATAAAACAAAGATAAATGAGGCTTTAAAAGCAGAAGATCCATATAGTATTATTCCAGTACAGGATTTATCTGGACATGGAACCCATGTTGCTGGAATTGCTTGTGCTGGTGGAAATATAAGTTATGATCGTTATGGAGTTGCGTACAATAGCAGTATTGCTATGGTAAAAATAACAGGAGAAAAACGTTTAACAGCAGCTTTAAGTACTCAGCTCATGAGAGGATTAAAATTTTTAATAGATAGAAGTAATGAACTTAATAAACCATTAGTTGTAAATATAAGTTTAAGTACAAATGATGGTTCTCATAATGGGAGTAGTTTGTTAGAACAATATATTCAAACATTTACTAAATTACAAAGAGCTGCTATTGTCGTGGCTGCTGGAAATGAAGGAAATGCTGCTCATCATGTTGGTGGAATGATAAGAAAAGAAGAGAATATAGATTTAAATATTTCTGATGGGGAAAGAGGAATTATACTTGATTTATTCAAACCTGTTCTTGTTGATATATCAATTGAGGTAATATCACCAACTGGTATAAGCACAGGCCAGGTACCTGTGACCGAAGCATATAAAGAACGATTTGTTGGAAGAGAAAAAGTAGTTATTTATAGTACTGGACCTAAACCTTTTGATATACAAGGAGAAACTACCGTAACTATTTTACCTTTAAATACGACAATAACTCCTGGTGAATGGAGAATTATTTTAAGAAAATTAAATGATTATGAAGGATATTTTGATATTTGGCTTCCTATATCAGAAGGGTTAAATGAAAAAACAAAATTTTTGCAACCTGATGTTTATAATACATTAGGAATACCAGCTACGGTACAGGGAGTAATTTCAGTTGGAAGTTATAATTATATAAATAATAATTTGTCACCTTTTTCTGGTAGAGGAGTTGTTAGACCTCAATGGATAATAAAACCTGATTTGGCTGCACCAGGAGAAAATATTGTATCTACTGCCCAGGAACAGGGATTTGATACTAAAAGTGGAACATCAATGGCAGCACCACAGGTTGCAGGAATATGTGCTTTGCTTTTTGAATGGGGAATAATAAAAAATAATGATCCATTTTTATTTGGAGAAAGGATTAAATATTATTTGGTTAGGGGGGCTAAGAGAATAACTTTTGGAAATGCTTATCCAAATCCAGATATAGGATATGGATTTGTTTGTTTAGATAAAACTATGGAACTATTGATTAATAGGAGGTAGTTATGGAGAGTACATCAAATAAAGATTTTTTAATAAACGATCCAGAAAGTATTAACTTTCTTATTGAATATACTGGGGATATAAAAAATGAAGTTAAAGATATGGAGGGAGTTGGTGTTTTTCTCATTGATGATACTTATGCAATATTGTCAATGAAAAATGTTGATTATGATCAAGTTATACAACAAATAGAAGGTATAGTTTATATAGAGTTAGGAGGAATATATACTTTAAGTAATACGACGCCAATTGAGGCATCAAATGCTCAAGTTTTTCACAAAGATTCATATCTACAACTAACGGGTAAAGATGTAATTGTTGGAATAATTGATACTGGAATAGATTATTTAAACCAAGAATTTATGAAAATTGATGGAAAAACTAGAATATTAAACATATGGGATCAAGGAATAGAAACAGGTAGGCATCCTAAAGGAATGGTTTATGGAACTGAATATAGTCAAGATGAAATTAATGCAGCTATAGAATTAAAAAGGAATGGTGGAGATCCTTATACTATAGTTCCATCTAAAGATGATATTGGACATGGCACAGAAATGACTTGTATAATTGCTGGAAGTGGAAAGGATACAAGTTTAACTGGTGTAGTCCCAGAATGTGATATTGCGGTAGTTAGATTAGACCAAGCATTTAAAAAGTATACAGATTATTTCTTTGCAAAGGGAGATACTGCAAAGTATAGAAACATAGATATACTTTTAGCAATAAAATATTTATATAACTTATCATTTCAATATAATAAGCCAGTGGTTATATATGTACCTGTAGGAAGCAATTTTGGAGCTCACGATGGAAGTAGTATTTTAGAACGGTATATAGATGAAATTTCTAATAAAAGAGGAATTGCTGTTGTAGCTTCCTCTGGAAATCAGGGGAATACTGATACTCATGCTGATGGAATTATAACAGAAGTAGGACTTAGTAAAACCATGGAATTAGAAGTTGGAGAAGGTCAGCATGGTCTTATGATGATTATTTTAGGTTATAAACCAGACAAGTTCAGGCTTTCAATAATATCACCTTCTGGAGAGATCATTCAAAATGCAAATCCATTACCTAGCTATGCAGGGAGAAGTAAATTAGCTATTCAAAATGGATATAAGATAAGTTTTATATATGAGGGTACTATTATGGATATATTTTATGATTCTCCAGATGAACTTACTGGAGGGGAAAGAATTGTTATAAGAGCACAAAATTTAAAGCCAGGAATATGGAGATTTAGGTTAACAGGTGAATATATAACTTTTGGTAAGTTTGATGCTTATATATTGCAAAAGGAATTATTAGCTAAAGGAACAAAGTTTATAACTTCTTCTCCGTATACTACCTTAACAATTCCAGGAGCCGCAGAAAAAATGATAACTGTAGCCTCTTATGATCAGAATAATAATGCTATAGTTTCAGAGTCCGGAAGAGGATTTCCAAGAAATCAATTTATTCAACCTCTTATTGCAGCAGGTGGAATAAATGCTTTAACTGTTAATAATAAAGGAGAGAAGGTTTACGTTAGTGGAGGAAGTGTAGCTGCTGCTATAGTTAGTGGATGCTGTGCTATGCTTTTTCAATGGGGAATTGTTTATAATAATGACCCAACATTATATGTATCTAAGCTGCAAACATATTTAATAAGAGGAGTTAATACGAGAAAGGGGGATATATATCCAAATGAAGAATGGGGATATGGAACCATAAATATGATTAAGGTTTTTGATAGCTTAAGGGCAAATACGCTTTTTAATATAAAGTAAATATTTGATGTTATTTCATATATAAGTATTTATTAACAAAAATAGATTGGATTTCATAAACTATAATGTATTAATTTATAATTAGGAGAAATTTTATGGCTTTAGGTGGATTAAAGGTTCAATGTTTTAGTGAAACAGAGAGATATATACCTATTGATAAAAGTAAAGTTACAATAACACCAACTTCAGAAGAGGGATTAGCTTTAGGAAATCCTACTGAATTGTACACTGATGCAACAGGAAGTACTGATACTATAGAACTTGATGCACCTCCTTTAGAATATTCAAGTGAACCAGGGAGATTACCTTATAGTTTTGCACAAGTTACTATTGAAAGAGAAGGCTTTTTACCTACTATGATAAATGGTGTTCAAATTTTTCCATCTAGGATTGCTTTACAACAAGCTCGGTTGCGAGAGAGTAGAGGCAGTTACAGACAGGAAGTAACTATTGACATACAAGCTAATAGATTGGTTGGTAATTTTCCTCCTAAAATTCCAGAAGCAGATGAAAAAGAGTTACCACCTCCAAAGGGAACTGTAGTTTTACCAGAACCAGTAGTTCCTGAATATATAGTGGTTCACAATGGGAGACCAGACGATAATTCAGCTGCTAACTATAAAGTTGATTATAGGGAGTATATAAAAAATGTTGCCTGTTGTGAAATATTTTCAACTTGGTCTGAAAATACTATAAGGGCTAACGTATATGCCATAATATCATTTACTTTAAATAGAATATATACTGAATGGTATAGAGGAAAAGGTAAGAATTTTGATATAACTAGCTCAACAGCTTTTGATCATGCATTTAATTATGGAAGAAACTTTTATGACAACATAAGTAGAATCGTAGATGAAATATTTGCAACATACATTAGAAGGTTTAATGCTAAGCAACCATTATTAACTCAATACTGCGATGGTATAAATGTTCAATGCCCAGGATGGATGACTCAATGGGGAAGTAAGTATTTAGGAGATGAAGGTAAGGTACCTTATGAAATTTTAACTTCTTTTTATGGTGATAATATAGAGTTAGTAACTGCTAAAAAGGTGACAGGAAGTCCAAAGTCTTTTCCAGGCTTCACATTAACTATTGGTTCTTCAGGAGAGCCTGTTAGAGTTATACAAGAACAGTTAAATGCTGTATCCAGGGCTTATCCTTTAATACCTAAGGTTGCTTTAGATGGAAATTATGGTGAAAAAACTAGAGAGGCAGTTAAAACTTTTCAAAAGATATTTAACCTTCCAGAAACAGGAGAGGTTGATTATGCAACATGGTACAAGTTATCAAATGTATTTGTTGCAGTAACTAAAATAGCAGAACTTAGATCAAGTGTAGAGAAAAAAATATTCTATCCTCCAACAATAATGGATAGAAAAAGTAATGTTCCTAAAATAATTTATTAAAGAGTAAAGCTGTACAAAGCATAATTTTAAAACAATAAAATATGCTTAGTACAGCTTTTAACTTAATAAATGTATTTTTATAATATTTAAGCCTGCTTTTTAAATTTAAAAAAATAAAAGTAAATACATTGAACAATAAATACTAAGCTTAAAACACCAAACATTGGGTATAAGGTAGTTATTAGATTAGAGAAACCTATTAGTGAAATTGGAAGAGCGATTATTAGTACTAAAAAAATAGCATGTTTATATTTTAATTTAAAACTTTTACTAATAGTTTTGCTTATTGAATAAACATCTGAAACCTCTGTTGAGAACATTTCAGCTAATATTATCATTAAAAGCATTATTTGAATTGGCTTTCCAAATCTATCTGCAATATAAAGTAATGGAATTTCATACCGGAATATTTGAGGTTGGTTTACCATAAGCATTGAGTTTATAAAAATACATATAATAGTTAATAAAATAGAGCCTAAAATTATTCCCCAAGTCATTATTTTTTTGTTTTTTATTTCATTACTTAAAGGAACAATTACACCGCAACAGCAAAGGATATT
Source organism: Clostridium sp. LIBA-8841 (assembly GCF_057782475.1). Lineage (NCBI taxonomy): Bacteria > Bacillati > Bacillota > Clostridia > Eubacteriales > Clostridiaceae > Clostridium > Clostridium sp. LIBA-8841. The sequence goes on along the minus strand of NZ_CM173488.1, from coordinate 3,714,670 downwards.
ATATCCACAATATAGAACTCCAGAAGTAAAAAATCCGCTAGATAGCTTTGGCTCAGAAGCAGTTAATGAATTTATAGTAATTGGATCATTGGCAAAGGAAACATAAAGAATCATAAGTGTAGTTGTTACAATAATTAAAGATGGTACTATAATTGAATTTATTTCTACAAGACCATTAGTTTCTCTAAGAAGTATTAATGAAGCAATGATGGCCATGATTATTGAGCCTATAATTTTAGGAATTCCAAAATACTGATTTAATAAGGCACCACTACCTGCAAGAATTATGGATGCACTAGATATTAAGTAAAAAGTAGTTATTATTCCAGTAAGTTTACCTAAAATATTAGGACTAACAGTGTTTATAACTTCATTATAAGAATTCAGATTATTTTTCATGCTTATTCTAGAAATTATGTTACAAAGCACAATGTAAAATAAGCCTGTCATTAAAATAGTAAAAAAACTTTTATAGCCATAAACGGTAAAAAAGTTTGTTATTTCTTTACCAGAAGCAAGTCCAGCTCCTACTATGGTTCCAATAAAAACAAAAGCTACTTGAAAAACTTTTATAATATTTTTCATTAAATCACCTCCCCTAACTAAATATATAAAATGTAGAGAGGGTTTATTCTTAAATGAAGAGGAAAAGTTAGTTTTAAAATGATTATTCTATTAATACTTTTAAGCTATTTGGAAAACCTAAAATAGGACTTATTCTTAGAGTAGGAGTGATTATAAATGGTAAGAAAAATTATTGCAACTTTAATTATGGGATTAATGTTTTTTTCAGTAGGATGTAATAAGGTAAATACTACAATTAAGGAGAGTGAAGATTTAAGAAAAAGTGTAGAGAGTATATATTTTGACAATCAAATAGCAAAATCTATAGCTGAAAAATATATGGAGGCTCTTAAAAGTAAGGATTTAAATACTATAAAAAGTTTATCTAATAAAGAAATTGATAAGAAGATAATAATCGAACCAAGCAAGGAGCCTGAAATTACAGGAATACAACAAATTGGATTATCACAGCTTGGAAACAAAGCTATGTTTAAGTTTAAGGTTACTAGGGCTAAAAGAGGTGAGCCTATAGCAGAATTAGAAGAATATTATTTAGAGGTTCAAAAAAATCAAGAGGAGGAATATAAAGTCTCTAAGTTGAAAGCTACTCAGCTTTACAATGTATTTGAAGAGAAGGAAAAGTTAAAGTTAAGGAAAGATGATGAAGTCGAAGTTAATACACTTATAGATATTAAAAGCATACCAGATAAGGCTTATCCTAAGGTAAATGTTATAGACATTACTAAAGTAGATGTGCCAAAAGATGCTTTTTCAGCTGTAGAAATAGCATTCTCTGGAGATAAGGTGGCTATATCAACCTATAAAGGAGAGGATTCGTATATAGGAGTCATTGATGTTGATGATGCAAAAAAAACAGCTGCTTCTGAGGGCGAGGATGAAGGGAAAAAAGAAGATAAGGATAAGGGCAAACCATTAGGAAAAAACCTTACTACCCTAGACATATTAAGTGGATGTAAGATTTCTAGTTTGAATTTTTCAGATGATGATGGCTATGTGGTTGCAAACTATGTAAAAGGAAATTCTACAAGATTTAAGGTTTATCAAAGTAGAGGAGATATTGTAGCCTTAGAGTTAGATGATATATTTGCTGAAAATGAATATAATTTAATTTATGAAAAAATAAAAGATAATAATATTATTATGAATGTTACACCTACAAATAATTCAGGAGAGGCTAGAAATGAATTAACTGGAAGATATAAAATATCCTTAAAAGATTTTAAACTTCAAAAACTATAGTATAATAGAAGATAAGTTAATCATAAATATTAGAAGTTTTATGATTAACTTTTTTTATTTTAAAGAAATTTGATTTTAATGAAAAGGTGATATACATGGAAAAAAGAAAAATATGGGGAGATAAGAGATATAATACTTTAAATAGATTTTTAAGAGAAAAATTTGGGGAAAAAGTATTTAAAATAAGTTTAGATGGTGGATTCACATGTCCTAATAGAGATGGAAAAGTTGCTAAAGGCGGATGTACATTCTGTAGTTCAAAGGGATCTGGAGATTATGCAGGACAGAGAACTTTAAGTATTGGTACTCAGTTTGATAATGTAAAAGAGATGATGAATAAGAAGTGGAAAGAAGGAAAGTATATAGCTTATTTCCAAGCATATACTAATACATATGCTCCTGTAGAAGAACTAAGAAGAAAGTATGAGGAAGCTATAAGTAAAGATGGTGTCGTTGCTTTATCTATAGGAACAAGACCAGATTGTATAAATGAAGAAGTTTTAGATTTATTAGAAGAAATGAATAAAAAAGTTTATACTTGGGTTGAACTAGGACTTCAAACTATTCACGATGACACGGCTAGAAGTTTTAATAGAGGATATGATTTAGAAGTATTTGATAAAGCAATGGAAGGATTAAAAAGTAGAGGGATAGATACCGTTATTCATTGCATATTTGGTCTTCCAGGAGAAACTAAAGAGCAAATGATAGAAACTGTTGATTATGTTGCTAGATGCGGAGCTCAAGGGATAAAACTTCATTTACTTCATCTAATGGAAGGAACAAGAATGGTTAAGGACTATGAGGAAGGAAGATTAAAATTTTTAACTCAAGAAGAGTACATAGATTTAATATGTGAAGCTATAAGTAGAATTCCTCAAAATATGGTTATACATAGATTGACAGGGGATGCTCCAAGAAATCTATTAATAGGTCCTATGTGGAGTTTAAAGAAGTGGGAAGTTTTAAATGCTATTGATAAAGCACTTGAAGATAATGATATTTATCAAGGAAAGAACTTTGAAGAATAATTATTAAAAGTAAAGTGGAGGGAAAACTTATGAAAATTGATGTTATAATTTCAGCCGATTATATAGATAGTGAATCTCTTAAAGGAAAGATTGCTGTGGTTATAGATATGTTAAGAGCAACATCTGTAATCACTACAGCCCTTTCTAATAGAGCTAAGAGAGTTATTCCAGTAGTAAGCGTGGACGATGCCTTTAATAAGGCAGAAGAGTTAAAAGCGCTAGGAGAAGAAGTATTACTTGGGGGAGAAAGAAAAGCATTAAAAATAGATGGGTTTGATTTTTCTAATTCACCATTAGAGTATAAAAGAGATATTGTAGAAGGAAAAAATGTGATAATGTCAACTACAAATGGAACAAGGGCTTTAAATCTATGCAGCAAGGCAGATAAAGTTGTTGTAGCTTCTGTTTTAAATGGACAAGCAGTGGCTAAATATCTAGAAAATGAAGAAAAAGAAGTAGTCTTTGTTAATTCTGGAACAAATGGTGAATTTTCGAGCGATGATTTCGTGTGTGCAGGATATATTATAAGCGAATTAGCTAAAAATAAAGAACTTGAACTTACTGATATAGCTAAAACAGCTAAATATGTTTATGAGAGTAGCAAAAGTATAGATGAATTTATAAAGGATGCAAAGCACTATAATATTCTTAAAAATTTAGGGTTAGAAGAAGATTTAAAATACTGTTCAACTAAGAATTTAATTGATTCAGTTTTTGAGTTTAAAAATGGAGAAATAAAAACCGTAGAAAATAATGTGAAAGTAACTCTATAAAGCTTTTTTATGAATTATTTTTAGAAAAAATGAATAAATTGCAGAAAGAGAATTTTATAAATAGAAACTAATTTTAATATAATATTTTTAAAACAAAAAGAGATATCTTAATAAAATACTTCTAAATATACATCCATTTTCAAATATTAATATTTTTTGTTTAAATTGTTAATAAATAGTTAAAAAAACAAGTTTGTTAATGGCTAGGCATGAATATATGATGATGATATGATGAGATATTTTATAAAGGGGATGTTTTGAATGAAGAAAAAGTTTTTAGTAATTCTTATTTCTGCAATAATGGGATTACAGTTAGTTGGATGTGGAAATTCCAATGATTCATCAAATGCGAATGCTTCTAATAATAAGCCAGCAGCAACTACAGATAATAAAAGTAAGGTTGTAGATAATGATAGCTTAACTAATGATGTTGCTGAGGTTTATCTTGATGTTAAGGAAGAATATTTAGAAGTACTTCAAAACAAAGAGATGAATGAATGGAATGAGGCTAAAACAGAAGCTTTAAAAGATTTAAAAGATATTAAAGCTATGACTCCAGAAACTGATAAAAATATAAATCAGGCAATAACAGATATAGAACAGTTAATAGATAAATATCAAAATTCTCTAGATGGAAGTGGAGCAGATCCAACAGGAATTCAAGATTTAGAATCACAAATAAAACAGTTATTATTTGATAAATAGTTTATTAAAAGGAGCGATTTAAGAGAATCTCTCCTTTTTTATTTTATGGAAAGATTGTTAAATTTTTAATTTATTGAAAACAGTTTCACGAGGTGTTAAAATAAATACTGTGAAAGAACAATATAAAAATATATACGTATATATTCAACTTGTGTAAGAGTATTTAGAGTTAAACACGAGAAAAATTTAGGTTTTTTTTGTTTAGCTCTTTTTTATTTTATGCTTTTTTAAAACTAAATATAATTAATTACTAGGTGGTGTATGGTCATGGTAAATCAATTCTTGGCTGAGCTTGTTGGAACTGCGCTTTTGATATTATTAGGGGATGGAGTAGTTGCAAACGTAGTTCTTAAGAAAACGAAAGGAAATAATGCCGGGCTTATTGTTATTACTGTGGGATGGGCAATAGCAGTTGCTATTCCAGTATATATCTTTGCTAGGGTTAGCGGAGCTGTATTTAATCCGGCGGTAACTATTGCATTAGGTATAACCGGAGGGTTAACATGGTATCAGGTAGTTTTATTTTGTATAGCACAATTGATAGGTGCTTTTATAGGTGCTGTTCTTGTTTATCTTACTTATTATACTCATTTTGAGTCTACTGATGATCAAGAAGCAAAGCTTGGTACATTCTGTACTATACCAGCTATTAGAAATTATAAATGGAATTTTTTTGCAGAATTTATAGGAACATTTGTATTAATGTTTGGAATTTTAGGACTTGGTGATGCAAAAATGGTAGATGGAATGATGCCGATAGCTGTTGGATTATTAATTTTAGTTATAGGAGTATCTTTAGGAGGACCGACTGGATATGCAATTAATCCAGCTAGAGATTTTTCACCTAGACTTGCACATTTCCTGCTTCCTATAAAAAATAAAGGAGGCTCAGATTGGGCTTACGCTTGGGTTCCCGTTGTAGGACCGATAGTTGGAGCTATAGCAGGAGCAATTGTATATACAAGTATATTTTAAGGAGATATTAATTTGAGACAATTTTAAGGAGGCTATTTATAATGATTAATTTTAAAAGAATACTTGAGGATAACCCTATTGTGGCAGCTGTAAAGGATATGGAGCAATTGGATAAAGCTTTAGAAGCTGATGTTGATGTAATATTTGTTTTATTCGGGAATGTTTTAGATATTATAGAAATTTCAAATAAAATATCAGAGAAGAATAAGATTGGGATATTGCATATAGACTTAGTTGATGGACTTACAAATAGAGAGATTGTTTTAGAATATTTGAAAGAAAAAACTAAGTTTGATGGAATAATAAGTACAAAGGCTCAAACAGTAAAAAATGCAAAAAAATTAGGGCTAATAGCTATTCAAAGGGTTTTCATTTTAGATAGTCTTTCTTTTCATAGCACAAAGAATCACTTAGTTGATGAATGTGATGCTGTGGAAATGTTGCCAGGATTATTATTTAAAGTTATTAAGGAATTATCAAAAACAATAAATAAACCATTAATAGTGGGTGGTTTAATTTCAGATAAAGAAGATGTCATGGAAGCTTTAAAGTCAGGAGCAACGTGTATATCAACAACAAAAGAGGCTATATGGAAGATATAAAATTAAGAGGTGATTGTTTATGGAAAAATATATAGTAGCATTAGATCAAGGAACAACAAGCTCTAGAGCAATAATTTTTGATAGGGATCAAAATATTATTGGAATAAGTCAAAAAGAATTTAATCAAATTTATCCTAAAGAGGGATGGGTTGAACATGATCCAATGGAGATATGGGCAACTCAATATAGTGTACTTCAAGAAGTTATGGCTAAGAGCAATATAACTCAAGAAAACATAGCTGCACTTGGAATTACAAATCAAAGAGAAACTACAATAGTTTGGGACAAAAATACTGGTGTACCAATATATAATGCTATAGTTTGGCAATGTAGAAGAACTGCGAATATCTGTGATGAATTAAAAGAAAGAGATGGACTTGTAGATTATATTAAAGAAAACACAGGACTTGTACTTGATGCATATTTTTCAGGAACAAAAATAAAATGGATTTTAGATAATGTTGAAGGTGCAAGAGAAAAAGCTAAAAATGGAGAGCTTTTATTTGGTACAGTTGATACTTGGCTTGTTTGGAAACTTACAAATGGTAAAGTTCATGTAACTGACTATACTAACGCATCTAGAACTATGATATTCAACATAAAGAATCTTGATTGGGATGAGAGAATGCTTAAGGAATTAGATATTCCTAGAAGTATGCTACCAGAGGTAAGAAATTCATCTGAAATTTATGGCTATGCTAACCTTGGGTCAAAGGGCGGTATAAGAGTACCTATTGCTGGTATTGCTGGTGATCAACAAGCTGCTTTATTTGGACAAGCGGCCTTTAATAAAGGTGATGTAAAGAATACCTATGGAACAGGTTGTTTCTTATTAATGAATACAGGAGAGGAACTTGTTCAAAGTAGATCTGGACTTTTAACAACAATAGCTATTGGATTAGATGGAAAAGTTCAATATGCTTTAGAAGGATCAGTATTTGTTGGCGGTGCTGTTATTCAATGGCTTAGAGATGAATTAAGAATTATAAGTGATTCTAGCGATACTGAGTATTTTGCTACTAAGGTAGAAGACAATGGAGGAGTATATGTTGTACCTGCATTCGTAGGATTAGGCGCTCCTTATTGGGATATGTATGCTCGTGGAACAATAGTTGGGTTAACACGTGGAACTAATAGAAATCATATAATAAGAGCTGCACTAGAATCAATTGCATATCAAACAAGAGATGTTCTTGAAGCTATGATAAATGATGTTGGTTATGATATAAACTGTATAAAGGTAGATGGTGGAGCTAGTAGAAATAATTTTTTAATGCAATTCCAAGCTGATTTAGTTGGAAAGAAAGTAATTAAACCTATAATTACAGAAACAACAGCTTTAGGTGCTGCATATCTTGCTGGATTAGCTGTTGGTTATTGGAAAGATAAAGAGGAAATAGCTAAATTCTGGTTTGCAAGTGAAGAGTTTGAGCCAACTATTTCTGAGGAAAAGAGAAATAAATACTATAAAAAATGGAAAAAAGCTATTGAAAAATCAAAAGACTGGGCACTTGATGATTAAAAAAGTGTGGAAACATTTACAAAAGTGTGATATAATTAAAGAGAAGTTAATAGAAAATTTTTAATTTTGTGTAGAAGAGAGAATAGAGCTAAACACAAAAAGGATATTCGTATGTCTTTTTTGAGTTCAGCTCTTTTTTATTTTTATAAGAGGGAGCGATATTTAATGATTTATGATGTAGCAATTATAGGATCCGGAGTAATAGGTGGAGCAATATTTAGAGAACTAACAAAGTATAATTTAAAAGTTGTAGAATTAGAAAAAGAAAATGACGTTGCTATGGGAGCATCTAAAGCAAATTCAGCAATTGTTCACTCAGGATATGATCCAGAGCCAGGAACATTAATGGCAAAATACAATGTTGAAGGAAATAAGATGTTTGATAAGCTTTGCGAGGACTTATCCGTTCCTTTTAAAAGAAATGGTTCACTAATTATAGGATTTGATGATGATGACCAAAAAGAATTAGAGGTTTTATATAATAGAGGAATTAAAAATGGAGTAGAAGGTATAAGACTTTTAACTTCAAAAGAAGTTTTAGAAATGGAGCCAAACTTAAATAAAGAGGTAAAAAGTGCTTTATTCTGTCAAACAGGAGGAATTGTTGGAGCATATGAATTTACAATAGCTCTTTCAGAAAATGCTATTGATAATGGAGGAGAATTAAGATTAAATTCTAAAGTTGTTAGTATTGAAAAAGATGAAAATTTTAAAATAAAGCTTGAAAATGGAGATGTAGTAGAAGCTAGATTTATAGTAAATGCAGCAGGTATTTATGCTGATAAGATTCATAATATGGTTTGTGAAGAAGCCTTTAAAATAACTCCTAGAAAAGGAGAATATTATGTTTTAGATAAGAGTCAAGGAAGTCTATTTGAAAAGACAATTTTCCAATGTCCAACTAAGCTTGGAAAAGGAGTTTTAGTTACTCCTACAGTTCATGGAAACTTATTAGTAGGACCAGATGCCATTGATACTGATGACAAAGATTCAGTTTCCACAGAGTATGAAGGATTGGCTAAAGTTAGGGAGGTTTCTTTAAAAACAACTAGATCAATTAATTTTAGAGAAAATATAAGAAACTTTGCAGGACTTCGTGCTATAGCTGATAAGCCTGATTTTATAATTGGAGAAGCTAAAGACGTAAAGGGATTCTTTGATGTAGCAGGAATAAAATCACCAGGATTAAGTTCTGCACCAGCTATTGCAGTTGATGTTGTTAGAATGCTAGGAGAATGTGGACTAGCTTTAGAAAAGAAGGATAACTTTAATGAGAAGAGAGAGCAAGTACATTTTATAGAACTTTCTCCAGAAGAAAAAGCAAATTTAATTAAAGAAGATAGTAGATACGGAAGAATAATTTGTAGATGTGAAAACATAACAGAAGGAGAAATTGTTGATAGTATAAATAGAACTTTAGGAGCAAGGACTATTGATGGAGTTAAGAGAAGATGTCGTCCAGGTTGTGGTAGATGTCAAGGTGGTTTCTGTGGACCTAGAGTTCAAGAAATAATATCTCGTGAAACTGGTATGAAGATAAATGAAGTAACTTTAGATAAAAATGGTTCATACATAATAAGTGGAAAAACAAAGTAGGAGGATTAAGGTTATGAAATATGATTTAGTAGTTGTAGGTGGAGGTCCAGCAGGATTAGCAGCAGCTTATGAAGCTTATGAAAATGGAATAGAAAAAATATTAATTATAGAAAGAGATAAAGAACTAGGTGGAATCTTAAATCAATGTATTCATAACGGATTTGGTCTTCATACCTTTAAAGAAGAACTTACAGGACCTGAATATGCTGGAAGATTTATTGATATGGTAGAAGGAACTAACATAGAGGTTATGTTAGATACAATGGTTTTAGAAATTGAAGATAAAGTAATACATGCTATAAATACTGAAAAAGGATATTTAACAATAGAAGCGGAAGCTATAGTACTTGCTATGGGATGTCGTGAAAGAACAAGAGGCGCAATAAGTATCCCAGGAGACAGACCATCAGGAATATTTACTGCAGGAGCGGCTCAAAGATTCATAAACATGGAAGGATATATGGTTGGTAAGAAGGTTGTTATTTTAGGGTCAGGAGACATTGGTCTTATAATGGCTAGAAGAATGACTCTTGAAGGCGCTGAAGTTAAGGCTGTTGTTGAACTTATGCCTTATTCAAATGGTTTAACTAGAAATATTGTTCAATGTTTAGAGGACTATGATATTCCATTATATCTATCTCATACAGTTGTTGATGTTAAAGGAAATGGAAGATTAGAAAAAGTAATTATAGCTAAGGTTAATGAAAATAGAGAACCTATAAAAGGAACAGAAATAGAGTTTGATGTTGATACATTATTATTATCTGTTGGGTTAATTCCAGAAAATGAGCTTTCAAAAAATGCAGGAGTTCAATTAGATTTTAGAACTAATGGACTTGTGGTTTCAGAAAGTATGGAAACAAATAGAGAGGGAATATTTGCTTGTGGTAATGTAGTTCATGTTCATGACCTAGTTGATTTTGTTACTGAGGAAGCAAAAAATGCAGGTAAGAATGCTGCAAAATATATTAAAGGTAAAAAGAGATTAAATAACTTTGTTGAAATAAAAAATGGAGAAAATATAAGTTATACAGTTCCTCAAAAATTTGAAATTGAATCTTTAGATGGAAACTTGAATGTGTTTATGAGAGTTAGAAATGTATTTAAGAATAAACAGATTATAGTTAGAGATGAAGAAGGAAATGTTCTTCAAAGCTTTAAAAAACCTCATGTTGTACCTGCAGAAATGGAGAGAATTACAATACTTAAAGATAAACTTAAAGATGCTAAGGGATCAATAACAATTTCATTAGAGGATGGTGAATAATCATGGTAAGAGAATTAATTTGTATAGTATGTCCTAGAGGATGTCATTTAACAGTAGATACAGATTTAGAAAAAGTTACAGGAAATACATGCAAAAGAGGAGAAATTTATGGATTAAATGAGGTTAAAAATCCAACAAGAATAGTAACCTCAACTGTTAAAATAGATGGCTGTGACAATATGGTTATACCAGTTAAAACAGAGGAACCTATTCCAAAGGGAATGATATTTGATGTTATGAAAGAGATTAATAAGGCTTCTATTAATCTTCCTATTAAAGTTGGAGATGTTATCATAGAGGATGTTTTAGGAACTGGTGTTAGTATAGTTTCTGCAAAAACAGTTTCATAGAAAATAAATGCTTTAATAAGGTTATGTTTTAGGTAAATTTTTATATTTAGTTAAAACATAGCCTTTTAAATAATTATATAGAGACAAAAGAAGAAAGGTATCTGAATTTCAGATACCTTTCCCTTTTAATACATCTAATATTATATGTACATTATTAGGATAGAAAATGCACTCCTAATTAGTGCATAGCTTAAAACAGATAGTTAAATACTAAAGATATTTATAACTATTTAATGAGTGTATGCTATTTTTGTAAAGCACCTCATAGTAATAATATATTTTAATATTTAATTATTACTTAAATTTTAAATATAAATTTTTGAGTGTATGCCATTTTGTAAGCACCTCTTTTTTTATAAGTAAAAGGTTAAGTTTTTAATCTTTTCTTGCTACACTATTATATTAACCAGTATTATTTTTAATATGCATTTAATTTAAAATTTTTTTAGAATACTTGGAATATGAAGAATTTTAAGTAGTATGACTCATCTGAGTTCCAAAGTATAGGATGATCTGAACTTTGAGTTCTAACTTCTATTTGTCTTAAAGTTCTTCTAGCATCATGAGCAGCCTCAGCAACAGTTCTCTTTAATTGTTCTTCATCCATATAATGAGAGCAAGAGCATGTTGCGAAGTAGCCACCTTCTTTAACCATCTTTATTCCTCTAAGGTTTATTTCTTTATATCCTCTAATAGCTTGCTTAACAGTGTTTCTTGACTTTGTAAAAGCTGGTGGATCTAATATTACAACATCAAATTGTTTTCCTTCTCTTGACCAATCACCTAAAACATCAAAAGCATTGTGTTTTTCGAATTTAACAACATCTTGAAGATTATTAAGCTCAGCATTTCTTGTAGCACAATCAACGGCGTGTTGAGATACATCTATTCCTAAAACTGACTTAGCACCGGCTATACCAGCATTTAAAGCAAATGAACCAGTATGAGTGAAGCAATCTAAAACATCCATGTCTTTACATATTCTATGCATTGCAGCTCTATTTTCTTTTTGATCTAGGAAGAAACCGGTCTTTTGACCATTTTCTAAATCAACTATGTATTTAACACCATTTTCAACTATTTGTATATCAGTATCAAATGGCTCAGTTAAGAAGCCTTTTCTTTGCTCTAAACCTTCTATTTCCCTAGTTTTTATATCACTTCTTTCATAAACACCCTTAGCACCGTATTCATCAACTAGGATTTTTACTATTAAATCTCTATATTTATCCATTCCAAGAGTTGATATTTGAATTACGTAATAATCTTCAAATTTATCAACTGTTAAACCAGGAAGGAAATCAGCTTCTCCAAAGATAAATCTACATGAAGATGTGTCTATAACTCTCTTTCTGTATTCCCAAGCAGTTTTAAATCTTCTTTTGAAGAAGTCTTCATCTATTTCTTCATCTATATTCTTAGTCATTAATCTTATAGTTATTTTACTTCTATCATTTATGTAACCTTTTCCTAGGAAATAACCTTTATGATTATAAACTTCAACTATATCTCCGTTTTCGTAATCTCCGTCATATTCGTTTATTTCATCAATGTAAATCCAAGGTCTACCTTGTTCAGCTTTTTTATTTTTCCCTTTGTGTAAATAAAACTTACTCGCCATTTAAATAGCTCCTTCCAAAATAATTCTTATAAGATTATAACACATATTAAGTCTTTCAATAGGTTAAAAATATATTTAAAGAGTAGGAAATAAATATGAAGTTTAACCATGGTTATTTCTGTTTTATTTTTAAAAAATTTTTTAAAGATATATTCAGCTAAAAAACAATACTTTTAGAATAAAGATTAAATACTGAATATATATTTTTAATAAGAGTAATTTTAAGGATTGAATAAAATTGATAAAAGCTATCGTTATTCCAACACCTAAAAGATTAAGAAAATACATAAGAGAGTCTGATTTTAAAAAGAAGGCAAAGACCTTTGCAACCCCAGAGAGAGCTATGATATATGGGACTATAGGAACTGGTATAACAGTAATATCTTTAAGTGATGTGCCGGCTAAACCTTTTGTCATAGGAAGCTTAATATACCATGGTATTGCCTATGAAATTTTAGAAAGATGGTATGATGAATATGGTAATGATGAGGAAATCAGAAAGATGATGATGAGCAATAAAGATTATTGGAATAATTTTTATATGAGGTTTTAGACTTTATTTTTACTTGAGAAAGAAAAAACTAGAATTTATTAAAAAAAATATATATAATTATTATAGACTTTATAGCTAGGGGTGCCATTTGGCTGAGAGATAACATTTTGTTATTAACCCTTAAACCTGATCTGGGTAATACCAGCGTAGGAAAGCCAGTAGAAAGTTTTATAATAGTATTTTATATATTTAGAGTATTATGACTTTTTATAAATTAAGCTGCATCCTACAATGGATGCAGCTTTTATTTTTTATTTAGCTATGTTTTAAGTAAATATTGATTTTTAGCTAGACTTTCAAAACTAAAATAATTTAGTAAAGTATTACTCATTAAGATGACTTACAGTTCTACCTAAAAATTAATAATGGTTTAAAGTAGAGTTTTTATTTAAAAAGTTTAAGATTTATATGCTTTTATGAAACTTTTAGGTAATCCTTATTTGGGCTATTAAGTTTAATCATAAGATTAAAGGAGATGTCAAATATGAGATTTACAGAAAAATTATTAAAAGAGGCTATGCCGATATGGGACAAGTATTTAGAACACCCATTTATAAAAGAAATTGGAGAAGGAACTCTTGATAAGAATAAATTCAAAGAGTATTTAGTTCAAGATTACCTTTATTTAAAAGAATATGCTAAGATTTTTTGTATTGGTGTAGTTAAGGCCAGAACTATGGAAGAAATGAGATTTTTCTATAGTTCTACAAAAGGAACAATGGAAGATGAAACAGCAGTCCATATAGAATACTTAAAAGATTTTGGAATATCAGAAATAGAGGCTGAAAAAAGAGAATATAAAGGCACTACTATAAGTTATACAAGCTATATGCAAGCTATAGCTTTAAAAGGTGACTTAGATGAGATAGCTATAGCAACATTACCATGCACTTGGAGTTATAGCTATATAGGAAGATATATTGCTGAGAAATATGCTGATAAACTAGAAAAAAACTTTTTTAAACCGTGGATTGAAGAGTATGCTTCAGATGGATTTGCTGAGTTTACTGATAGATGGTTAGAATATGTGGATAAAACTTGTTCAGATTTATCAGAGGAAAAACAAAATAGACTGATAGAGATATTTAAAAGGGCAAGTTTATATGAACTTGACTTTTGGAATATGGCATATGAAGAAGGTGAAGAGTAATGGATGTTTATTTAGTAGCCTTAATAGAATTTGTATTATTAGCTTTATATATTTTAGATTTAAGAAAGCATAAAATAACAACAAAAGAAATTGTTATGATTGGATTAAATGTAGCAATTTCCTACGTGCTTTATATTATTCCGTTAGTTAGATATCCACAAGGTGGAGGAATAACTTTCTTTTCAATGCTACCAATAATGCTTCTTTCCTTAGTGTATGGAAGAACTGTTGGTGTTACAGGAGGATTAATCTTTGGTCTTCTAAAAACATTAAATGGAGCATTTATTGTTCATCCAGTACAGTTTTTTCTTGATTACATACTAGCTAATATGGCATTAGGATTAGCAGGAACATTTGGAATAGATAAAAAGTATAAAATATTCTTAGGATCATTTATGGCAGGCGCTTTAAGTACATTTATAAGTGTCGTTTCAGGGGTAGTTTTCTTTGGCCAATATGCGCCTCCAGGTATGAATTTATGGATTTATTCAATAATTTATAATGTAAGTAGTGCAGGAGTTGAAAGTTTTCTGACTACCATAGTATTAACTTTAATGCCAATACAATTGTTAGCTAGGAGAATGAAACCTTTGTCTAATAGAATTTAGAAAGCAAATATGCTTTATAAAGATTTTGAAAGAGTAGTAGAATTAATTTTGTGAGGATTTAGGAGACTTGATAAGGAAAATTTCAAGTTAAAATATAACAAGTTAGAAAATTAATATAGAATAATTTAAATTAGTATAGGGTTGTATCAAAGCTTAAAATAAAATTTATAAAGAGTATTAAGAGAATAGCTATGAATTCTTAATGAAATCCAGTAATTCTCATAATATGTTTATAAGTTTTATTTTAAGTTATTTTTGATACAATCCTTATTTTACTTTTGGAAGAACTTTAACTTTATATTATAATGAGAATAAGATTTGTTTTGAAAAGGATGGATAACTGATGAATTTAATAACTCTTGAAAATATAAGTAAGAGCTATTCAGAGAAAATTTTAGCTAATAATATATCATTAGGAATAAATGATGGTGAGAAGATTGGGCTTATAGGAGTTAACGGAACAGGAAAATCTTCTTTCTTAAAGATAGTGGCAGGAGTAGAAGAGCCTGATGAAGGGACAATAACAAAAGGTAATAGAGTAAGGATAGAATACCTTTCTCAGACACCAGATTATGATGATAATGCTACTGTTTTAGAGCAAGTTTTCAAAGGTAACTCAGAAGAAATGAGAATTCTAAGAGATTATGAAGAACTTTTAGAAAAGATAAATAAAGGCGAAAATAGCGATATAGATTCAGAAAAGATAATAAAACTTCAAGGAAAAATAGATGCTTTAAATCTTTGGGATATGGAAAGTGAAGCAAAAAATGTTTTAACTAAGCTTGGAATAACTAATTTTGAAGAAAAGGTAGGAAATCTTTCTGGAGGACAGAAGAAGAGAATAATGCTTGCAGCTGCATTAATAACTCCTAGTGAACTATTAATATTAGATGAGCCTACTAACCACTTAGATAACGAGACTATAAGTTGGTTAGAAGATTACTTAAATGGTAGAAAAGGTGCTCTTTTAATGATTACTCATGATAGATATTTCCTAGATAGAGTAACTAATAGAATATTAGAATTAGATAGAGGTAGATTATTTAGCTATGATGGAAACTATTCTGTTTTCTTAGAAAAGAAGATGGAGAGAATAGCTATAGAAAAGGCAAGTGAGGAAAAAAGACAAAACCTTATGAGAAAAGAACTAGCTTGGGTAAGAAGAGGTGCAAAGGCTAGAACTACTAAACAAAAAGCTAGACTTCAAAGATTTGATGAATTAGTAAATCAAGAAGGTTTTATTGAAAATGAAAATATAGAAATCTCTGTTATGGGAACTAGATTAGGTAAGAAAATAATAGAAATAGAACATTTAAATAAAAGCTTTGGAGATAAAAAGATTGTTGATGATTTTAACTACATAGTCTTAAGAAGTGATAGAATAGGTATTGTAGGACCTAATGGAGCTGGAAAATCAACACTTATGGGTATGATAGAAGGAAAGATAGCACCAGATAATGGTGAAATAATAAAAGGTGAAACTGTAAAAATAGCTTGTTTCTCACAAGAGGATACACATATGCATCCAGAAATGAGAGCCATAGATTACATAAAGGAAGCAGGAGAGTATTTACAGACTGCTACAGGTGAAAGAATAACAGCATCACAAATGTGTGAAAAATTCTTATTTGATGGTACACTTCAATGGACAATGATAGGAATGTTATCAGGTGGGGAGAGAAGAAGACTTCATCTTTTAAGAGTTTTAATGGAAGCTCCAAATGTTCTTTTACTAGATGAGCCTACAAATGACTTAGATATTGAAACTTTAAATAGACTAGAAGACTATCTAGATGATTTTGGTGGAGTTGTTATTACTGTATCACATGATAGATATTTCTTAGATAGAATTTGTAACAAGATATTCTCTTATGAAGGAGATGGAAAAATAGATATCTATACTGGTAACTATGGGGATTATCTTCTAAGTAAAGAGATAGAAGCTGTTGAAAGTAAAGAAAAAGAAGTAGCTGTGGATAAAAATAAAAAAGAGTCATCTGTGGATAAAAATAAAAACAAAAATAAAGTATTAAAATTCTCATTTAAAGAGCAAAGGGAATTTGAAACTATAGATGAAGATATAATGGCTATTGAAGAAAAAATAGAGGAATTAGATTCTTTAATGGCAAAACATGCATCAGAATACGGTAAACTTCAAGAATTAATGGAAGATAAAGCAAAAACTGAGGAGGAGTTAGCTCAGAAGTATGAGAGATGGGAATATCTTAATGAGTTAGCTGCACAAATAGAGGAAAACAAGAAGAATAAATAGTTCATTATTTAGGTGAATAAATTAAATTTATATAAATTTGTAGAATTTCTAAAGATTCGATTATATACTAAACTAAAGTGAGAATATACTTAATACTAATATATTGAGTTTGAGGAACAAGAGTTGGTAAAAAGGGGAGCGCTTATGCAAAAGTATTGTAAAAATCCAAATAATATAAATGTTTTAGTAGATCATGAAAGTGGAAGAGGGTTTAAAGTTACTTTTCCTATTAATGAAGAGGGTGAAAGTAATATATTAGTTATTACTAGAGCTCCAAAATCACATAACATTGAGGATCTAAAAAAAGAATTAAATAAGGCTATAAAATATTTAATGAACAATGAGGATGAACTTGGAATAATAAAAGAAATAAATTTCGTATTCCTATTTCCTGTTATTGAATACAGCAAAGATGTTTTAGAAGAAGTTTATAATACCAAAGGCGAGCTATTCCTATGCGGAAATGATGGGTTTATTGAGAATGGAGAGTACTTAAAAAATGATTTAATCATATTTGAAAGTTTAATAAATAGTACTCATATAATCTTTGCTTGGGGAGAGCCAACGTCTAAAGATATTAGAAGAGTATATGAAAATAGATTACATTATCTTTTAAAAGGATTTAAAGTGGTTAAGAATAATTGCTTTGATGTAAAGAAATTTTATTTTGTAGGAGCACTTACAAATCAAGGATATCCTAGACATTATAATGGTTGGACAAAAAACTTACCATTAAACGAATTTGAAATTTAAAAAAGTACGAGCAGTAGTGATGATACTCCTATTGCTCGTACTTTTTTGCTTTTTTAATTAAAGCTAATTCTTATATAAAGCTAAAATATTATTTAAAAGTTAATAGTTATGGGCAAGTTAAAATAAAAAAAAGAGTACCTTTCGGTACTCTTTTTAGGGAGATACAAAATTAAAACAGTAAATAAGTTTTGCTTAAAAGAATTATTGGTTGTCTTCAATTAATTCTTCAATTTTGTCTCTACATCTACAACCTCTACAAGAACCTTTTGTTGCACCAGTTACCTCAGCTACTGCTTCAACTGTGTGTGCACCATTTTTGATAGCTTCTTTTATCTTTGCTCTTGAGATTGCTCTGCAGATACAAACTTTAGTCATTTTATCAATTACTTGTTGATTTAAATTATTGTTATCAGTCATACTATTTTTCCTCCTAATACATCAAAGTAAAACAGCACGATTAACAAAAGGGAATGGAATGTATTTGATGATTTAATTATAAGTTAGTTGATAAGAAAAGTCAACATTAAATAATAAAAATTATTAATTAATTTTATTTATTAAATATATAAGTTGATACTTATAATTATTAGGTTGTACCAAAATAGATTTTTTATTAAGAAATAAATTAAATAAATAATCAAAGCTTTCAAATATATGGATTTGTTTCGTTGACTTTTTAAAAGTGCTATTATATAATTTTTTTAAAGACTGTGAACAGGGCAAGTACTTATATAAAACCTTATTCAGAGAGTAGTTGGTTGGTGCGAGACTATAAGGATATCTAAGGAAAATCACCTGGGAGTTGGAGACTGAAAGGAATAGATTCTGATTAAGTTATCCCGTATATCCACGTTACAGGATGCGAGCATTGTAAGTGCTTTTAATTACCTATCGTAAACACGTAAACTTTTAATATTTATAATTGAATTATATAGATAGGTTTGAACTTTAGGTGGTATAGCGAATATAACTTCGTCCTTTTAGGATGGAGTTTTTTTATTTTTCACTAAGTTTTGTCTAGATAAGCAATTATAAGTAAATAATTTAAATATTAAATAAGAGAAGGAAAGGAGTTTCAATATGTACAAAAAAGTTGAATTACCTAAAGGTTTTGTAGGCGTAGAAAAAGAAGTTGCAAACCTTTGGAAAGAAAAAAATGTAATACAAAAAAACTTCGATATGAACCAAGATGGTGAATACTTTACATTCTATGATGGTCCTCCAACAGCTAATGGTAAGCCACACGTAGGTCACGTATTAACAAGAGTTATGAAGGATATAATCCCAAGATACAAAGTTATGAAGGGTTATAAAGTTATAAGAAAAGCAGGTTGGGATACTCATGGGCTTCCAGTTGAGCTTGAAATAGAGAAGAAGTTAGGAATATCAGGTAAACCTCAAATAGAGGATTACGGTGTTGAAAAATTCGTAACTGAATGTAAAGATAGTGTTTTCACATATGTTAGCATGTGGGAAAAAATGACTGAGCAAATAGGTTATTGGGTAGATATGGAGAATCCATATGTTACTTACCATAATCCATACATAGAATCAGTATGGTGGGCTTTAAAGCAAATGTGGGATAAAAAACTTTTATATAAAGGTTATAAAACAATGCCTTACTGTCCAAGATGTGGAACAAGTTTATCATCACATGAGGTTTCACAAGGATACAAGGATGTTAAAGACTTAACTGCTATAGCTAAGTTTAAAGTTAAAGGAGAAGATAACAAATACTTCTTAGCTTGGACAACAACTCCTTGGACTTTACCTTCAAACGTTGCTTTATGTATAAATAAAGCTTATGACTATGTAGAAGCTAAGCAAGTTGAAGGAGATGAAATATTCATCTTAGCTAAAGATTTAGCACCTAAGGTTTTAGGAGAAGGATTTGAAATAGTTAGAGAATTCAAAGGTGAAGAATTATTAGGAATGGAATATGAGCAATTATTACCATTCGTAACTCCAACTGAAGGAAAAGCTTTCGTAGTTGTTCACGGTGACTACGTAACTTTATCAGATGGTACCGGTATAGTTCATATAGCTCCTGCGTATGGTGAAGATGATAACTTAATAGGAAAGCAAAATGGATTAGCATTCTTAAACTTAGTTGACTTAAGTGGTAACTTTGTAGAAGAAGTAACTCCTTGGGCTGGAAAATTCGTTAAGAAATGTGACCAACAAATCGTTGATTACTTAAAAGAAGAAAATAAATTATTTAAAGCTGAAAAGCATACTCACTCATATCCACATTGTTGGAGATGTGACACTCCACTTCTTTACTATCCAAAAGATAGCTGGTTTGTTGCAATGACAACTTTAAGAGATAAACTTTTAGCTAATAATGAAAAAATAAACTGGTACCCAGATAACATCAAGAACGGAAGATTTGGTAAGTTCTTAGAGAATGTTATAGACTGGGGTATCTCAAGAGATAGATACTGGGGAACTCCACTTCCAATATGGGAATGTGAGTGTGGACACAGAGAATGTATAGGAAGTATAGAAGAACTAAAAACTAAAGGAATAAATGTTCCAGAAGATATAGAACTTCATAAGCCATACATTGATAAAGTTCACTTAAATTGTCCTCATTGTAATAAGGAGATGAAGAGAACTGCTGAGGTTATTGACTGTTGGTTCGATTCAGGATCAATGCCATTTGCACAACTTCATTATCCATTTGAGAACAAAGAGTTATTTGATCAAAACTACCCAGCTCAATTCATATCAGAAGCTGTTGACCAAACAAGAGGATGGTTCTACACAATGTTAGCAATATCAACTGCTATATTTGATAGAAATCCATTTGAAAACTGTATAGTTTTAGGTCACGTTCTTGATAAGAAGGGCTTAAAAATGTCAAAATCTAAGGGTAACGTAGTTGATCCATTTGAAGTACTTGATTCACAAGGTGCTGATGCTACAAGATGGCATTTCTACACTGCTAGTGCTCCATGGTTACCAACTAGATTCTCAATAGAAGACGTTGCTGAAACTCAAAGAAAATTCTTAAGTACATTATGGAATGTTTACTCATTCTATGTTTTATATGCAGAGTTAGACAAATTCAATCCATTAGAGTATAAAGATTTCGTATCAGATAACGTGATGGATAAATGGATAATGTCAAAACTTAATACTTTAGTTAAAGATGTAGATGATCACTTAAATAACTACAGAATAACTCAAGCTGCTTTAGAAATAGAAGAGTTCACAGATGAGTTATCAAACTGGTATGTAAGAAGAAACAGAGCAAGATACTGGTCAGAAGAATTAACTGATGACAAGATTGGTGCATACACTACTTTATACAGAGTATTAGTAACTTTATGTAAGGTTGCTGCTCCATTTGTACCATTCATAACAGAAGAAATCTACCAAAACTTAGTAGTTAACTTAGATGAAAATGCTCTAGAAAGTATTCACTTAGGAGCATGGCCAGAAGTTGATGAAAAGGCTATAGATAAGAAGTTAGAAGAAAAAATGGATTTAGCTTACAAGATAGTTAAGCTTGGAAGAAGTGCAAGAAATGCTGCTAACATCAAGAATAGACAGCCACTTTCAAAGATGCTTCTTTCAACTACAGAGCTTCCTGAATATTATGGAGACATAATTAAAGATGAGTTAAACATCAAGGAAGTTGAGTTAGGAGCTGACCTTTCTAAGTATGTTAACTTCGAAATCAAACCTAACCTACCTGTTTTAGGAAGAGCTTATGGTAAGTTAATACCAGCTATAAGAAAAGAAATAGCTTCAAGAGACCAAATGGAATTAGCTCAAAAAATCCAAAATGGCGGAACAGAAGTTATAAATATAGATGGAAATGAAATAGAATTAAATGCAGAAAGCTTACTTGTAACAATGCAAGGATTAGAGGGATTCGCATTTGCTGGAGAAGGTTCAGTAGGGGTTGTTTTAGATACAACTATAACTGATGAACTAAGAGAAGAAGGTCATGTAAGAGAAATAATATCAAAAATCCAAAACATGAGAAAAGAAAGTGGATTTGAGGTTGCTGATAAAATAACTCTTTATGTTGGTGACAATGATATGCTTTTAGATGTAATCAAGAAGTTTGAAGATGTTATAAAGAAAGAAACTTTAACTGAAGAAGTTATTTATAATGGAGAAGCTGATTACTCAGAGGCTAAGATAAATGGTGAAATCTTAAAGATGGCTGTTGCAAAAAGAGCATAGTAAATAAAAAAAGAGAGCAATTAAATTGCTCTCTTTTTTATTTGGCTATGTTTTAGCTAAAAATCAACATTAATTTAAAACATAGCCTTTTATTTAAATTATTTAGTGTAAAGTTCTTTAGGACCTTCATTAACTAATTTTGAAAAACCACCCATCATATTATAAAGTTCGGTAAATCCATTATCTTCTAATATTTCACAAGCTTGCATACTTCTAGAACCTCTTCTACAGTACACTAGTATTGGTGAATCTTCATATCCATCAAGTTCGTCTAAAGAGAATAATAATCTACCTAAAGGAATAAGCTTTGCATTTTTTATAAACCCATCTTCCTTATATTCCTCTTCAGTTCTCACATCTAAAATTAATAATTCTTTATTCTCATTCATTAATTTTATAGAATCTTTTATATCTATGTCTTTATACATTAAAGTTTCCTCCTAGTAATTATCTTTTAGTGATTATAAATTTTAAAAAGTATGGTTAACATATCAATAAGTAATAATATATTTGATTATACAACATAATTTAATTATTGTAGAAAAATTATAGTATCTAATAATTTTTACATTGAATTAATACTTGAAGTTTATTACAATTATTAATAAGAAAACGTTTTTCGACTAAAAAAGTTAAGAGGAATTTAAGCAAATTACACAAATATACACAAATTCCTTGTATAAATGTAAAGTTATCATTATAATATTGAAGTACTAAGATAATAGATAGGAATAAGTTAGAGTATAGGAGTTGAGTTAGATGGCTGCTTCAATTAAAGACGTTGCTAGAGAAGCCGGAGTATCAATAGCAACAGTTTCAAGAGTATTAAATGACATAGACGTTGTAAACGAAGAGACTAAGAAAAAAGTTTTAGAAGCTATAAAAAAATTAGGATATAGACCTAATATAGTTGCAAGAAGTTTAAAAACACATAGAACAAGAACAGTAGGTATATTAGTACCAGATATATCAAATCAAATATATCCTGAAATAGTTAGAGGTGCTGAGGATGTAGCTAACATATATAAATATAATGTTATGTTATGTAATTCAGACTTAGATTTAGAAAAAGAAAAGGAATACTTAAGAGTTCTTAAGGAAAAAATGGTTGATGGTGTTCTTTACATGAGTTCATCATTAGGAGAAGAAACTTTAAATTTAATAAATGAATTAGATTTAAAAACAGTTTTAGTTGAGAACGATGAACAAAATGGTAAGTTTCCAAGTGTAACTATAGACAATGAAAAAGCTACATATGAAGCTACTAAGCATTTAATTGATAAAGACATGAAAAATATAGCTTTCATAGGTGTTGAAGGCGATTTAAACAATGCTTGGGGTAAAAGATTCAAAGGATATAAGGCTGCAATAGAGGATGCTGGAATAGAATTCAAAGAGGAATTAACTTACTTTAAAAACTTAAAAGTTAAGACTGGATATGATGCTATTGTAGCAATGCTTGAAAACAATCAAAATATAGATGGAGTAATTTGTGCTTCTGATGAAATAGCTATGGGTGCTATAAACGCTTTAAGAGATAAAGGAATAAAAGTTCCTGAAGAAGTTAGTGTTATAGGATTTAATGATATAGATTTAGCACACGTATTCTATCCAAAGTTAACTACTGTATCACAACCTATGTATGATATGGGATCAATAGCTATGAGAATGTTAATAAAAATAATAAACAATAAACCATTAGACCAAGATCACTTTGTATTAGATCATGATTTAATAGAAAGAGATAGTTGTAAGTAATTAATGCATAAAAAATGCATAATCATTAGGTAACATAAGATTAAGTTATGTTACCTTTTTTTATACAAAAATTTAATTTGGTAGGGGAGAAATTTATATGAGAAATAAAAGAAACGTGATAATATTATTTCTAATCGTTTTCTCGTTAGTAGGAATATATTTTGGAAAAAACTATATTGAGAAAAAGAAACAAACAAGCGATTCAGAAATTAATGTAATTAGTAACCTAGAAGATGCAAAAGTCGGAGTGCCAACTATAATAATGTTTAAAACTGATACTTGTCCTTATTGTGTTGAAATGCAAAAGGAGTTAAGTAATGTAGCAAAAGATAGAAAAGGAGCTTTCAATATTTATTATGCTAGATTAGAGGAAGATAAGAATATGGATTTAGCTTATAAATATGGAGCTAATGTAGTTCCAACTACAGTGTTTTTAGATAAAGATGGAAAAGAGTTCTACACTCATCAAGGGCTTATGAGAGCTAGTAGTATAGAGACTATTCTAAATTCTTTGGGGGTTAAATAGAATTATGGAGTTTTTATCATATTTTAATAGTGTGATTTCAGATAATATTTTTTTAGCCTTAATACTATCATTTTTTGCAGGTATTGTGGCTTCCTTTAGCCCATGTACTCTTTCTTCTATTCCACTTCTAATAGGTTATGTCCAAGGTAGTGGAGTAAAAGATAATAAGAAGGCATTTAAATATTCCATAATATTTTCAATTGGCTTAGGATTAACTTTCACGTTAATAGGAGTATTTACAGCTGTAATAGGAAAAGCTTTTTTAGGAGCGGGAAAGTTTTGGTATATAGTATTAGCTTTTATTATGATAGCAGCTGGCTTACAAGTTCTTGATGTAATAAATTTATTTGGAGATAAAAAAGATTCTTGTAAAATACCTAAAAAAAGAGAGGGAATTTTAGATGCATTTTTCTTAGGAATATTAAGTGGAGTATTGGCTTCCCCTTGTGCAACACCTATAATGGCGGCAATAATAGCTTTTATAGCAGCTAGTGGTAACTTAGCCTTAGGAATATTAATGCTTCTTATGTATTCATTAGGACATAGCGTTTTAATAATACTTGCAGGAACATCCTTTGGGTTTGTTGAAAAAATAGCTTATTCAGAAAAGGGGAAAAAAACAGGAAAGATATTAAAAAATATTTTAGGTGTAATAATAATATTGGTAGGTTTTTACCTATTCTACTTAGGGGTATAAGGAATATGTAAATCAAATATACAGAAAGTGTTAAATTAAAATGAACACAAACAAAAAGAATATTAATTTTGATATGATTAATATTAATTATTTAATGAGATTTTTGTTTGGAGGATTATTATGGAACAAAATATGAATAAAAAATCATCAGTTGGACAATTTTTAAAATCTGTATTTAACATATTTATTAAAAACTTAGTAGATATAGCAATGATATCAGTACTTTTTGCAATTCCTGCTCTTATAGGAAGAGGAAATACCATATTTTCTGTAATAAGTATTTTTAGCTTAGGATTTTCGTCCATAGCTATAATAAAATTAGCTAATAATTTTATTAATGGGAAAAAGATATCTTGGATTGAGACTATAAAATCATCATTTAAAAATCCTATATTTCCTTTAGGGGTGTTTATGATACAAAACTTTGCGATTTCTTTAGGATCAAGTATATTTGCACCAGCAGGAATAATATTATCAATATTTTTTATAATAGCTATGCAATGTTCTATATTTGAAAATATAAATGTTATAGAGAGTATAAAAAAGAGTTTTTCATTAGTTAAAAATAATTTTTTAGATATTCTTTTAAAGCAATTTTTATTAGTAATTTTAATTAACCTTGCTACAACAATGTTTGCAATGTTTTTAAATCAAAGCCAAGCATCAATAATTATATTTTCATTAGTATTAAACATAGCTACAGCTCTTAGTTTAATATCAGGAAATTTAATATACAAAGAATTAGCTATATAAAGTTTAAAGGCTATATAAAAATCTGACTTATAAATCTATAAATATTTAGAGTTTGTAGATTAAAATAGTTAGGTTTTATATATAGCTTTTTTTATTTAAAAAATTTTACTGACGAAAAATTTTAAATTAATGTATAATAGATTGGTTAACATATATTTAAGAAATATGGATTAAAGGAGGAGAGGCTTATGAAAGATCAAAAATTACTAGGGGAAGAATCAGAAATTAAGCTTTTGATTAAGTATTCAGTACCGGCTATTATAGGTATGCTTGTAAATGCACTTTATAATATTGTTGATAGAATGTTTATTGGACACATACCTGGTGTTGGTCCTATGGCTATTACTGGTGTTGGAATAACAATGCCAATTATGTCTATACTACTTGGTTTTGGAATGCTTATAGGGATAGGTGCTACTGCAAACATCTCTATAAAATTTGGACAAAATAATAGAAAAGATGCAGAGAAAATATTAGGAAACTCTGTAGTTTTAATAACAATAATATCTTTAGTTTTAACTATTGTTGGAATTGCTTTTGCAAATAGTATTTTACATTTATTTGGAGCAAGTGATGCTACAATTTTTTATGCAAAAGAATATATAAATGTAATTCTTTTAGGAACTATATTTAATTTAATGTCATTCTCTTTATATAGTACAATTAGAGCTGATGGTAATCCTAAAATGTCAGCGGCGGTAATGGTACTTGGATGTGTTATAAATGTAATTTTAGATGCAGTATTTATATTTGTATTTAACTTAGGAATAAAAGGAGCTGCTTGGGCTACTGTAATTTCTCAAATAGTTACTACATTAATAATGCTTTACTACTATACATTAGGAGGATCAAATTTAAAATTAAAATTTGAAACTCTTAAATTAGACTGGAGATTAGTTAAGATAATTTTAGCTATAGGTGTAGCACCATTTTCAATGCAGATGGCTGCAAGTGTAGTTCAAGTAATAGCTAACAATGCATTAAAGACTTATGGTGGAGATTTAGCTATAGGAGCTATGGCTGCAATTTCTTCAATATCAATGATATTCTTAATGCCTATATTCGGTATTAACCAAGGCTCACAGCCTATAATTGGATATAATTATGGAGCTAAAAAGTATGATAGAGCTCAAAAAACAGTGAAGTTAGCAATTATTGCAGCTACAATAATACTTGTTTTAGGAGGAATCTTCATTCAAACATTCCCAGAGATTGCAATAAGTATGTTTAATGCGGATCCTAAACTATTAGAAATAGGAGTTCCAGGTTTAAGAATTTACTTATTCATGATGCCTATAATAGGAATATCTATAATTGGATCTAATTACTTCCAATCTATAGGTAAAGCTAAATTAGCTACATTCTTAAGTTTATTAAGACAAGTTATACTTTTAATTCCTTTAACTTTAATATTACCTAAAATTGCAGGTTTAGGATTAATAGGAGTTTGGTTAGCTGGTCCAGTATCAGACTTCTTATCAACAATAATAACTGGAATGTTTATAGTTAAAGAATTCAAAAGAGAAGATGTTATAGAAGACGCCGAAGAAGCGATTTAAAAAAAGCTGAGTTTAGATTTTCTAAACTCAGCTTTTTTATTTATATAATACCTTCATCTTTTAATAAATCTTCCAGTTTTCTTACTTTTTCTGTTAGAGTAACGAATTTTTGTTTTATATCATCCTTTGATAAATCAGTTGAATCTAGTTGGATTTCTAGCTCTTCAACAGTTTTTAAAACTTCATCTATATCTTGTTGAGCTAATTCTAAATTTTTTTCGTTCATATAAAAATTCTCCTTTGAAGTAAATTCGTTCTTTGTAGTTTTATGGTAACACTACTATTCTAACTATGCAAGGCATATATTATACAGAAATTACTTATGATTCAGGAGGAGAGATGATTAATTATATATGGTTTGCAATTATAGCCTTAGGATTGATTTTTAGCATAATGACAGGCCAGGGAGAGTTGATTACAAAAGGCTTAACAGAATCTTCAGATGGTGCTGTAAAGTTTATAATTTCATTAGTTGGTATCATGTGTTTTTGGTGTGGTGTTATGAAAATAGCAGAAAAAAGTGGATTAACATCTAAGGTGGCAAAGTTACTAAATCCTATACTAAGAAAACTGTTTAAGGAAAGTTCTCATAGTGATGAAGCTATGGGTGCTATAGTTATGAATTTAACAGCCAATATGTTTGGATTATCCAATGCAGCAACTCCACTTGGTATAAAGGCAATGACAGAATTAAACAAGATTAATAAAGAAACTGATGGCAAGGCATCAAATGATATGGCATTATTTTTAGTTATAAATGCAGCCTGTATTCAATTAGTACCTTCTACGGTTATTTCTATAAGAGCGGCGGCAGGATCAAGTGAGCCTGCAAGTATAATAATTCCAGCAATAATATGTACTTTTACTGCCTGCTGTGTAGGTATTATATGCTGTAAAATACTACAACGATATTTTTAGGAGGGATAGTTTTGTTTACGAGTAACATAATTCCAATAATATTTCTTTTAATAATAGTATATGGAATGTTTAAAGGAAGAAAAGTTTATGAGTGGTTTTTAGAAGGTGCGAAAGAAGGATTAATGGTTTGTTTTAAGATTTTTCCGGCTTTATTAGCTATGATGATCGCTATAAGAATATTTAAGGATGCTAATTTACTTAATTTATTAAATAATCTTATGGAGCCGATTGTTTCGTTAATCGGATTACCTAAAGAAGTTGTTCCTTTAGTGTTAATTAAACCCTTATCAGGAAGTGGAGCTTTAGGAGTATATACCGAATTAATAAATACATTGGGACCAGATACAAGAGCTGGATTAATTTCCTCTGTAATAATGGGAGGAACTGAAACTATATTCTATACTATAACAGTTTATTTTGGAGCTGTTGGAATAAAAAAAATAAGACATACTTATTGGGCCGCTTTAATGGCTGATATAACAGCTATAATAATGGCTGTATTAATTGTAAGTATGTTTTTTGGATTTTAGTTGAATAAAATAATTAAAATTTAGCAACATAATATTAGAATATAAAAAAACAAAAGATAATTTAATTTAAATATGAAAATACTACAGAAATAATCCAAAATATTACAGAAATCGTTTAACTAAAATTTAAATGTTTAAAGTTGATAAAAAAATCACAAAATAGTTAAAAAAATAACGAATTTTTGTCGATAAAATGTAAGAAATGTAAAAAAAAGTCTGGATTTTAGATTTGAAAGGTGATATTATAATCTCGTAAGGTTGGAAAAAAACTTTACAAGGAAGTATGAAAAGCTTACAAATGAAAAAAAATACAAAATTGAATGAAAAAATATCACTAAATGGAATATTATTAAAGTTAAAAACTTAACTAAAACGCTTTTAATTAATTTTTACATATATTATGAAAAACAGAAACTAATCTATAATGAGGTGGGTATCATGAAAGTAACAAATGTAGATGAATTAATGCTTAGATTAGAGAAAGTAAGAGCAGCTCAAAAAGAGTTCGCAAAATTCTCTCAAGAGCAAGTAGACGAAATCTTTAGACAAGCAGCTGTAGCAGCTAACAATGAAAGAATAAGATTAGCTAAAATGGCAGTTGAAGAATCAGGAATGGGAATCGTTGAAGATAAGGTTATAAAAAACCATTTCGCAGCAGAATACATATATAACAAATATAAAGATGATAAAACTTGTGGAGTTATATCAAAAGATGAATCATTTGGTATCACTAAAGTGGCTGAGCCAATAGGGGTTGTAGCGGCAATCGTTCCTACTACAAACCCAACATCAACAGCAATATTCAAATCTTTAATATCATTAAAGACTAGAAACGCTGTATTTTTCTCACCACATCCAAGATCTAAAAATTCAACAATAGCAGCAGCTAAGGTTGTTTTAGACGCAGCAGTTAAAGCTGGAGCTCCAAAAGACATAATCGGATGGATAGATGAACCATCAGTTGAGATGTCACAAATATTAATGTCAGAAGCTGACATCATATTAGCTACTGGTGGTCCAGGAATGGTTAAGGCAGCTTACTCATCAGGAAAACCAGCTATCGGAGTTGGAGCAGGTAATACACCAGCAATCATCGATGAAACAGCTCACTTAAAAATGGCTGTAAACTCAATCTTATTATCAAAAACTTTCGATAACGGAGTTATCTGTGCATCAGAGCAAACAGTATTAGTTGTTGATAAAGTTTATGATGAAGTAAGAAAAGAGTTCGCTGATAGAGGAGCTTATTTCTTAAAAGATAAAGAAATAGATAAAGTAAGAAAAACAATTTTAATAAATGGTAACTTAAATGCTAATATAGTTGGTCAATCAGCATGGAAAATAGCTGACATGGCTGGTGTTAAAGTTCCAAAAGATACTAAAGTTTTAATAGGTGAAGTTGAATCAGTTGAATTAGAAGAGGCATTCTCACATGAAAAATTATCACCAGTATTAGGAATGTACAGAGTTGCTAACTTTGAAGAAGCTTTAGTTAAAGCTGAAAGATTAGTTGAACTTGGTGGATTTGGTCATACTTCAGTTTTATACACTGATCAAATGAAATCAAAAGATAGAATTGAAAAATTCGGTGCAACTATGAAAACTGGTAGAACAATAATCAACATGCCATCAACTCAAGGAGCCATCGGAGATATATATAACTTTAAGCTAGCACCATCATTAACTTTAGGTTGCGGATCATGGGGTGGAAACTCAGTTTCAGAAAACGTTGGTCCTAAACACTTATTAAACATTAAGAGTGTAGCTGAAAGGAGAGAAAATATGCTTTGGTTCAGAGTTCCAGAAAAAGTTTACTTTAAATATGGTGCTTTAGGAGTTGCTCTTAAAGACTTAAAAGATTTAAAGAAAAAGAAAGCATTTATCGTAACAGACAACGTACTAGCTAGCCTAGGATATGTTGATAAAATAACAAATGTTTTAGAAGAAATAGGTATAGATTTCAGAGTATTCTCAGAAGTTACTCCAGACCCAACTTTAGCTTGTGCTAGAAAAGGTGCTGAAGCAATGAAGAGCTACCAACCAGATGTAATCATATCTCTTGGTGGAGGATCACCAATGGATGCTGCTAAGATCATGTGGGTATTATATGAGCATCCAGAAGTTGCTTTCGAAGATTTAGCAATGAGATTCATGGATATTAGAAAGAGAGTTTACCCATTCCCAACTATGGGTGAAAAAGCTACTATGGTAGCTATCCCAACATCAGCTGGTACTGGTTCAGAAGTAACTCCATTCGCAGTTATAACTGACGAGGAAGCAGGAGTAAAATATCCATTAGCTGACTACGAATTAACTCCAGATATGGCTATAATAGATGCTGAGCTTATGATGAACATGCCAAAAGGCTTAACAGCTGCATCAGGTATCGACGCATTAACTCATGCTTTAGAAGCTTACGTTTCAGTTTTAGCATCAGAATACACTAACGGATTAGCTTTAGAAGCTATAAGATTAATATTCAAATACTTACCTCAAGCATACAATGAGGGAACTACAAACATAAAAGCAAGAGAAAAAATGGCTCATGCTTCAACAATGGCTGGTATGGCATTCGCTAACGCATTCTTAGGAGTATGTCACTCAATGGCACACAAATTAGGATCAGAACACCATATAGCTCACGGAGTTGCTAACGGAATCTTAATAGACCAAGTAATAAGATTCAACGCTGTTGACAACCCAAGAAAACAAGCTGCATTCCCACAATACAAATATCCAAATGCTAAATGGAGATATGCAGTAATAGCTGACTACTTAGGATTAGGTGGAAAGAACGAAGAAGAAAAAGTTAATAACTTAATCAAAGCTATAGATGAACTTAAGAAGAAAGTTGGAATCCCTGCAACAATAGCTGATTGCGGAGTTTCAAAAGAAGCATTCTACGCTACATTAGAAAAAATGAGCGAAGATGCATTCGACGATCAATGTACAGGTGCTAACCCAAGATACCCATTAATCAGTGAAATTAAGCAAATGTACATCAATGCTTTCGAAGGTAAAAAAGATAGAGTTTAATAGCTTTGAAGTAAGATAATAATAAGTACTCACTAGTTGATCTAGTGAGTATTTTTTTATTTGTTTAAGTAAAAAATAAGAAACTGTATAATTTATTGTAAGATTTTAAATCTTATATATGATAAAATTTAATAAATAGGAATTGGAGGGATTAAAATGAAAAACTTAGTCTTTACTAGAAATAGAGAGAATTTATTGAAAAAACTAGATGACAATTCAATATTAGTTTTATTTGCAGGAGAAGCAAAAAGAAAAACAGCAGATGAATATTTCCCATTTACTCCTAACAGAAACTTTTACTACTTAACAGGAGTAGATGAAGAGAAGCATATATTAATGATTAAAAAAATAGACGGAATATTTGAAGAGATTCTTTATATATTAAAGCCTAATTTAGAGCAAGAGAGATGGACTGGAAAGACTATAAGAGACTATGAGGCTAAGGAAATCTCAGGTATAGAAAATGTAAAATTCTTAGAAGATTTTGAAAATGATTTAAATATGATTTTTACTAATGGAATTGCAGAAACTTTTTATTTAGATTTAGAAAGAGCTTCATTTGATGAAGAAATAAGTAAAAGTCAAAGATTTGCAAAGAATATTAGAGAAAAATATCCTCAAGTAATAATAAAGGATGCTTATAGTGATATAGCTGCTTTAAGACAAATTAAATGTAAAGAGGAAGTAGAAGAAATAAAAAAAGCTGCAGATATAACAGCAAAAGGTGTAGAACTTTTAATGAAAGAATGTAAACCCGGAATGAAAGAATATGAGGTAGAAGCATATTTTGATTTCTATTTAAAACAACATGGAGTTAAGGACTATGCTTTTAAAACAATAGCAGCTGCTGGAGTAAATGCGGCTACTTTACACTATGTAGATAATAATAGTGAGATAAAAGATGGAGATTTAATTCTATTTGATTTAGGTGCTCAAGTAAATTATTATAATGGAGATATTTCTAGAACATTCCCTGCTAATGGTAAGTTTACAAAGAGACAAAAAGAAGTTTATGAAGAAGTTTTAAAAGTGAACGAAGAAATAATAAATTCTATTAGACCTGGAATAGGATTTTTTGAAATAAACAATAAGGCAAATGATCTTTTAGCAGAGGCTTGTGTTAGATTAGGTCTTATAGAAGATAAAAAAGATTATAGAAAATATTATTTCCATTCAATAGGTCATAGTTTAGGACTTGACACACATGATGTTGGTAAGAGAAATATAATACTTGAAGAAGGTATGGTTTATACTGTAGAGCCAGGTCTATACATAGAAGAAGAAGGTATAGGCATAAGAATAGAAGATGATGTTCTGGTAACTAAAGATGGCTGTGAAGTTCTAACAAAAGATTGTATTAAATCTGTAGAAGATATAGAAAATTTTATGAGTAATAGATAATTTAGAATTAATATTACTTTAAGAATAATAAGCTTTAATTTTGAAGAAATTAAGAGTAGAATTAAATAAAACTTTTATAGAGAAAACTATGGTTTAGGAGATGATTTCATGATTAATGAGTTAAAAAAAGTTATGTTAGCTGGAGTTGGAACAGCTGCTACTGCTTATGAAAAAGCAGATTGTTTTATAGCAGATATGGTTTCAAAAGGAAAGATGACTGTTGAAGATGGAAAAGTTTTATCTGAAGAGTTAAAAAGAAATTTCCAAGAAAAAACTACAGAAGCGACTAACGAAATAACATGTAAATTAGAAAAAATGAAGCCTTTCACAAAAGATAACTTTAAAGCTATGTTTGATGAAGCTAATAAAGGTACTTTAGAAGAAATAAATAAATTGAGAGAAAGAGTAGCCGTGCTAGAAGCTAAAATGAAAGATGAAGAAATTTAGGCTATAAAATAAAAGAATAAAACTCTATAAAGTATTTAGAGGATTAGGAGTAAAGACGTTTATAGCTATAGCAAAATAGCTTAAATGAAAATACTGAATTCTCTTAATATACTTTATAGAGTTTTTTAATATTATTAATAAATAAAGATAATTTTAATGTTTTAGATATGGGAGGTGAGTTCATGAGTAAACGACAGGGTGTACAAAGGCTAAGAGAAATTGTGAGAGTTTTTACTTACTATGGTTTTGACTTTTTAGTTTCTAAAAAATTGCCTAATAGCAAAAAGGTTGAGCCTAGACCGCAAGCCTTTAGAGAAGCGCTTGAGGAGTTAGGCGCAACTTTTGTTAAGATTGGACAAATATTAAGTACAAGACCAGATTTGCTTCCTAAGGCTTACATTGAGGAATTAGAAAAGCTTCAAGACAATAATGAAATAACAGATTTCAGTAAGGTTAAAGAAATGTTTTACGAGTCCTTTGGGACTGATATAAATACATATTTTTCAGAATTTAGTGAAACTCCATTAGCTTCAGCTTCAATTGCTCAGGTTCATAAAGCTAAGTTAATAAATGGGAAAGATGTAGTTGTTAAAGTTCAACACTATAAAATTGATGAAAAAATGAAGTTAGATTTAAGCATACTAAGAAGATTAAGTAGATTTACATCTTCTCATGTATCAAATACATTAATTAATCCTTTTGAGGCTTTTAAGGAGATTGAATATGATACATTAAATGAACTTAATTTTGTGAAAGAGGCTAAGAATACAGAAAAGTTTCATGAATTAAATAAGAACGTAGCTTGCGTAGGAGTTCCAATAGTCATAGATAGACTTACTTCAAAGAAAATTTTGACTATGGAATACATAGAAGGATATAAAATAACTGATTTTGATGTTTTAAAGAGTGAGGGATATCAATGTAAAGATATTGCTAATAAGCTTGCAAATTCTTTTTTCAAGCAGGTTTTTGAAGATGGATTTTTCCATGGAGATCCTCATCCAGGAAATCTACTTATTAAAGACGAAAAGATATATTTTATAGATTTTGGATTAGTCGGAGAATTGGATACAAATCTAAAAAATTGGCTTAATAAAGCTATGACAGCTGTGGCTTTAGAAGATATTGATACTTTAGTTGATTTTGTAAATGCTATAGGAATAAAAAAAGGACCAGTTGAATATTCAATTTTATATGAAGATTTAAATAATATGGTTTTAAAATATATAAATGCTTCTTTGAAAAGTATAAAAATATCAGATTTATTCAAAGAAGTATTCGAAATATCTAGAAGAAATAATATCCAGTTTCCGAAAGAAATGACCACTCTTGTGAGATCAACTGTCATATTAGAAGGAGTTGTTAGTAATATTGATCCTGATTTAGAAATTATGGAGTGTATTTTTCCTTATGTAAAGGAAAAAAATAAAAAAGAAATATTAGAAAGTTTAAATAAAGATAAAATCATCATAGGAGCTTATAAATTAGCCACAAAAAGTTTAGAGGTTCCAACTAAATTTTCAGAACTTGTAGATAGTTTAACTAAAGGAAGAGCTAAATTACAAATCGAAATGAAAGGCTTAGATAAGCCTCTTACAGATTTAAATAGAATGGTGAATAGAATAGCATTCGCTCTTATTGTAGGATGCATGATAATAGGCTCATCATTAATAGTTAATGCTAAAACAGGACCAACTTTTCAGGGTGTCCCTATTTTAGGGTTAATAGGATTTGTAGTAGCAGGAATATTAGGTTTATGGTTATTGATTTCTATAATAAAATCGGGATTTTTTTAACAAATAGTTAATAAACTTCTTAAATGCTTGAAAAAAATATATTTATATTGTATAAATGTATACAATATAATAATTATAAAAGTGAATAATTTTAAAAGAGGTAGAGGCGCGAGAAATCAAGAGTACTAATATGGAGTTAAGCAGCGTAGAAGTATTAGAAAAGGGATTATCGCCGAAGTTTTTAGCTAAAGCTTTAATGCTAAATGCTGGGGTTATATAAAATATATATAACACTGTCACAAAAAAATTGTGAAGCGCTATCATCTTAGGGTAATACATTTAGTAATGGTTAATTTGTTTATAAAATAAATTTCGTAATTATTAAGACCTTAGGTTGATTAAGCCTAAGGTTTTTTATATTTAGGGATAAATAGCAATTAAAAAGAATGCCTCTTTAAATTAATTCATTAAGTATTTAAGGGGGATTTAAAAATGAGAAACAGAACAAGATTTCAAGTGTTTTTAGCAGTTTTTGTTATGACAATGCTATGTTCAACTTTAGTTTTCGCTACAGAAGATGTTGCAGCTGTAAATTCAACAAAATTTGGATTATGGACAGTATTGCCACCTTTAGTTTCAATTGTTCTAGCTTTCATAACTAAGAATGTTATAGTTTCTTTATTTATAGGAACAATGACGGGATGTATAATGCTTCAATTGAATGGATTTAATATACTTACAGCTCTGACACAAGGATTTATTGATTTTACTTATAGAGCTTTAAATTCTTTAGCAGATCCTTGGAATGCAGGTATAATTCTTCAGGTTTTAGTCATTGGTGGAGTAATTCATTTAGTAGCTAAAATGGGTGGAGCAAAGGCCATAGCTGAGGCTTTAGCAAGAAAAGCTAAGACTGTTAAAAGTGCACAGCTTACAACTTGGCTTTTAGGATTAGCGGTTTTCTTTGATGACTATGCTAACTCATTAATAGTAGGACCAATAATGAGACCAGTTACTGATAAGTTAGGAGTTTCAAGAGAAAAATTAGCTTTCATTATAGATGCTACAGCTGCTCCAATTGCAGGGTTAGCTATAATATCAACTTGGATAGGGTTAGAGGTTGGATTAATCGGTGATGCTTTAAAAAGTGTTGGAATACAAGCAGATGGTTTTGGAGTATTCTTAGAAACAATACCATATAGATTTTATAATATATTAATTTTAGCTTTTGTTGTAATATCAGCAATAACTCTAAGAGAGTTTGGACCAATGCTTAAGGCTGAGAGAAGAGCTAGAAGAGGAGAAGTTTTATCAACAACAGAAACTTCATCAGATAGTGAAGATTTAGAACCTATAAAAGGAATCAAGTTAAGCATTTGGAATGCTATAATACCGATTGGTGTTTTAATAGGTTCATCTTTAGTAGGATTTTATTATAGTGGATGGGTCACTGTAATGGGTGGAGAAGATTTAGCAATAATAGAACTTATGAATAACGCACCTTTAAGTTTTGCTGGAATACAAGCAGCATTCTCAAATGCTGATGCTTCGGTAGTCTTATTCCAATCAGCATTGTTAGCAACTATAGTTGCACTTGCATTAGGTGTGTGCAGAAAGATATTTACTATTTCAGAAGGTATAGGAATATGGGTTGAAGGAATGAAGGGACTTCTAATAACAGGAGTAATTCTTATATTAGCTTGGTCATTAAGCTCTGTAATTAAGGAGTTAGGAACAGCATCTTATTTAGTTGGAGTTTTATCAGATACGATACCAGCATTCTTATTACCTGCTATAATATTTATTTTAGGTTCAGTAATAGCCTTTGCAACAGGTACAGCTTATGGAACCATGGGAATACTAATGCCATTAGCAATTCCACTAGCTTTTGCTATAAATCCAGAATGGCAGTTTGTAATAGTTAGTACATCAGCTGTATTAACAGGAGCAATTTTTGGAGATCATTGTTCACCTATATCGGATACAACAATCCTTTCTTCAACAGGAGCGGGTTGTGACCATATAGAACACGTTAGAACACAAATATGGTATTCAATCTTTGTTGGAATAATAACTGTAGTATTTGGATATATACCAGCTGGTCTAGGATTAAGCTTCTGGATAGTCTTACCTATAGCTTTAACAGCTTTATTCGTATTAACAATGATATTTGGTAAGAAGGTAGAACAAACTACTAGTAATAATTAAATATAAAAAAAGAGAAGGCTATAACCTTCTCTTTTTTATATTGCAGCATATTTTTAATTGGTATCCTCTTCTGTTGTCTTTGAATAAGGATATACAAGTCTATTAACTAATATACCAATTATAACTCCAATAAATGTATCTAGAATTCTATTAAAAGCATAATTATATGAGCCAACTCCCTTTAAGCTGGTCATTATAGCAAATACAACGATACAAGCACTATTTACTGCACCTTTACAATTAAATAAGATACATAGATAGATAGCTATAGTAGTACCTATTGCTGTTAAAAGTGCATAAATAATAAAATGTTGTAAGTCTAATAGATTAAATATTGCTGTGAGAGTTAGTCCCACAACAGCACCTATAGAAGTTCCAAGCATTCTGTTTTTTCCCATTTTATAAGAGTTCTCAACAGTATCTTGCATACACATCATAGCTGCTATACAAGCAAAGAAGGCACTAGAACGTCCTAGTAGCTCAAATACTATGATGCATAGAAATACCGAGAGAGATGTTTTAAGATTTCTGGCCCCTATAGTTTGCAGGTTAAAGTTAAACAAATATTTCACCCCTAAATCATATTAACTTTTTTTCTTGTTTTCTAACTTTCTGACATCATCCTTTATTTCTGTCTCAAGTCTATTAATTTTTTCTTCTATGTTTTCTATATCCTTTTTTACCTTATTTTCATACTTATATATATACTTATTTATTAATAGAGCTATTATTATACCTATAAAGGTATCTATAATTCTATCAAAAGCATAAGCATATGGTGCTTTCCCATGTAGGTTTGTCATGATAGCTATTAATACTATACATCCTATAGAAACAGATCCTTTTTTGTTAAATATATTAAGTAAGTAAATAGTTAGCACTACTCCAGCACCAGTTATTAATCCTGGAAATTTTATTAGATTAAATGTTAGTGCTAAAAAAGTGAATGATAAGCCTACTAAACCGCCAGTAATTGTACCAATCATTCTGTCTTTTCCCATTTTATATGAATTTTCAACAGTATCTTTCATACAAATTACTGCGGCTATACAAGCATAGAAAGGGTATTGTCTATGTATTAGTTCAAAAAAGCCTACACATAGAGTTACAGCTAGAGCTGTTTTTAAATTTCTCGCACCTATTTTAGGTAAGGTTAAACCTTTCATTTTAACAAGACCTCCTGATAAATTTAAATACTATTATAGATAGTATATAATATTTTTATATTATTACAAATAATGATAATTGAAGAATATTAGAGAAATTAAAGATAAAAACGATTGACATTGATATAAAACTAATCATATAATTTAAATTAAGTAAGAAAATGCAATGAAGAGAAGAGTAATAAAGAAGAATGTATGAAAGAGAGCTGGGGTAGGTGAAAGCCAGATGCAGGAGACTTTATGAAGATGGACTTGGAGCAGACTTTTTGAGAATTTTAATTTTAGAAGAGTACGGTGGCAACCGTTATATTGCAAAGTGATAAAATAAGTTTTTACTTAGGAGTTACTTAGTGAGATATTTATGGTGACATAAATATAAAATAGAGTGGTATCGCGTAATTAACGCCTCTATGGGATTTCCCATAGGGGTTTTTTATATTTTTGAAATATTGGAAACAATAATAATTAAGAATACAAGGAGGAAGAAATAATGTGTAAAAAACCATATTACATTACAACACCTATTTATTACCCATCAACAAATCTTCATATAGGTAATACTTATACAACTGTAGCAGCTGATGCTATAGCAAGATTTAAAAGACTTACAGGTCATGAAGTAATATTCTTAACAGGAACAGATGAGCATGGTCAAAAAATAGAAAGAATAGCTAACGAAAAGGGAATTACTCCAAAGGAGCATGTTGACGAAATCGTCGCTGGAATTAAAGATCTTTGGAAAATGATGAACATAAGCTACGATAAATTCATAAGAACAACTGATGATTATCATGTAAAAGCTGTTCAAGAGATCTTCAAAAAATTATATGATCAAGGAGATATATATAAAGATTCTTATGAAGGTCTTTACTGTACTCCATGTGAATCATTCTGGACAGAAACTCAATTAGTAAATGGAAACTGTCCTGATTGTGGAAGACCAGTTGAAAAAGCTAAGGAAGAGGCTTACTTCTTTAAAATGAGCAAATATGCTGATAGATTAATTCAATATATAGAAGAGCATCCAGATTTCATTCAACCAGAATCAAGAAAAAATGAAATGTTAAATAACTTCTTAAGACCAGGATTACAAGATCTTTGTGTTTCAAGAACAAGCTTTACTTGGGGAATACCTGTAAGCTTTGATGAGAAACATGTTATCTATGTTTGGATAGATGCATTATCAAACTACATTACTGCTTTAGGATATGGTCAAGAAAATCAAGAGTTATACAATAAGTTCTGGCCTGCAGATGTTCATTTAATAGGAAAAGACATTTTAAGATTCCATACAATTTACTGGCCAATAATGCTAATGGCTCTAGGATTAGAATTACCTAAGCAAGTATTTGGTCATGGATGGTTACTTGTTGATGGAGGAAAAATGTCAAAATCAAAAGGTAACGTTGTTGACCCAGTAGTTTTAGTTAACATGTTTGGAGCAGATGCTGTAAGATATTACTTATTAAGAGAAATACCATTTGGTTCAGACGGATTATTCAATAATGAAATATTCATAAAGAAAGTAAATACAGACTTAGCTAATGATTTAGGTAACTTATTATCAAGAACAATAGCTATGGTTGAAAAATACTTTGATGGAGTTATTCAAGTACCAACATGTAAGGAAGCTATTGATGATGAGTTAATAAACTTAGCTTTAGCTACTCCAGGAAAAGTTGAAGCTAGCATAGATGCATTAAAAATACCAGAAGCTTTAGAAAGCATATGGACTTTAATAAGCAGAGCTAATAAATATATAGATGAAACAACTCCTTGGATACTTGCTAAGGATAAAGAAAAGAAAGAAAGATTAGGAACAGTTTTATATAACTTATTAGAAACTTTAAGATTTGTTTCAGTTATGATTTCACCATTCTTAACAGAAACAAGTGCTAAGATTAATACTCAATTAAACACTAAAGTTACAACTTGGGAAAGTTTAAAAGCGTTTAATGGAACAGTTCCAGGAGATAAAGTTGTTAAAGGTGATGTTATATTCCCAAGAATAGATGTAGAGGAAAAATTAGCAGAGCTTGAAGCTTTAAAACCAGCTCCAGTTAAACCAGCTAACGAAGAGTTAGTTAAAAACCCAATAAAAGAAGAAATAACAATAGATGACTTTGACAAACTTGATTTAAGAGTAGTTAAAGTTTTAGAGTGTGAACCAGTTAAAAAGGCTAAGAAGTTATTAAAACTTAAAGTTGATTTAGGTGGAGAAGAAAGACAGGTTATTTCAGGAATAGCACAATACTATAAGCCAGAAGAATTAGTTGGAAAATATGTAGTATTAGTTGCTAACTTAAAACCAGTTAAATTAAGAGGTGAGTTATCACAAGGTATGATACTTGCAGCAGCACCTGCTGACGATTCAGAACTTGTATTAGTTAACCCAGGTGAAATGTTAACTGGAAGCCAAGTAAGATAGTAAAAATTTTAAAACTCTTATATTCATACTATATTGTGGAATATAAGAGTTTTTTTATAGCATATGCTATGGATAGAATTATTTTAAGGGGGCTAGTAAATTGAGAGTAATTATAGGTAACGCATGGCCTTATGCCAATGGATCTCTTCATATAGGAAGAGTTTCTTCTTGGTTAGCTGGAGATGTTTTAGCAAGGTATCATAGGGCTAAAGGTGATGAAGTTGTTTTTGTTTCAGGATCTGACTGTCATGGATCACCTATTTTAAATAGGGCAAAAGAGCTTAATGAGTCTCCAGAGGATCTTATAAATAAGTATCATAGAGAATTTATTAGATGTTTTAATAAATTAGGATTTTCTTTTGATATATTTACAAGAACGGATACTGAGTATCATGAGGAGCATGTTAAAAAGATTATAAAGAATCTTTATGATAAAGGATTTATATATGAGAAGGAGACAGAGGAATTTTATTGTCCAAAGTGCTGTGATACTCTAGATGAATTTGCTGTTAAAGATGGATCATGTAAGGAATGTAAAACAGAGGTTGAAGTGAGAAAGTCCAATAATCTTTTCTTTAAATTATCATATTTTCAAAACCATATTCAGAAAATATTAAATAAGGAAGAGAGTTGGAGAGAAAATGCTATTAAAATAACCAGTAGATATTTAGAGGGTGGACTTAGAGATAAAATATTAACAAGAGAAATTGATTGGGGAATAGAGGTGCCTATAGAGGGCTTCGAAGATAAAAGAGTTTATGTTTGGATAGATGCTTTACTAGCCTATGTCACTGCTTCTAAGAAATTTATAGAAGATAGGGGCGAGAAGATAGAGGATTATTGGAATAATGAAGAAAGTAGAATATATTTAGTTCATGGTAAAGAAAATATACCTTTCCATACTACAATGTTTCCTGCTATGTTAGCTGGCATTGGATTAGAAAAAAGCAATATTAGAATAGTGTCTTCACAATACTTAACTTTAGAAGGAAAGACATTTTCTACTAATAGAAACTGGGCTGTATGGGTTCCTTATATTATAGAGAGGTATAATATAGATTCTATAAGATATTACTTAATAAGTAGAGGAGCAGAAGAAAAGAATTCTGATTTTACTTGGAGAGATTTTATAAATGCAAATAATAATGAACTGCTAGGAGAATTAGGTAATTTCGTAAATAGAGTTTTGGTTTTTATAAGAAAAAATTTTAATGGAAATGTTAATGGTGATAAGCTTCCTCTTCAATGGAAGAATTTAATAAGAAGAACTTATGCTTCTGTAGGAAATAAATTTGAAAATGGAGAGTTTAAATCTGGAATAAAGGAAGTATTTGAGTTTATGAGACAAGGAAATGATTTCTTTGATAAAAATAAACCGTGGATTTTGCTTAATAAGGATAGAGAAAAATGCGAAGAGATAATATATATTTGTGCTCAAATTGTAATAGCATTAACTGATTTAATGAATCCTATAATTCCTTTTACTTGTGAAAAAATAAGAAGCTTTTTAAAACTAGATAATGCAAAATGGAATTTTGAAGAGAAAAATAATATAAAAGTTAATAGAGTTGAATTTTTATTTGATAGAATTGATAAAAGAGTTGCTATAGAAGAATTAAATAGATTAAAAAATAAAAAGATTTAAATAAAATAAGCCTTGCTTCTATCCGTTAGAAACAAGGCTTATCTTACATCTTAAGGTTTAAGGTTAGGAATTATTATATAGAAATTTTTTAATTGATTAAACTTAATAGCCCTTGATATTTGCGTAAGGGGGACAAACTATTCAAGGGCCATTTAAGGGGTAAAATTAAATTAGTGTTTTAGCTACGTTACAATTATTATATTAAGCCTCTTATGTGGCATTTATGTGTCAAAAAGTGTACAAAAATATTAACATTTTATTTAAAATAAGTTATCTTTTAAACCATTTAAATCTTTTATTATTATGATGTTTTTT
Source organism: Clostridium sp. LIBA-8841 (assembly GCF_057782475.1). Lineage (NCBI taxonomy): Bacteria > Bacillati > Bacillota > Clostridia > Eubacteriales > Clostridiaceae > Clostridium > Clostridium sp. LIBA-8841. The sequence continues at coordinate 3,671,745 of NZ_CM173488.1, read as the reverse complement.
GAGAACTCTATTAGCCCTGAATCTCTCATTTTCATAAGTTCTCTAGATAGTGAAGGGCGTTGAACACCTAGTTTGTCTGCCCAATCTTTTCTTGAGAAATTTAGTTTTATAGTAGTAGATTTTTCTTCATTATATTTTTCTAATAAATAGTGACAAATCATTTCTCTGATAGATTTCATTGTTACTTGTTTAAGTTTAGAACTAAGATTGAGTGCTTTGTTTGAAAGAATCCTAAGAAGTTCTTTTAAAAATGATTCGTTTGAGGAGCAGAGTTTATAAATATACTCTTTTTTTATGTGAAAAACTTCAGTATTATCCTTAGAGACAACAGACATTGGATAATAGTTTCTATCACCAAAAAGAAGGTTCTCTCCAAAAACATTTCCTTTATTTAATGTGGCAACAACTAGTAGATTCCCATTAGGATCTAATTTTTGAATTTCTATTTTTCCATTCATTATAACGCTTAAAAAGTTGCAATATTCTCCTTCAGAAAATAATAAATCGTCTTTTGAATAAGATTTTATTGAAACAAAACCTGAATTAAATAGTTCTTGGATATCATTATCACTAAAGTGAGAAAATAAGCTACAATCTTTTATGTTGTGTAGTTTTTTTAAGTTCATTTAATCGCCCACCTTTATAAAATAAGTAGTATTATATTAATATAAATATATAATATTTTACACTATTTAAATAAAAAATTAATCGATAGGAGTGAAAATAGGTGAAGATTTATTTTATAGGAGCTTTAATTGGAGCAATAATAGGATATATAACAAATTGGTTAGCTATAAAGATGTTATTTAGACCTAGAAAAGCAAAATATATTTTGGGTATGAAACTTCCTTTTACACCAGGATTAATACCTAAAGAGAAGAGCAGAATAGCTAATAAAGTTGGAGAAACTGTAGGTACTCATTTATTAAATTCTGATAGTTTAAATAAGGCTTTAAAAGACGAAAAAATAAAGTCAAAATTTAATGAGATAGTTAAAGAAAAGATTAATCAAATTATGGAAAGTCATGCTACTTTAGAGTATTCTTTAAAAAGTGTTTTAGGAGAAAGTTATTACTCCTTAAAGGAAGAAACCATAAAGAACATAAGTAAAACTATTTTAAGATCAGTACAGGAGGAATCTTTTAAAAATAAAATTAAATTATATATAGTTGACTCTATTAAAGAGCAATTAGAAAAGAAACCTGAAAAAATAATTGAGTTTATAAATAGTGAAAAATTTAGAGAACTTATATTAAATGCTTTAGCCGAGGAAAAAACAAGTAAGACAATTGAAAAGATTATTCTTAAAGAAATAAAGTCTTTAGAAAATGAGGATAGAACTATTGAAGAAGTTATTCCAGAAAAAATTAAACCGTGTATAGAAGAATATGTAAAATCTCAAAAGGATACTCTTGTAAATATAATTAAAAATCTTCTTAGAGATGAGGAGGTTTCAAATAAAATAAAGGGTGCTATAAATGAAAATATACCTTCTATAGTATCAATGTTTTTAAGTGGAGATATAATATACGGAAAACTAGTTTCATTAGTTGATGTTGCTTTAAGTGAAGAAGAAAATAAAGAATACATATGTGATGCTGCTTTAGCCTTTGTACATGAAAGTATGAAGAAAAAAGTTAGTGACATAGTAAATAATATTGGAGAAGAAAAGCTTGAAATTATATCAGAGTCTATAGGAGAGAAAGTTTCAAGAAAGTTAGTTAAGGAAGAAAATATAAATACTTTAATAGATAAATTAAATTGTAAAATTTCTTCATTTAATAGTTATGAAGAAATTATAAAAGTGTTATTTAATAATTATGAAAATATCTTAATTGATAATATAGATTTAATGATTTTAAAATTTGTTAATGATTCAAAATTATCTAAAGAAATAAATGAAATAATTGAAAAGGTATTTGATAAATTTTTACAAAATTCTTTAAATGATATATGTTATAATAGACAAAAACTAGAAGATAACATTATGGGTATTTTAGATAATTTATATAATGACTTTGTAGATAATAAATCAGCTAAAGTACTAGAAATTGTAGATATTTCTTCAATTGTAGAAGAGCAAATTAATGCTTTTGAAGTGGATTATGCAGAAGAGATTATAATAGGAATAGCCAATAAAGAGCTTAAAGCAATAACATGGCTTGGAGCTTTATTAGGTGGAATTTTAGGCATACTTTCACCACTTTTATCTACAATTTATATGTAAAATTCAAAGGAGAAAATTATGAAATATAAAATATTTGATACACATGCACATTATGATTCAGACAGTTTTGATGAAGATAGAGAGTCAGTTATAAAAGAACTAAAGGAAAATGGAGTTATTGGAATTTTAAATTGCGGATCTGATCTTTATGGATTAAGAAAATCAGTTGAACTTGCAAAGGATTTTGATATGTTTTACGCAGCAGTTGGAATACATCCAGAAAATGCTGACGAATTTAATGAAGAAGTTGTAAAAGAAATAAGAGAATATGTTAAATATGAAAAAGTTAAAGCTATAGGAGAAATAGGATTAGACTATTACTGGGATGAAAACCCACCTAAAGAAGTTCAAAAGGAAGTTTTTAGAGCACAAATGAAATTAGCTGATGAATTAAACTTACCAGTTATTATACATGATAGAGATGCTCATGGAGACACTTTAGAAATTATGAAAGAATTTCCTAATGTTATAGGTGTTGTGCACTGTTTTTCAGGTTCAGTTGAATTTGCTAAGGAGTGTATTAAACTAGGATATTATATAGGGTTTACGGGAGTTTTAACATTCAAAAATGCAAAAAAAATAGTGGATGTTTGTAGAGAAATACCAGCTGATAGAATACTAGTTGAAACAGATTGTCCTTTCATGGCTCCAGTTCCTTTTAGAGGAAAAAGAAATAAATCAGATTATATAGAATATATAATAGATAAGATGAGTGAAATAAGAGGAATTTCAGGAGAAGAGATGAATGAAATCTTATTAAACAATAAAAGAAACTTATTTAAAATTAAATAACGGATGATAGTACTAAAGAAAATAAATGTAATAATATGGAAAGTGCACTAATATAATATAGTGTACTTTTTCAAACATAAATTAACCATTATTTACCTAATCCCTGTATAAGCAGAGGTCAATTATTTATTATAATTTACAATTAAAAGTATAAAGTTATGGAGTCAGTAAATTTGACATACTTGAAAAGGTAATATATAATGTCGAAATGACTCTTGCCTAAAAGGGGGAAATTATATGAAAAAGATAATTAAGGCATTGAAGGAAAAGGTTGCCTCGAAGAATGGTAAGATTATATTAGGTATATTTAGCATAGTTTTAGTAAGTTTTATAGCAATAGTAGTTACAGCACACAAGAACATAACCATTGATTTAGATGGTGAAAAAATTGAGGTTGCCACATTTAAAGGAAATGTACAAGAAGTTTTAAATCAAAAGGAAATTTATTTATCTGATAAAGATAAAATAGAGCCAGATTTAACAAGTGAGATTTCTCATAATGATGTAATAAAAATCAAAAAGGCAGTTCCAGTGGAAGTGATGGTTGATGGAAAAAATATAAAGATAGATTCTGCAGAGGATTCAGTAGAGAAAATGCTGGTTGAAGAAGGTATTGATCTAAATGAGTTAGATAAAGTAGAGCCTTCATTAGAAACAGAACTATCAAAGGATATGAAAATACAGGTTACAAGAGTTGAAGAGAAGACCATAGTTGAAAAGGAACCAATAGAATTTGAAACTGTAGTTAAAGAAGATAATAGCTTAGAGAGTGGAGTTAATAAGACCACTCAAGATGGTTCTGCTGGAGAAAAAGAAATAACTATGAAATTAGTTATGGAAGATGGTAAAGAAGTATCTAGAGAAGTAGTAGAATCTAAAGTTGTTAAGGAACCAGTGGATGAAGTAGTGGTAAAAGGAACTATGGAAAAATTAGTTCTTTCAAGAGGAAATGATAATATAGATTATAAAAAAATGATGGTAGTGGAAGCTACTGCTTATGCTGGTGATGGAATAACAGCAACAGGCACAGTACCAAAAAGAGATCCTAATGGATTAAGTACAATAGCCGTTGACCCAAGAGTAATACCTTTAGGAACTAAGGTTTATATAGATGGGTATGGTTATGCAGTAGCAGAAGACACAGGTGGAGCTATAAAAAATAACATAATAGATTTATTCTTAAATTCTTCAGCTGAATGTAAACAGTGGGGAAGAAGAAATGTTAACCTTTATATAGTAGCTTATCCTGGTGAATGGTAATCTTAAAAGAGGGAATCTAAAAGAAATAATCTTTTAGATTCCCTCTTTTCTATCTAAAAATTAATAGATATATATAACATCATATTATTAATAATAATATTTGTAATAGTATGGAAAAAAACTATTAATACGAGAAGAAACTATACTTGAATTAAAGCGTATTTTATTGACAGTTAAATAAGATATAGGTAAATTAAATATAGTACATATAATAAGAAAGGGAGTTTTGACCTTGATTAAAGAAGTTATCGTAGTTGAAGGTAGAGATGATATAACAGCAGTAAAGAAAGCAGTAGATGCTGAAATGATAGCTGTGGGTGGATTTGGAATAAATGCAAAGGTTATAGAGAGAATAAAAGAAGCTCAAAAAAGAAAAGGTGTCATAGTACTTACTGATCCTGATTTTGCTGGTGAGAAAATAAGAGCAATAATTTCAAAAAGAGTTAAAGGCGTTAAGCATGCTTACATAGGTAGAGCGGAAGGAACTAGAGCTAAAGATGGAAATATAGGTGTGGAAAACGCTTCGCCAGAAGCTATAATAAGAGCTTTAGAAAGTGCAAAAATAACTTTAGAAGAAAAAAGAGAAGAATTTACAATACAAGATTTAATATATTTTGGATTGTCAGCTGATCCAAAGGCTAAGGTTAGAAGAGAATTAATTGGTAAAGAGTTAAGAATCGGCTATGGAAATGCAAACCAAGTTCTTTCTAGACTAAACAACTATGGCATAACAAAAGAGGAATTTGTTAAAGCTATAGAAAAGATAGAAAAGATGTTATAGGAGAATAGTGAATGGATATAAATGATATAAAAGATATAAAGACAAAAGAGCTTGTTCAGAAGTATAATTTTAGATTTTCAAAAAGTTTAGGACAAAACTTCTTAATTGATGATTCTGTTCCAAGAGATATAGTTGCAGGGGCAGATGTTTGTGAAGATGATTTAGTAATAGAAATTGGACCGGGAGTTGGAACACTTACTGCACAATTACTTAAAAAGGCAAAAAGAGTTGTTGCTATTGAGTTAGACAGTTCACTGATTCCAATATTAACAGCAGAACTTGGAGATAATCCAAAGTTCCAATTAATACATAAGGATGCATTAAAGGTTGATTTTAATGAAATTATAGGTGATGAAAAGAGTGTTAAGTTAGTTGCTAACTTACCTTATTATGTAACAACACCTATAATAGTAAATTTATTAAAAGGTGGATACAACTTTAAATCATTAACTATAATGATACAAAAAGAAGTTGCAGAAAGAATGAATGCAGAGCCAAATTGTAAGGATTATGGTGCTTTATCAATTTTAGTTCAATATTATTGCAATACTAAAATAGTTAGAAAGGTACCACCTTCATGTTTTATACCAAGACCAAAGGTTGACTCAATAGTAATAAGACTAGAGAGATTAGAAGAACCTAGTGTTAAGGTTAAAAATGAAAAACTATTCTTTGAAGTTGTTAGACATGCGTTTAATATGAGAAGAAAAACTTTATGGAATGCTACTAAGAATGTAAAACTTCCAAAAGAGTTAATGGAAAAGGCATATGAAGAAGCAGGAATAGATTCTAAGAGAAGAGGAGAAACTTTAAGTTTAGCTGAATTTGGAGCTCTTTCAGATGCAATAGACAAGTATATGAATAACTAGTAAGTATGAGAGAATAAGAATTTTTAAATTTTTATTCTCTTTTTTTTTATTTATTCATATACTGTAGAGAATAAAATTATATTGGAGGGACCAGAGAATTGGCACATAATAAATCATATAGAAGTTTTATAATATTACAAGAAGATGAAAAAGGACATTCTATGGCTTCAGACAAGCCTTTAACTGGATATGCCAAGATAGAAACTAAGAGTGATAAATGTAAGGTTTCTTTTTATGCTCAGAATTTAAAGAAAGAATACAAGGATTGTTACATGATGCTTATTTGTAACAAAAAAGATTTTAAAAAGAATATAAATCTTGGTCCAATGAACATAAGTCAACAGGGAAAGGCTGAAATGAGTTTAGAATATGATTCTATCAACATAGGGGGATTAAATATATCTTATGACAAAATAGTTGGTGCAGCTATTGGAAAAGATATTAATGGTAGAACAGTATTCTTTATGTGTGGATTTTTAAATAATCAAATGCCAAAGGATAATTGGAAGAATTACGAGATTAAAATGGTTGCAGGTAAAGAATGTGCCCATTATGACAAACATAAGAAGGAAGAAGAAACTAAAAAAGAATATCCTAGCATGAAAGAAGATAAGTATAAGAGTAAATCCTGTGAAGAAATGGAAAAAGAGAAAGAGATGCAAAAACAAAAAGAAATGAAAAAGCAGGAAGAAATGAAAAAGCAGGAAGAAATGAAAAAGCAGGAAGAAATGAAAAAGCAGGAAGAAATGAAAAAGCAGGAAGAAATGAAAAAGCAGGAAGAAATGAAAAAGCAAGAAGAAATGAAAAAGCAGGAAGAAATGAAAAAACAAGAAGAGATGAAAAAACAGAAAGAAATGGAAAAAGAAAAGAAGATGAAAAAACAAAAAGAAATGGAAAAAGAGAAATTGCTAGGATGGAGAGATAAAGAGAAGGAATGGGAAGAAAGAGAGAAAGAATGGCAAGAAAGAGAGAAAGAATGGGAAGAAAAAGAAAAAGAATGGCAAGAAAAAGAGAAGGAATGGAGAGATAAAGAGAAAAAGTGGAGAGATAAAGATAATGAATTTAGATGTAAAGAGAAAGAACACGAGGATAAAGAAAAGTGTGATTGTGATGGATTTATAAGTGAAGTAGATTTAGAGCATGAATGTGAATCTTATGAAGGTGAACCTTATGAAAGAGAGCGAAAATTCTCTGAAATGGAACAAAGATTCTTAAAATATGAAAATGAAATAGAAAATATTAAATTTAGAGAGTGTAAGAAAAAAGAAGATGATACCTATAAAGTTGATTTCAATAGTCCTATAGGAGAAGCATTAATGAGAGCCTTAGAAGGATGCAAAATGGTTCCAGGATTTGCAGAGGATATCAAGAGGTGTGCATGGTATAAAGTGGATGTGAATAGCTTTGATGATATGTGCGATATGTCAAACTATAATAAATATACCATGATGTATTATCCTATGATAAATTACTATCCTTATATAAGTAGGTCAGGGCACTTCTTCTTCGGAATAAAGTGTGATAAAGATGGCAAGATAAAATATATGCTATATGCTATTCCAGGAAGTAAGGATAGAGAGGATCAACCTTATGGAGGTAGAACTGGATTTGTTACATGGGATAAATATGATGATAAACGTTGGGGTAAATATGAGGACGAACATGAGGATAAAGAAAATGGCTATTGGATGATGTTCTATGATTTTGAAAGTTCATCTGTAGTAATTCCTATGAAATAATTTAGATTAGAAACTGTTTATGTAGAAATAAAAAGCTATATAAACAGTTTTTTATTTATGTAATATTATTCTTTTATTTAGTAATTTTTATATAAGGATTGAATATATTTTAAATATAGACTTTAGTCAAATTGGAAAAGAGGTGATTTTTTTGAACAAAAAACAATTAGGCATAACCTTAATACTAATTTTACTTATGTTAATATTAGTTACTGGAGAAAATATGTTTAATGGAAACTTAGAAAAGGTTGCATTAATAAATAACAATATTGAAGGGCTAAATACATATACCGCCCTTGATGGTATTTTAACTTATAAGTTACCTGATAGTTGGGATGTTGAAGAAAAGAAATATCCGGGCAATTATATTATTTATGATAATAATTTTACAAGTGATAGTATGGGATTATGGGGATATGTGCAAATATTAAATTCTAATGAAGATCTAGGAAAAATGATTGAAGATGATAAGAAAAAACTAAACAATGATAATGTAAGCGATTATGTAATAACTGATGAAAAGATTGATAATGAGCTTGTAAAAAAGGTAGTTTTTAAAGAAAAAAATGATAAAGGAATAATTTACGTAAATACAATTTATTATAAAGAGTTAGATGAGAATAAAGTTGTGAAGGTCTTATTTAGTGCAAGTGAAAGTAAGCATAAAGAAGATTATTCTATTATATATAAAGCTATAATTGATAGTTTAAAGCATAGCCAATAGAAAATTTGATTTGGCTTTGTATAAGTATTATAATTAAATTTAAAAGAGAAGCATATTAATATGCTTCTCTTTTAAATTTACAAATAAATATTGGAGGAATTTATGAGGATTGTTTTAGGGGAAATCTTTGGCTTGAAGATTTACAGTTATGGATTTATGATAGGAATAGGCATAATCTGTGCAGTATTATTATTATTAAAGCTGGGTACTAAGAGAGGTTACAACGAAGATAAATTATTCAATGCAACCATATTAACAGTGATCTCAGGTATTTTAGGAGGAAAGATACTGTACATAATAACTGAATGGCAACTTGTTATTAAAGATCCAAGCATGATATTTAAAGATTTTGGAAATGGCTTTGTAATTTATGGAGCTATATTTGGAGGGGCTTTAGGTATATCAATATACTGTATAAAAAATAAGTGGAGTATATTAGAACTTGGAGATTTAATAGTGCCTGGATTAGCCTTAGCTCAAGGGTTTGGAAGGATAGGATGTTTGCTCGCAGGATGTTGTTATGGTGCTGAAACTTCAAGTGCTATAGGTATAGTTTTCCCAGACGGTTCATTAGCACCAGCTGGAGTGCCATTATATCCGACACAAATCTTTTCATCAATTTTTGATTTTGCATTAGCATTATTTTTACTATGGTATGGTAATAGAAATAAGGAAAAGGGAAAAACTCTTGGTATGTATATGATAATATACAGTATAGGAAGATTTTTTGTAGAATTTTTACGTAATGACCCTAGAGGAAATGTAGGAGCATTATCAACATCTCAATTTATATCAATATTTATATTAATAGGAGGGATAGCACTATATAATATAAATAAATTAAAAGGGAGAAAAGAAACAAGTGAAAAATAAAAGATTGATTCTAATAGTACTTTGTTTAATTCTAGGATTAGGCATTGTTGGATGTTCAGCTAAAGAAATGACCACCAAATTTTGGGGAAGTAAAAATAATGACTTTGAATATATAAAAGAAAATAAAGTTGATAAAATAGTTATTCAAAGTACAAGAGACCCTGGATTCAGATTTTTGGTTAAAGAAAAATCTGTAATAGATAATATATATAGTATGTTATCTAAAGCTGAGGTTGTTAACAAGAAGACTGACTTACCTCCAGATTATATTTTTGAAATCCATGTTGGAGATGAAGTTAAAACTTTTTACTATGTAACAGGGGTAAAAAATAATGGAGAAGGTAACTTCTATAACGATGATCATTTTTACAGAATATCTAAGAGATTAGATAACTATTTAATGCAAAATATGCAAGTAATAAGAAAGCCTAGAGCTTTTGATGAAATATATTATGATTCAGTGCTTAAGGTTTTAGAAAAAGATAAGGATGAATTAAATAAAGATAATGCTAAAGTCGGTATTGATATACTTGGAGATAGAGATTGTACAAAGTATATGTTATCAGCAGATATTGAAAATTTTGAAAAAGAAATAAAACAAATAGTACCAAATGCTTCAATAATGAACCATAATAGGGATGATTTTGATATAATAGTTACTGTAAGAAATTATGGTTACACTTCTACTATGTTTAGAACTATAATAACGATTGAGAATAAAGAAACTCATTCAGAGAAAAAATTCTATGTAGATGGAGTGTATAAAAACTCTTGGGACATTAATGTTTATGACAAATGGCAAGATGTTCAAAAGGAATGGGATAGCTAAAAGAATGGAGGAGTTTTCTTATGGGAAGTTGTGCAAGTTGTGCAAATAAAGATAAATGTAGTTCAGCTAGTAAAGATGGAGGATGTAATTCATCAGTACCAGCAAAATTAGGAACTAACTATGGAAACATTAAAAATGTTATAGGAGTTATAAGTGGTAAAGGTGGAGTTGGTAAGTCGACTGTTACTGGAATATTAGCAACTCAATTAGCTAAAAAGGGATATAAAGTTGGTGTTTTAGATGCTGATATAACTGGTCCATCAATGCCAAGATTCTTTGGTATAAATGAAAAAAGAGCAGATATAATTGCTATGGACAGTGAAGGAAAACAAGTTAAATTTGTTCCTGTAAAAACTGACTTAGGTATAAAAGTAATTTCAATGAACTTGCTTATGGAAGTTGAAGATGATCCTGTAATTTGGAGAGGCCCAATGGTTACAGGGGTATTAAATCAAATGTTTAAAGATACTGATTGGGAAGAGTTAGATTATTTATTAATAGATATGCCACCAGGAACAAGTGACATAACATTAACAGTAATGCAAACATTCCCTATAAAGGAATTAATAATAGTTTCAACGCCTCAAGACATGGTATCAATGATAGTTAAGAAACTAGTTACTATGGCTCATAAAATGAATGTCAATGTAAGAGGTGTAGTTGAAAACATGGCTTACATAGAGTGTGATTGTGGTAAGAAGATGAAAGTATTTAGCAAAAAATCTTCAGAAGAGCATGCTGAGTATTTAGGTCTTCCTTTAATAGGAGAATTACCAATAAACGTAGATTTAACTGAAGCTTTAGAGAATGGAAAAGCAGAAGATTATGTTGCTGAAAATTCACTATATTCATTAATATTTGAAGGTTTATATTAATAAAAATAAGAGATATAACTCACTAGAGTTATATCTCTATTTTTTTAAAAAGATTTTAGATTCTATTATGGTAAATAGTAATAGAATATTTGATTTGGAGAATACTATTATTGTTAAAATAAATTTTTAAGGAGGAAACAAAAATGAAAGCAGTAGTAGATAAAGATACATGTATTGGATGTGGATTATGTCCATCAATAGCTCCAGATGTTTTTGATATGGATGATGATGGAAAAGCACATGCAATTGTTGATGAAGTACCAGAAAATAGTAAAGATGCAGCACAAGAAGCAGAAGAAAGTTGTCCAGTAGCAGCTATTAAAGCTGAATAATACTATTAAAAACAAAAGATTCTAAAAGAGATGATTTCTCTTTTAGAATCTTTCCGTTTCATTATAAAGATGTGAATATATTATTTTGAAAACTTCTAAAGCTTCTTTTATTTTAGGTTTTAGTAGATGTTTTTTTTCTTCAAATTCCTTGAAACCTTCTGGTGTTAAAGAATATACTTTTTGTATTTTTCTTTTGGGATCGTCCCACATACCTACTACAAAACCCTGTTTTTCTAGTTTTTTTAGTAGAGGATAAATACCTCCTGTGCTAGGAATCCAAAGACCATTAGTCTGTTCACCAATTTTTTGAGCTAAATCATTTCCATTGGTAGGCTTAATACTAAGTATATATAAGGCGTATATAGGAAGAAGTCCTTTAGTAAAGACTTGTCCTACTGCATCTTTTTCTTTTTGTACTTTTTTCAGATTAGCTACCTGTTTTTTATATTCATCATAAAGGCGTTTTTCTTCAGCTTTTATAAATTCATCATTATACATAATTAAATTTCCTTTTGAATTGAAACTCCTACCATTCCTGGTCCAGCATGAACACCCATAGCAGCACCTATTTCTCTTACTTGAGAATTTAATAGATTAGGATGATCTTTTATTGAAGCAAGAATTTGGTTAGCTTCTTCTTCTGCCATACCATGAAGAACTGCTATATCGCATTTACTTTCATCAAGATGTTCTAAAATTATGCTAGTAAGCTTCTTTAATGATTGCTTTCTTCCTCTTGCCTTTGCAATAGTACAATAAGCACCATGTTCATCAACTGATATTATTGGTTTTAAGTGAAGCAAGTCTCCAACTGTTCCAGAAACCTTACCTATTCTTCCACCACGTCTTAAATATTCTAATGTATTAAGAGTGTAGTAACCTGTTGTAGCTTCTCTTATGCTTGGAAGTGCTGCAACTATTTCTTCAAAGCTTTTTCCTTCTTTAACAAGCTCAGCAGCTTTTAAAACTATAGCTCCTAAAGGATATCCTATTATCTTACTATCAAATAAATAAGATTTGATAGAAGTACGTTCCTCAATAACTAATCTAGCAGCATTAAATGTACCTGATAATGCACTAGAGATAAATATACCTATTATATGAGTATATCCTTCTGCTTCTAATTTATCTAATACTGAGTTTATATAATCAGGACTGCATAGCGAAGTTGTTGGAACTTCAACATGTAAACTTTCATAAACTTGATCTGGTGTTATATCAAAAATGTCATTATATTCTCTGTCTTTATATATTATTTTTAATGGTAATATATTGATGTTATATTCTTTTATTTCATTTATAGTTAAGTCACAAGAACTGTCTGTTATTATAGCGATTTTTTGCATTTTATATGCCCCCAATCATTTTATCGTATAGTTACTAACCTAAAAATAATTCATTTTATAAATGGCTTTATATCAAGTTAGTATCCTTAGATAATTTCTACTAAAATCCAGCAGATATTTAAATCTGTGAGAATTAAGTTTATTTTTCTCTTTAAATGCATTATATATCAATAGTGATACCATTATCAATATTGATAATGGTACAAAGAGAAAATAATCTGTTAATAATATATTAAAACAGATTATTAATAGAGAAAACGGTTTACTTATGAACTTAATTATAAAATTACTTAAAAGATATGGAAGATTTTTCGTCTACTATATGCCAAATAGTATTACCTCTTGATAGGTATACGGGAGTATTATCTTCAGTTTTTAATATAGTTTTACTATCAGAATCTTCTTTTTTCCAGTGGATTTTCTCCATTCTACCATTAGATAATAAATAGCCTTCTCCACTACCAACTAAATCTATGTCTAAATGAGTATTATCAGCTTGAACATTCATGTCAGTTATTTGTATCACTATATTTTTAAATTTTAAAGGTTCTCCAGTATTTTTATCAGTAGAAAGCTCTTTATCCATATACTTTTCATAAAATCCATCTACATAGTTATAGGATGTATTATAATAATTACTTAGGTTAAGATCTATTTCAGATATATAATTTGAAGAACCTAGAAGAGCATTATCTATGAATTCTAAGTTATTATCTTTTGAATAATTATAATCTTTTTGTGAAATAAAGTTTCTTATATTTTTAGCAGAAGTATAAAGGTTATGAGGTGCCTTTCTTGTATTGTCTCTCCAGAAAGCACTTCCATTAGCTATCTCGTTTATACTGTTTAAGGAATCATCACTAGATATAGTGGCTAACGCCTGAGCACTTCCACCACAATGAGCAAAAGGTAAATCATATTCTTTAGATATATCTAAGAAGTATGGACGGACACTTCTAACTGGACCAATAACTTCAGGAGAATTCTCATAAAAGACAGCTAGGAATCTAGGTATTCCACCTTCAGCCATAGTTTCATAAACTATATCAGCTTCAGAAAGTCCACTTTGTGGACGAGCTTCTCTAGAATTTTCAACTATACATATAAAAGGTATATTATCAATTGAGGTTGATTCTAATATATTACCTGTATATGGACTTAAAGTTTCTAAAGATATATTTTCAGAATTATAATTAGTTATATCTTCCTCGTTAAATGTAAGTTTTACTGAATCTATCTTTTTTAATGTATCTATTTTTTCAGAAGTTTTTAAGGGCATTATTAAATTCCCAAGAAATAATCCAATTAATAAACTTATTATTAATTGAAAAGAAATTAAGGTGATTTTTTTCATTTAAATACCTCCTATGGATTAAATTTCATATATTTATTATGTTACATTATATGGAATATTATTCATCATATGGAGAAGTAGTGAATAAGTTTTTACTAATGTCAACTAAAGAAAAATTGAATATAGGTTAAGAAAAAGAAGAAAAAAGGGAGATAATAAGTAATTTTTTAAGTATAAGGATTTTTAAAAATTAGCATAACTACTAATAGTAGAGTATAATGATTCGAGTACAAGATATAGTGGAGTGGAGGAAGTAAGAATGCTACATGTTGTGAAAAGGGACGGTAGAGAATCAAGATTTAATGCGGATAAAATAGCAAATGCTATAAAGAGAGCGGCCAATGAAGTTGGTATTACAATAAGAGAAAGTCAAGTTTTAGATACTATACAGAAGGTAATTAATTATATAGAGATGTCTGGTAAGACAGATGTTACTGTTGAAGAAATTCAAGTATTAGTAGAAAAAGCTTTAAGAGATAATGGGTTTAATAAAGTAGCAACAGCATATAAGGCATATAGAACTGAAAGAACAAAAGTTAGAGAGATTAAATCAGATTTAATGAAAGCTATAAGTAAGATCGGAGTAGAGACAGATAGAGATAATGCTAACGTAGGAAATAACTTCTCATCAAAACTTTTAAGAATAGCTTCAGAATCTAACAAATGGTATAACTTAGCTACAATGCCTAAAGAATTAGCAAAAGCTCATGAAAATGGAGATGTGTATTATCATGATTTAGATAGTTATAACTTAACTACAAACTGCTTACACATACCAACTGGTGAGTTATTACAAAGTGGATTTAACACTGGATACGGAACTATTAATGCACCAAGAAGAATAGAGACAGCAGCGGAATTATCATGTATTTTATTACAATCAACTCAAAATGATATGTTTGGAGGTCAATCACACCCAGACTTTGATAATGATATGAGTGTGTTTGTAGAGCCTACAAGACAAGAAATAAGAGAAGAGTATATAGGTTTAGGCTTAGAAGGTGCTAAGTTAGATGAATTAGTAGAGAAGAAATTAAGAGAAAGAGTACACCAAGCAATGCAAGGTGTTGTTTATAACTTAAATACAATGCATTCAAGAGCTGGATCTCAAGTTCCATTTAGTTCATTAAACTTAGGAATACCATATAATGAAGATGCGGCTTTAGTTTGTGAAATATTCTTATTAGAATACGAAAAAGGGTTAGGAAGAGGAGAACAACCAATATTCCCTAACATAATCTTTAGAGTAAAAGAAGGTGTAAATAGAGAAACTGAAGATCCATACTTCTATTTATATGAATTAGCATGTAGAGTAGCAGCTAAAAGAATGAATCCAACTTTCATGAATATCGATGCGGACTTTAATAAGGAATATTATGATAAAGGATATATGCCAGCAACTATGGGATGTAGAACTTATCTTATGAAAAATGTTAATGGTGAGCCAGGATGTAAAGGAAGAGGGAATATAGCCCCTACAACTATAAACCTTCCTAGACTTGGAATATTAGCAAAGAAGGACATTAATAAATTCTTTGAGCTATTAGATGATAGATTAAGAATAGCTAAAGAATCTTTAATGCATAGATATGGAGTTCTTAAGAACTTAAGAGTTAAGGATCTACCTTTCGTAGCAGGTCAAGGATTAATGAAAGGTGCAGAAAACTTAGGACCAGATGATTCAATCGAACCAATCTTAAAGCAAGGAACTTGGGGAATTGGATTTATAGGAGTTGCGGAAACTTTAATAGCTTTAACAGGAAAGCATCATGGTGAAGATGAGGCAGCTAGAGAGCTAGGATTAAAGATAGTTGAAAGAATAAGAGAATATTGTGATAGATTAGCTGAGGAAACTAAACTTAACTGGAGTTGCTATGCTACACCAGCAGAAGGTTTATCAGGTAAATTTATAAAGCAAGACCAAAAGGCTTTTGGAATTATTAAAGGGGTAACAGATAAAGATTACTACACTAATAGTTATCATGTTCCAGTTTATTGTCCAATATCAATAAAAAATAAGATTGATATAGAAGCACCATATCATAAATTATGTAATGGTGGACATATTAGTTATATAGAAGTTGATGATTGTCCAAATGCAGAAACTATAATGAAAATAGTTAACTATGCTTATAAGGAAACTAATATAAGTTATATGGGTATTAACTTCCATATAAGATACTGTAAAAACTGTGGAACATATCTTCACAACAATGAGTGCAAATGTACTAATTGTGGAAGTCAAGATATTCAAGGAGTATCAAGAGTTACTGGATACCTAAGTCTTGATGAAAGATTTGGTCCAGGAAAATACCAAGAAAGAGAAGATAGATGTTCTCACTTAGAAGGTAATAAAAAAGCTTACCATTGCGTTTAATGCTTTTATAATAGGAATATAGGCAAGTTTTAAATAGAAAAATCTATAATTTATATTTTGAAGATGTATTATTTAGTTTAAAAACCGTTATAGGATTATAAATTTTATAAAATAAGAAAATCTTAAAATATATGTATAGATTTTTCTTTTTTATGTTTAAAATGGAATTGTCTTAAATTTAACAAAATATTATTGACTATAAATTTTTATGTGGTAAAATAAATAAAAATAAACGTTACTTCGTATAACCCTAATGATATGGATTGGGGGTTTCTACCAAGAACCGAGAATTCTTGATTACGAAGAAAGCCTATTTGCTTTCTTCGTAATCAAGAATTTTTTTTTGAATTTTTTATCTAAATTAGTTTCAAATATTAAATTCTTTGATATTAAATAAAATTAAAGCTAAGCTTTTATGTTATGAAATTATAGATTGAATAATAAGATAAATAATTAAGTTAATGGAGGATATTTAAATGAATTTATTAAATTTACCAAAGATAGAATTACATTGTCACTTAGATGGATCATTAAGAGTTGAAACAGCAATTGAATTAGCTAAAAAAGAAGGAATTGAATTAGATAACTATGATTATGATAAGGTAAAAGAATTATTAGTTATTCCAGAAGAGTGCGAATCATTAGATGATTACTTAAAGAGATTTGATCTTCCTGTAAGTATATTACAAAGACCAGAAAATCTAGAAAGAGTAGCATTTGAGTTAATGGAAGATGCAAACAAAGAAAATGTAAAGTATATAGAAATAAGATTTGCTCCATTATTCCACTTAGAAAAAGGCATGACTCAAGAAGAGGTAATATCTAGTGTAATAAAAGGAATAAGAAAAGCAGAGGAGCTTTATGATATAAGAGGTAATGTAATATTATCATGCTTAAGACATCACTCTGTAGATAGTGTTTATGAAGTTATTGAGGCTGGTAAGAAATTCATAGGAAAAGGTGTTGTTGCTATAGACTTAGCTGGTTGTGAATTAGAAAACTTCGTTAAACCTTATGAAGAAGTAATGAAGGTGGCTAGAGAAGCTGGATTTAGAGTTACAATACATGCAGGTGAGACTGGTTACGGAAAAAATGTTAGAGATGCCATTGAACTTTTAGGTGCCGAGAGAATAGGTCATGGATTATTTATATTTAATGATGAGGAAGCGTATAATTTAGTTAAAAATAAGGGAGTAACATTAGAAATGTGTCCTAAGAGTAATATAGATACAAAGGGTGTAGCTAAATATGAAGAACATCCTATCTATAAATATCATAAGGATGATATAAAAGTTAACTTAAGTACAGATAATAGAACAGTTTCTAATATAACTCTTACTGAAGAATTTGAAAATGTAGATAAAGCTTTTAATATAGATTTTGAAGACTATAAAAAGATTTATTTAGATAGTGTAGATGCTTCTTTCTGCACAAATGAATTAAAAGAACAATTAAAATTAGCTATATAATTATATGAAATTAAAAAAGATGACTTTTAGTCATCTTTTTTTAGTTTAAACATATAAATATTTTTATTATGAGAGTATATAGAAAAAGCTTTATCACTGTGATAAGATACTCTTTAAAAATGAAAGGGGGAAATTGATTTGGCGGTTATAGATAAAAATACTGGAGAAAAGATTTATATAGTTGATACTACATTAAGAGATGGAGAACAAACTGCAGGTGTTGTTTTTGCTAATCACGAGAAAATTACAATTGCAAGTATGTTAAGTGAACTAGGCGTTGATCAATTAGAAGTTGGTATTCCAACTATGGGAGGAGATGAAAAAAAGGCTATTAAGGAAATATGTAAGAAAAATCTTAAACCAAGCATAATGGCCTGGAATAGGGCAAATAAAAAGGATATAGAAGAATCTATTGATTGTGGAGTTGATGCAGTTGCTATATCTATTTCTGTATCTGATATCCATATAAAGCATAAGCTTAAGAGCTCTAGAGAATGGGTTTTAGAAAATATGATTAATTCTGTAGAGTTTGCAAAGAAAAATGGTTTATATGTTTCTGTAAATGGAGAAGATGCATCAAGGGCAGATGATGATTTCCTTTGTCAATTTATATTGGAAGCTAAAAAGGCTGGAGCAGATAGATTTAGGTATTGTGATACTGTTGGAGTTATGGATCCATTTAGTATAAGAGAAAAGATCGAAATGATTAAGAAAAATACTAATATTGATGTAGAAATGCATACTCATAATGACTTTGGAATGGCCACAGCAAATGCTATAGCTGGAATTTTAGGGGGAGCAAATCATATAGGAGTTACGGTTAATGGTCTTGGAGAAAGAGCTGGAAATGCGGCTTTAGAAGAGGTGCTTATGGGTTTAAAATATGTTCATGGATATGATATTGGAGTTAAAACAGAAATGTTTAAAGAGGTATCAGAATATGTATCTAAGGCTTCAGGAAGACAATTACCTGCATGGAAAGCTATTGTTGGAGATAATATGTTTAGACATGAATCAGGTATTCACGCAGATGGGGCTCTTAAAAATCCTAAAACTTATGAAGCTTTTAATCCAGATGAAGTAGGGTTACAAAGACAAATAGTCATAGGTAAACATTCTGGAAAAGCAGCTTTGGTAAATAAGTTCAAAGAGTATGGAATTATTCTAAAAGAAGGAGAGGCAAGTTGTCTTTTAGAAAAGGTTAGAGAACTTTCAGTAATGCTGAAGAGAAGCTTATTTGACAAAGAAATAGTACAACTTTATAAAGATTATTGTATTAAATAGAAAATTTTTTTATTGATAAATAAATGGGGCATCAGTAAAAAAATATATTTATATTTTTAAAGATAAAAATATTTTAAAATGAGCAATAAATAAAGAGGAGGAATAAATTTGGGGGATAATTTAGTTTATAAGATATTAAAAACTCATCTTGTAGAAGGCGAACTTAAAACAGGAAATTTTATTGGAATAAAAATAGACCAAACTTTAACTCAGGATTCTACAGGAACTATGGCATATCTTCAATTAGAAGCTTTAGATATAGATAGAGTAAAGACGAAGAGAAGTGTAGCTTTTGTTGATCATAATATGCTTCAACAAGGGTTTGAAAATGCAGATGATCACAAGTATATAAAAACTGTTGCTAATAGATATGGGATTCATTTTTCAAAGCCTGGTAATGGAATATGTCATCAAGTTTTTTTAGAGAGATTTTCATGTCCAGGAGAAACCTTAATAGGGTCGGATAGTCACACGCCAACAGCAGGTGGATGTGGAATGTTAGCTATTGGAGCAGGAGGGTTAGATGTTGCTTTAGCTATGGCAGGAAAACCATATAAAATAGTTGTTCCAAAGGTTTGTAAAGTTAATTTAACAGGAAAGCTTAAGAACATGGTTTCTGCAAAGGACATAATCTTAGAAGTTTTAAGGATAGAAACTGTTAAGGGTGGAGTGGGAAAAATATATGAGTATGCTGGTGATGGTGTGAATACTCTTACTGTTCCTCAAAGAGCCACTATAACTAATATGGGAGCAGAACTTGGAGCAACCGCATCAATATTCCCAAGTGATGAAAATACATTAAAATTTTTAAGAAAACAAGGAAGAGAAGAGGACTACCGTGAATTAAAAGCAGACGAAGATGCTTTTTATGATGAAGAAATGACAATTAATTTAAGTGAATTGGAGCCTTTAGTTGCAATTCCACATAGTCCCGATAATGTGAAAAAAGTTAAAGATGTTGGAGAAATAAAGATTGATCAGGTTGCTATTGGTAGTTGCACAAATTCTTCTTATGAAGATTTAATGAAGGTAGCTAAAATACTAAAAGGAAGAAAAATTAACAAGGATATAAGTTTAGTTATTGCTCCAGGATCAAGACAAGTTATGGAGATGATTTCTAGAAACGGAGCGTTAGGAGATATCATAAGTTCTGGTGCTAGAATATTAGAAAATTCTTGTGGTCCTTGCATAGGAATGGGACAATCTCCAGGAACTAATGAAGTTTCACTTAGAACTTTTAATAGAAATTTCTATGGACGAAGTGGAACTTTATCAGCTAAGGTTTATTTAGTTAGTCCAGAAGTAGCGGCAGTTTCAGCTTTAAAAGGAGTTTTAACAGATCCTAGAAAGTTAAATATAAACTTAGAAGAGAAAGAAGAGTACAATTTCTTGATAGATGATAGTATGATTTTAAGTCCTTCTATGGATAAGAGTGAAAATATTATAAAGGGACCTAATATAAAGAGTTTTCCTGTTAACTCAAAGCTTGAAGTGAAAATATGTGGAAAAGTTTTATTGAAGGTTGAAGATAATATAACTACAGATCACATAATGCCTTCAAACTCTAAGTTGCTTCCTTTTAGAAGTAATATACCATACTTATCTGAGTATTGTTTTAATACTATTGATGAAGATTTTCCTAAAAGAGCTAAAGAAAATAATGGTGGTTTTATAATAGCTGGGGAGAATTATGGACAAGGGTCAAGTAGAGAACATGCGGCATTAGCACCTCTATATCTTGGAGTAAAAGGAGTTATTGCTAAATCCTTTTCTAGAATTCATAAGGCGAACTTAATAAATAGTGGAATAATCCCTATGGAGTTTAGTAGTAAAGAAGATTACGATTCTATAGAGTTAATGGATGAGTTTATTATTGAGGATATTTTTAATAATTTAGAAAATGGTGTTTTACAAGTTAAAAATATCACTAAAAATACGGAGATACTTGTTCAGATAAATTTATCGAAAGAAGAAAAAGAAATCATAAAAGCCGGTGGAAAAATAAATTATCATAAGAGAAGAAGATAATTTAAGGAGGAAGAATTTATGAATAGAGTAACTTTAATACCAGGTGATGGAATAGGACCAGAAATAGTAGAGGTTATGAAAAATGTTGTAAGTGCTAGTGGTGCAGAAATAGAATGGGAAGAAGTACAAGCTGGCGAAGGGCAAATTGAAATCTCTGGAGAAGTTCTTCCAAGAGAAGTTATAGAATCAATAAAAAGAAATAAGGTAGCTATAAAAGGCCCAATAACAACGCCTATAGGATACGGATTTAAAAGTGTAAATGTGACTTTAAGACAAGAATTAAATCTTTATGCTAATTTAAGACCAGTAAAAAGCTTTAAAGGAATAAAGTCAAGGTATTCAGATGTCGATTTAGTTATAGTTAGAGAGAATACTGAAGATTTATATGCAGGAATAGAACATAAGCTAGGGGATTATGGCGCAGAGAGCATAAAAATAATAACAAAGAGCGCCTGTGAAAAAATAGTTAATTTTGCTTGTAAATATGTTAAAGATAACAAGAGAAAAAAAATAACAGGTGTACACAAAGCTAACATTATGAAGCTAACTGATGGTTTATTTTTAGATGTGTTTAGAAAAGAATGTGAAAAGAACGAAGTAGAGCATGAGGATTTAATAGTTGATGCTGCTGCTATGAATTTAGTATTAAATCCTGATAAATATGATGTTTTAGTTATGCCAAATCTTTATGGAGATATTTTATCAGATTTGTGTGCAGGATTAGTTGGAGGATTAGGAATTGTTCCAGGAGCTAATATTGGGGATGACTTTGCAGTCTTTGAAGCTGTGCATGGAAGCGCACCTCAAATAGCAGGAAAAAATTTAGCTAATCCTACAGCATTAATTCAATCAGCAATAATGATGTTAAGATATTTAGAAAAATATGAATATGCGGAAAAAATAGAAATGTCTTTAACAAAGGTTTTTGAGGAAGGAAAAGTTTTAACTATTGATTTAGGTGGAAGTGCTTCTACTAAAGAATTTGGAAATGAAATTATAAGAAATATGAATTAAAACTGAAAATAATCCACAGACAAATAAATTTTAATTGGCTGTGGATTATTTTTTATTTTAACAACTGTGGATAAGTTTCAAAAAAATATTCTGTGGATAATTTTTTGAACGTATTATTGTTAGTAATTTGGTGTACTTTCACTGAAAATTACAGTGAGATGTATATTATACAATAAAAACTATGAGAGATTCCAGTAAAAATTTGGGTAGCTAAAGGTTTTAATTATAAATATTTTAAAGTAATGTGAATAAGTATGGAATCATATTGACTATAGACCTTATTTATTAGACAATAAATAGGATTTAAAAGCAGATGGGCGGCTAAAGACTACCCATTTGCTTTTATTTTTTTATGTAGTTTTAAAAAAGGGGGATTAATTTTGGTTAAAGCTTTTAAAAATAAAGATTTTTTATCTACTATGATAATGATGGCTGTTCCTATTACTATACAAAGTTTTATTACATCATCATTAAATTTAGTTGATAATTTAATGGTAGGTAAACTAGGTGAAGAAGCTATAGCATCTGTTGGGTTAGCAAACCAATATATATTTATTTTTACACTATGTATTCTTGGAATAAATGCTGGAGCTAGCGTTTTTATGTCTCAGTTTTGGGGTAAGAAAGATTTGAAAAATATAAAAAAAGTTTTAGGGTTAGATATATCTATTGGACTTATAGTATCAACTATTTTTGCTTTAGGCTCTGGATTTTTTTCCTATGAAATAATGAATATTCTATCTAATGATTTGGGAGTAATAGAATTAGGAGCGCGATATTTACAGATTGTTGCTATAAGTTGTATTTTTACTAATTTTACTCAAGCGTATTCTTCAGCTTTAAGAAGTACAGAGCAACCTAAAGTTCCTATGTATGCTAGTATGGTTGGGGTTTTAATAAATGCATTTTTAAATTGGGTATTTATATTTGGGAACCTAGGATTTGAACCTATGGGAGTTAGTGGAGCTGCTTTAGCAACTACAATAGCTAGATTAATTGAAATGATATTTATAGTTTCTTTTGTTTACTTTAGAAAGAATAAAGTAGCATTAAAGTTAAATGAACTTATATCCTTTGATTTTAACTTTGTAAAAATTTATTTTAAAACTTCTTGGTCTGTTATAGCAAACGAAATTATATGGTCACTAGGTATGACAGCTTATTCTATTGCCTATGCTAGGATAGGAACTAATGCTGTTGCCAGTATGCAAATAGCTACTACCTTAAATAACATGTTTATGGTTTTATTAATAGGATTAGCTACGGCTTCATCAATAATGATAGGAAATAAAATAGGATCTAATGAGGAGGGGATAGCAAGAGAATATGCTAAAAATATAGCTATTATAGCTGTTGGTGTTGGATTTGTTTTAGGAGTTTTAATATGGATAACAGCACCATTAGCACTTAAGCCTTTCAATGTAAGTCAAGGTACTTATTTAGATACAGTTAAGGTTTTAAGAGTAATAGGATTATTCTTCACAATAAGAGCTTTTAATATGGTTATGATTGTTGGTGTTTTTAGAGGTGGCGGAGATACAACTTATTCTATGCTAGTTCAATGCGGAACTATATGGCTTTATGCTGTTCCTATGGCATTCTTAGGTGCTACTGTATTTTCATTACCTATTTATGGAGTCTATTTCTTAATATGTACAGAAGAATTTTTAAAAATAATATTTGAGTTAGTAAGATTAAAGTCTGGAAAGTGGATAAAGAATGTTATAAGTGACATCGAAAAAAATGAAGTTGATGATAATTTAATAGTTGTATAAATAAAAGGGTTATATTAATAGTTTCAAAGTAAGATTCTATTAATATAACCCTTTTTTTAGATTATGATTTCTTTGAATGTAACACAGGTTTTACTAGACATGACTTGAAGAAATTTATTGCTATCCAAAAGATAAGTTTCTAAGTTATTTTTTTGAGAATGTATATTGCCTAATTTATTGCATAAGGATAATAAAGCCACATCATGAATATCAGTTGTATTTATTAAATCTATAATGCTATATGAAATTCTATTTAGGACAAAAGCCGGTGCAGAATGATGCTTTACTAGTGCTATTATGTTTTCATTTAGAGTATCATCATCGCTATATTCTCTAAGGATTCTTCTAGTTATTTCTCCTCCAACTCTATCGTGTATTGGGTTTAAAGTTCTCGCTTTTCCAATATCATGGAAGAATGCAGACCACATAAAAGCTTTTGGGTCGTTAGATAAATCTTTGTATTTTGAAGCTAGGTCTACTACATTTAATGTATGAGTCCAAGGATTAGATTGGTCGATTTGATTTTCTTTATTAAGTTGGTTGAAAATATTAAAAGAAGAATTTTTAAATGATTCTTCATCCTTAATTTGATTTAAGAATATGGATGGTTTATTATCCTCTAATAAATGCTTCTCAATTTTTAAAAATAAGTTTTGATTATTCATTGTGTACCCCCTAATTAAATACTTATTTTAATAATTAACAATAGTAAGCATTTTTAAACAGTTAAATTAAAAAAAAGGAACATATAATAAAGCAGGAGGTAATTTTTTATGAGTAATACCATTAGATTATCAGGAATCGCCTATGAGAGTTTAGTAAATGGACCAGGAATAAGAAGAGTTTTCTTTTCACAAGGATGTAGACATAATTGCAGAGGATGTTTTAATCCAGATACTCACGACTTTAATGGTGGTGAGGAAATGGACATAGATGAATTAATAAAAGACTTATCAGAAAATCCTTTTATAGATGGAGTAACATTTAGTGGTGGAGATCCATTAGAACAAGCTAATAAGTTCATATATATAGCTAAGGCAGCTAAAGACTTTGGATTAAATGTTTGGAGCTATACTGGATATAGATTTGAACACTTATTAGAAAAGGCTGATGAGTTTAATAAGTGGAAAGAATTTTTAGAGAATATAGATGTATTGGTTGATGGAAAATTTGAAATAGATAATAAAGAAGATGGACTTAAATTTAGAGGTTCTTCAAATCAAAGAATAATAGACGTTAAAAAAAGTTTAAAAGAAGGAAGAATAATTGAACTGGAATTTTAAGAATTAAGATTTTGTAAAAAACTTCAATTGTAATATGTTCATAATAGTTTATGCGAAAAAGCTATGGTAAAATTATTTATATAAATATTGGGAAGTTGAGAATTAGATTGCTTAAGGGGAGTAGAAAGCGTATATGTTAGAATTTATTTTAGGCAAAAATGAATTTGTAAAGTGTCGAAAAGAATTTATAAGCAGAGAATTTTTCATATGGATTTTGTTTGAGATCTTAGGAGCTGTATTTGTATTTGTAATGACCATGGTGTTCATTAAGGCTAGTAAAAATCTTAACAATAGTTTTTATGCAATTACCTTACTAGCATGGCTTATTTTTTCTATAATATGCAATATTAAAAATAGAAAGATAATAGAGGAAAGTATAAATGAAAAAGTAAACTTTCTAGAGAGTAAAAACATGTTTGGTAAGTGTACAGTTGAGGTTATGAGTCATGGGTTAAAAATAAAATACAATGAAGGAATTGAAGAAAGAATGTATCCATGGAAAATCATAAGAGAAATTTCTTCTTTTAGGGGAAATATATATATATTTATATCTTCAATTGATTATATTTCAATTCCACAGGAAGCTTTCAGAAATAGTGAAGAGCGTGTTTCCTTCTTAAACAAAATAAATAATGATAGAAATAATGTTAGAGAACGTATATTATCTATTATTGGATTAGCATAAAGCTTAACTTTATAGTTAAGCTTTTTTTTTATTGATTCTTTTTTTAGTGAGTGTTGATTTAAAAAAGAGCCTTTATATTAAATCTGGTAATCTAGGTTACATACTTTTTTTAACTTTAGATATATATTAAAAATAGATTATTAAAAACAAATGTGATATATTAATTATAAAAATTTAAAGAGGTGGAAAATAAATGTATAATTTTTTAGTAAAGAAAACAAAGTGTACAGAAACAAATGCATTATTAATCCCATATTTTGAAGATGAAACAAAGATACCTAATGAAGAAATTAACAGTAAGATAGATATACTTAAGAAAAAAGGCCAATTTAAAGGAGCTTATGGAGAAATATTCAGTATAAATAGAATGACTAATGAGGATATACAAGATGTAATTTTATTAGGTCTTGGAAAATCAAAAGAGTTAACTAAAGAAAAATTAAGAAGAGCCTTTGGTAAAGTCGTAAATGAGATTAAGAGATTGAAGAGTGAAAGTGTTTTCTTAAGATTTGATTCAGTAGATAATATAGGAATAGAAGATACTTTAAAAGCAATGGTAGAAGGATTAGCTTTATCATCATATACATTTAATAAATACAAGAGTAATAAAAAAGAAGAGGCCGATGTCACTATTCATATTGGTGGACATAACATTAAAGAAGAGGATATAGAACGTTGTGAAAAAGCTGTTAGTGAAGCAATTTTACTTTCAGAAACTACTTGTTTAGCAAGAGATTTAGTAAATGAACCTGCTAACAAGATGTATCCAGAGACTTTAGCTGAAGAAGTTCAAAATATAGGTTCAAAATATGGCTTTGAAGTTGAAGTCTTTGATGAAAAACAAATAGAGGAATTAAAAATGGAATCTTTCTTATCAGTAGGAAAGGGCTCAGATAATCTACCAAGACTTATTGTAATGAGATATTTTGGTGATAGAGATAATATGGATAATAGATTAGCATTAGTAGGAAAGGGATTAACTTATGATTCAGGTGGATATTCTTTAAAAACTAATGCAGGAATGGTTACAATGAAGGCTGATATGGGAGGCGCTGCTGCTGTTATAGGAGCTATAAGTGCTATAGCTAAGAAAAATCTAAAAATAAATGTAATAGCTGTAGTTGCTGCTTGTGAAAACTTAATATCAGGTCATGCATATAAGCCAGGAGATATAATTGGTTCTATGGCTGGTAAGACAATAGAAATTTTAAATACTGATGCTGAGGGAAGACTTACTTTAATAGATGCTGTAACTTATGCTATAGAAAAAGAAAAAGCTAGTGAGGTTATAGATGTAGCTACTTTAACTGGTGCCGCTGTGGTTTCTTTAGGTGAAGATGTTACAGCTGTATTAACTAACAAGGATGAATTTTATGGGGAATTAAGAGAAGCTGCAAAGGAAACTGGAGAAAAGGTATGGCAAATGCCTAGCTTTGAAGATTACAATAAGCTTATAGAATCAAACATAGCAGATTTGAAAAATATAGGTGGAAAATATGCAGGAACAATAACAGCTGGTTTATTCATTGGTGAATTTGTTGACAATAAACCATGGTTACATTTAGATATAGCAGGACCAGCATTCTCTGATAAAAAAGGAGATTATTGTCCAGTAGGCGGTACAGGTGCCGGTGTTAGAACATTATATGAATTAGCAAATAAAAGATGCCAATAGTATAATAAATAATCATTCTATTAATATTAAACTAAATAAAAAAGAAGTGGAGAAATCCACTTCTTTTTTTATTAGAATTCTGATGAACCAGTAGTTCTTGGGAATGGAATTACATCTCTTATGTTAGCCATTCCTGTGATGTACATGATTAATCTTTCGAAACCTAGACCAAATCCTGAGTGAACAGTTTCACCGTATTTTCTAAGTTCTAAGTACCACCAGTAATCTTCTTCACTTAAGTTTAATTCAGCCATTCTAGCTTTTAAAACATCAAGTCTTTCTTCTCTTTGGCTACCACCTATGATTTCTCCTATTCCAGGAACTAAGCAATCCATAGCAGCAACTGTTTTTCCGTCTTCGTTTAATCTCATGTAGAATGCTTTAATATCTTTTGGATAGTCAGTTACGAATACAGGTTTTTTGAATATTTCTTCTGTTAAATATCTTTCGTGCTCAGTTTGAAGATCTATTCCCCACTCAACTGGATATTCGAATTCTTTACCTGATTCTTGAAGTAATCTAACAGCTTCAGTGTAAGTAACTTTTCCGAATTCTGAGCTTACAACATGGTTTAATCTTTCTAATAATCCTTTATCAACAAATTGGTTGAAGAATGCTATTTCTTCTGGACATTCATCCATAACATATTTTATAACGTATTTTAACATGTTTTCAGCAACTTCCATGTCATCTACTAAATCAGCAAATGCCATTTCAGGTTCTATCATCCAGAACTCAGCAGCATGTTTCACTGTGTTTGAGTTTTCTGCTCTAAATGTAGGTCCAAAAGTATAAATATTTCTAAATGCTAAAGCGAAACACTCAGCATTTAATTGTCCAGAAACTGTAAGGTTAGTTTCTTTTCCAAAGAAATCTTGTGAGAAGTCAATTCCACCTTCTTCAGCTATTGGAGGAGCCATCATGTCTAAAGTTGTTACTCTGAACATTTCTCCAGCACCTTCAGCATCTGAACCAGTTATTATTGGAGTATGAGTGTAAACAAATCCTTGATCTTGGAAGAACTTATGTATAGCATAAGCTGCAACACTTCTTACTCTGAATGTAGCTGAGAAAGCATTACTTCTTGGTCTTAAGTGAGCTATTGTTCTTAAGTACTCAAAAGTATGTCTTTTCTTTTGTAGAGGATAATCTGAATCTGACATTCCTTCTACTATTATTTCTTCTGCTTGAATTTCAAATGGTTGTTTTGAATCTGGAGTTTCAACTAAAGTTCCTATAACTGAGATTGATGAACTTATAGGTAATTTAGAAATTTCTTTATAATTTGATACTTTAGCACTATCAAAAACAACTTGAACGTTTTTAAAGAAAGAACCATCATTAACTTCTATAAATCCAAAAGCATTTGATGCTCTTAAAGTTCTTATCCAACCTGATATTTTTACTTTTTTATCACTATATTCACTAGTGTTTCTGTAAAGACTTTTTACTAAAACTACATCTTTCATTATTGTTTCCTCTCTTTCTTAATTAAGTTTTTATTCCAAATAAAAAAGCCCTTCATCCACATTAAGATAATGGGACGAATGGCATTATTCGCGGTACCACCCAAATTGCTATAAAAATAGCCGGCTTTATGAACACAAAAATGTTCTTCAAGTATAACGGTTTGAATCCGTCTAAGTCTACTCTCCAAAGTGGATTTCGGTTAGAAACTCAGAGATGTTCTTCAGAATAGGCTTCACTGCAGAACTCACACCATAATCTGCTCGCTGTTAGCTACTTCCTAAGCTTACTCTTCTCTTCATAGTAAATAAAAATCTTATTTAGTTCGATTAATAATGATTTTACAATAAAACATTAACATTTGCAATATTAACCACATAGAAATATATAGATATAGTATGCAATAGGGGAGTTTTTATGTGCAATTTTTTTGAAGATAAGTTTGAACAAATAAATAAATTAAAGTACTTAATGACTTTAGCAAGAAAAGATAAAAATTCTAAAATATATAAGGACAAAATAGAAGCTGTTTTCCAAGAGTTTGAAGGATTTAGAACAAGGAATAAAGAGGTGGATATGTTAATTCTTACTCCAGAAGAATTGGCTAGTTTCAATGGAAAAAATGGAAAACCTGAATATGTTGCTATAGATGGTGTTATTTATGATGTCACAAACATAGATTTATTTAAAAAGAGTCCATACAATGAATTAATGTTAGGAAGAGATTTAACTAAGGAATTTAATGAATATAATGAAAGAGATTTGTCTTTGTTATCTAAGATTCCTAATGTAGGATTATTGGCAGAGCCAGAGGAAATTCAGTTTATAGAGGATGTAGAAGAATATTATCCGCAAAAAACATTAAAAATAATGAGTTCAGAAGAATTAAAAAAATATAATGGAGAGGATGGAAAACCTTCTTATATGGCTATTGATGATATGGTCTATGATGTAACTGGACTATCATTTTTAAAATTAAGGTCTTATAAAAAATTACCTTTAGGAGTTGATGCAACTAAAGAGTTTAATGAATATTATAAAGACAATAGAGATGTTTTAAAAGGAGCTAGAATAGTAGCAATATTACATGATTTTGAAGAAAGTCAAAGAGGCAAGCATATTCAAGCTATCAATAGAGATTTAACATTAGGTGAGTTAAAAAATTATGATGGGAAAAATGGAAATGCAGCTTATATAGCAGTAGATGGAGTAATTTATGATGTAAGCAATATAGATACATTTAAAAAGAATCCCTATAATAAATTAAAATTAGGAAGTGATCTTACTTCATTCTTTAATGAATATCGTAATGGAGATAGAAGTATATTGATTGAATTACCTATAATTGGAACAGTTGTTTATGATAAGATAGATTATTTAGAAAGAAATAAAGTTAAGGAATTTAACATAAATGAACTTAGCAAATATGATGGTAAGAATGGAAATCCACCATATATAGCTATATTTGGTACAGTTTATGATTTAACAGATGTAGAAGGATGGAGAGAAAAAAATATAAAGGTTGGATGTGACTTAACAGGTGAATATAAAGAGACTTATGGAAATGATAAGACACCACTAAAAAATTTAAGTATTGCAGGAGTTTTAAGTTGTAGTTATAAGGATTGTTAAAAAATAAAGCTAGATTAAAATTAATCTAGCTTTATTTTTATTCTTTTCCAGACTCATAAGAATAAATTAATTTTTGAGGAAAGTTTTTCATTTCCATATCTTTCATAGTTCTTTTAAATTCATAAGGAACAGTTTTCATTTCTACTTTTAATTTAAATTCATTAGAGAAGTCTAGGATCACATAAGTTGCATGAGGTTTACCGTTTTTAGGTTTACCAACACTACCATCATTTATTATAACTTTGTTTCCCACCTTTTTAGCGTAAGGAATATGAGTATGAGCACAAACTAAAACATCCTCTTTAAGTTCGCTCATTATTTCATCTAATTCAGAATAATCTTCACTTAGATATTCATTTATTCTTCTTGGGCTACCATGAACAAATTTAATAGATTTTCCACATACATTTATAGAAAGATCATTAGGTAAGTTATCTAAATAGTATCTATTTGGTGTTCTTAGTTCGGCTGCTGTCCAAGGAAGAGAAAAAGAGTTTATCTCTGTATCTCTAATGTATGTATAATCATTATCCACAACAGAAGCATCATAATTACCTTTTAAGGATAGAATATTTCTTCTCTTAATAAGTGCTATTACTTCATTAGGATGAGGTCCATAACCAACTAAATCTCCTAAACATATTATAGAATCAATATTTTGGTTATCTATATCTTCTAAAACTTCTCTTAAGGCATATAAGTTTCCATGTATATCTGATATTACTGCTATTCTCAATTTTAAGACCTCCTGTTTATTAAGTATTTTTTTACTATAAATATTATATAACAATTTAATGGACAAAATAAAAAAATTAATGGATAAAATAAAAAAATAAATATTACAAATAGTAAAGTTATATAAATTATTAGATAATTTGAAACTATGATATAATTTATTTAAAGAATTTTAACTATTTAGAGAGGAGTGATTAGGGTGAAAGAAGGAAGAGTAAAAAGAATTTTAGAAGCTATGGAGGCAAATAATATACCTCAAATGTTAGTTTCTTCACCTGCATCAATATTTTATTTAACAGGTAAGTGGATATCACCAGGAGAAAGGATGATAACACTTTATTTAAATACAAAAGGTGAGCAAAAGTTCATAGTAAATGAACTATTTCCAATAAATGAGGATTTAGGTATTGATATTTTATGGTATAACGATACTATGAATCCAATAGATATTTTAGATGAAATAATAGATCATGATGAAGTTTTAGGAATAGATAAAGATTGGAAAGCACATTTCTTAATTCAATTATTAGATAGAAAATCAGCAAAGAAATTTGTTAATGGATCACCTATAGTTGATAGAGTTAGAATGAGAAAAGATGATGAAGAAATAGCTTTAATGAAAGAAGCTTCAAGAATAAATGACATAGTAGTAGAAAAAGCAATAAATAGCCTTAAAGAAGGAATGACTGAAAAAGAGGTAGTAGAAATCTTAGGAAAAGGTTATGCAGAGTATGGTTGTCAAGGATACTCATTTGAACCAATCGTTGCTTTTGCAGCTAATGCAGCAGATCCACATGCAGAATCAGGAGAGCAAAAATTAGAAAAAGGAATGGGCGTTTTAATAGATACTGGATGTAGAAAAGATTACTACTGTTCAGATATGACTAGATGTGTATTCTTTGGTGAACCCACAGAACATCAAAAAGAAATATTTAACACTGTTTTAGAAGCTAATAAAAAGGCTATAGAAATGATTAAGCCAGGTGTTAGATTCTGTGATATAGATAAAGCGGCTAGAGATGTTATAGAAGGTAAAGGTTACGGGAAATACTTTACTCATAGAACAGGACATTCAATAGGAATAGAAACTCATGATTTTGGTGATGTTGGATCAACTAATACTGATGAAGTTAAACCAGGTATGATTTTCTCTGTAGAACCAGGAATATATCTTCAAGGAGATATGGGAGTTAGAATAGAGGATTTAGTTTTAGTTACTGAAGATGGCTGTGAAAGATTGAATAAATTAAACAAAGAATTAGTTGTAGTAGAATAATTTTAAATAAAAAAAAAGAACATTCTTAATTCAAGAATGTTCTTTTTTTACTTATTACAATCTAAACGTTTTTTCCTATTTATTAAGGAGTGAATAATATACCTGCAATTGTTGCAGTCATGAATGTAGCTAATGTACCACCTAAAAGCGCTTTTAATCCTAACTTAGCTATAGTTGGTTTTTTCTCAGGTGCTAATCCACCTATACCACCTAATTGGACTGCAACTGAACTTAAGTTAGCGAATCCGCAAAGTGCGTAAGTTAATATCATAATTGTCTTAGGATCTAAAGTACCTGCATGTATGTAAGTTCCTAATTGTGAGTAAGCTAAGAACTCATTAACAGCAAGTTTGATACCTAATAAATCACCAGCAGTAAAGATATCTTTTGCTGGAACACCCATTATAAATGCTATAGGAGCAAATAATCTACCAAGTATCCAGTTTAAGCTTATGTAAGGCATTCCGAAGAATCCACCAACCCATCCAAATAATGCGTTTATCATAGCGATAAGAGCAACGAATGCAAGAAGCATAGCACCAACGTTTAATGCTAATCCTAAACCTTCTGAAGCACCGTTTGCAGCAGCTTCAATAACATTTTCACTTTCAACTTTAAAATCGATATTTCCGCCACCTCTAGTTTCTGGCTCTTCAGTTTCTGGAACTAAGATTTTAGCAAGTACTAATCCAGCAGGGGCTGCCATGATTGACGCTGCAAGTAAGCTACCTGCGTCAACACCCATAGCTACGTAACCAGCCATAACACCACCAGCAACAGTAGCCATACCACCTACCATAATTGCACATAACTCTGATTTAGTCATGTTTTTTATGTATGGTTTAACTAGAAGCGGAGCCTCAGTTTGACCTAAGAATATGTTACCAACAGCACTGAAAGTTTCAGCACCACTTGTTCCTAATAATTTACAAACACCTTTAGCAACAAATTTAATTACTACTTGAACTACACCTAAGTGATAAAGTACGCTCATTAATGATGAGAAGAATATAATAGTTGGTAAAACTTGTAATGCGAATATCATACCAAACTGATTTGTATCAAGTAATGAACCGAATAAGAAAGAAGTACCTTCCCTAGTAAAATCTAATAATTTAGTTATTCCAGCACTAACACCTTCGAATACAGCTCTTCCTGGAGGGAACTTTAAAATTATTAGAGCAAAAATAATTTGTAGTAAAAGACCTGTTACAACAAGTCTCCAGTTGATCTTCTTTCTGTTTTCAGAAAAAAGAACTGCTACACCAATAATACATATAAGACCTATTACACCAATAAACCTATCCACTTTTGTTCTCCTTTTCTTAAGTTTTTTTATTTTATTTTATACTAGTTTTGTATTTAATAAAAGTTAAAAAATGTATTTTTAATTAACTTTATTAAATTTCTTTGATGATATTAGTCATTAATTCAATGAATGTTTTTCTAACTTTAGCTGAAGTCTCCATAACTTCTTCATGGTTAAGAGGTTGATCTAATATACCAGCAGCCATGTTAGTCATACATGAAACGCCTATAACCTTCATTCCACTATGGTTAGCTATTATAACTTCAGGAACTGTTGACATACCAACTGCATCTGCTCCTAATGTTCTAGCCATTCTTATTTCAGCAGGAGTTTCGTAAGTTGGGCCACTAAACATAGCATACACACCTTCTCTTACTTCTATTCCTAAATTTTTAGCTATATTTTTAACTTGAGTTCTAAGTTCTTTGTCATAAGCATTTGACATATCAGGGAATCTAGGACCAAATTCATCTAAGTTTTTACCTATTAAAGGATTTGAACCAGATAAATTTAAGTGATCTGATATTATCATTAAATCTCCAGGAGTATAATCTTTATTTACTGCTCCAGCAGCGTTAGTAACTACTAAAGTTTCAACTCCTAATAATCTCATTACTCTTACTGGGCAAGTAACTTCTTGCATTGAGTAACCTTCGTAGTAGTGGAATCTTCCTTGCATTGCAACAACTTCTTTACCTTGGAATTTTCCTATAACTAATCTTCCAGCATGTCCTTCAACTGTAGAAACTGGGAAGTTTGGAATTTCGTTGTATGGATAGTATTCAGCATCTTCGATTTGATCTGCAATAGCACCTAATCCTGATCCTAATATTAATCCTATTGTTGGGTTGTATTTACTTTTTCCTTTTATGTACTCAGCAGCTGTTTTAATTTTACTTGATAAATCCATAACTTTTACACCTCTTAATAAAAATTTTTTTGTTAACGATTTTAATTTTGGAATATTTCTAGTATGTGGTAACGCTTACTTTAAAATGTATGAAATTCTAAATTAAATTTAGAATTATTTTATTAACTTCTCAGAACCTTTTAAAATAAGTTCTGGAGTTATTGTTATACTACTTAATTCTTTTTTTGATTTATTGCTTAAAGAATCTATCAATAAATTCATACTAAGTTCTCCAAGCTCTCTAGTTGGGCCATTTATATGGCTAAGGTTTATACCTAAAGTATCTAGTATAGGTATATTATCGAAAGATATTAAAGAAATATCTTTTGATATTTCAATGTTTGCTTCTCTTAAAGCTTTTAAGCAACCTAAAGTCATAAGATTGTTACATACAAAAATTGCTGAAGGTCTATTTTCCATTGATAAGATTTTTTTAGTACATTCATATCCACTTTCTTCTTCATAATCTCCATAAAAAATTAAACCACTATTTATATGAAGATTATTCATTATCAATGCTTTTTCATAACCTAATAACCTATCTTGAGCTGGCTTAGATGTCATACGACCTGTTATTATAGCTATGTCGGTATGATTCTCTTTAATTAATGCCTCGGTGGCATCAAAAGCACCTTTGATGTTGTCCACAAAAACACCATTGAAATTATGATATTTAAGACTACCATCAACTAAGATTACAGGTATTCCTAAACTAGTTATAGCCTTTAGGTATTCACTATTTAAATCATTTTCAACAGAGGTTGGACAAATGATAATTCCTCTAATTCTTTGTTCCTTTAGTGTCTTAATAGCTTTAATTTCTTTATTAATGTCTTCACTAGAATCACAAAGAATTAAGTTAAGATCATTCGCTTCTGCAACATCACTTATTCCTTTTATTATAGATCCAAAGAATGGATTAGTAATATCAGGAACTATAACTCCGATAGTGTTAGTAACATTTTTTGAAAGACTTCTAGCAATAGCGCTAGGAGTATAGTTATATTTATTTATGACTTTCATAACTTTTTCACGAGTTTCTTCTTTTACGTATCCAGAGTTATTTATAACTCTTGAAACAGTAGCTAAAGAAACACCCGCTTCTTTTGCAATATTATTAATTGTTACAGACATGGCATTCTTCCTCCTTGTACACTATTATAGATGAACTGCGAAAATAATTAAACAATATTTTCCTTAGTAGAAAAATTAAATTTTAATTAAGTATGTTATCGCTTTCATCAAACTGCACAAGAAAAGAAAAATACTACATGTAAATGATAACATTATTTTTATCATAATGCAAACAAAAAAAGACTATTTTTTTAATAAAATAGCCTTTTTTTAAATAAAATAGTCTTTTTAAAAATTTACTTTAAAAAAAGTTCACCAACTTTAACTACATCACCTGCTCCTACTGTTAAAAGTAGGTCACCTTTTGATGAGTTAGCCTTTACATATTCTAATGCTTCCTCATGAGAATGTACATTAATACATTTAACTCCATGAGCTCTTATGGCATCTCCTAATTGGTCTGAATTTATTTCACCTAAATCTTTTTCTCTAGCTGCATATATATCCATTAAAATAAGTTCATCACAGTCATCAAAACACTTAACGAAATCATCGAAAAGAGTTTTTGTTCTTGTATAAGTGTGTGGTTGGAATACACAGATTGTTTTATTGTGAGACATTTTCTTTGCTGTACTTAATGTAGCCTTTATTTCAACTGGGTGATGAGCGTAGTCATCAATAACAGTTATATCATTCTTTTTACCTTTATATTCGAATCTCTTATGAGCTCCTCCAAAAGATGAAAGCCCTGATATTACTGATTCGGCAGGAATCTTGAATATTTCTGATAAACATACAGCTGATAATGAGTTTGATACATTATGCATACCAGGTACATTTAAAGAAAGAGAAAGAAGTTTTTCTTCACCTTTAAATACATCAAAAGTAGCACAACCTTTTTCGTTAAACTCTATATTTTTAGCTTGTATATCTCCAGCATTGATTCCATAAGTTAATACATTACATTTAGCTCCATCAAGAACTTCAAGAACCTTTTTATCATCAGCATTTCCTATAATATATCCATCATTAGGAATTAAGTTAACAAATTGCTTAAATGTATCCTTTATGTGATTTATATCCTTATAGAAATCAAGATGGTCGGCATCTATATTTAGTATTATTCCCACGTAAGGGAAAAATCTTAAGAAACTTTGCTTATATTCACAAGCTTCAGTTATGAAATATTCACTATTTCCAACTCTGAAATTTCCATGGATTATATCTAAATCTCCACCAACTAATATTGTAGGATCTAAATCTGCGCTAAGTGCAACATGTGAAATCATAGAAGTAGTTGTTGTTTTTCCATGAGTTCCTGCTACAGCAACATTAAATTTATGACCCTTCATAATTTGTCCTAAAAATTCAGCTCTATCCATTAGGATAAGATTATCTTCTTTAGCTTTAACTATTTCAGGATTATCGCTAGGTATTGCAGCGGTATATACAACTACATCAACATCTTGTAAGTTATCTTTACTGTGACCTATGTATATTTTGGCACCTTCTTCTATTAATCTATTAGTAATTTCTGATTCCTTTGAATCAGATCCTGAAACTTTGTAACCAGCATTAAGTAGTACGGCAGCTAAACCACTCATACTAACTCCACCAATTCCTATGAAATGAACTTTTTTATCAATATCTTTTAATAAATCGAAAGCCAAGATATCAACTCCTTTACTTATATACACTAATAATTATATACACTTTTTTAGAAAAGCACACAAAAAAATTCTTTTTAAAAGCATTTTTAAAAATATTTTATGAAAATTTATTGCCTTTTGTACCAAAAGGAATTTATTAATCTTTATATAATTATTAAGACATCTTAATAATTATTAAGAAAAAAATATTAAAATTCGCAATGTGTAATATATAATTGGTTAACAGCCTTAATAAAGTTTGCTATAATTATTTTACATGCAGAATAAAAAGGGAAATATTTATAAAAATATATGTGTTTTATAAAGAATAAAATATGAATTATAAGTGGAAAATATATACTGGAAATTTATATAGGTCAGGTGATTAATATGGAGAAACTAAGTAGAAATAGTAGAGTATCGATTATAACAAAGGTTCTTATAGAAAATCCTAATAAGATAATAGGATTAAATAAATTCTCAGAACTTTTAAATGCTGCTAAATCAACAATAAGTGAAGATATAGTTATTGTTAGAGAAATATTAGCTAAATTTTCAATGGGAAAAGTTGAAACAATAGCTGGTGCAGCTGGTGGAATAAGATATATTCCAGAAATGGGAGAAGAAGAAAAGAAAAAGTTTTTAGAAGAATTATGCGAAATTGCAAGTGAAAGTAATAGAGTTGTTCCAGGAAATTTCTTATATGTTACAGACATAATGTTTGATCCTAGCATAATAAATAAAGCTTCTGTTATTTTAGCATCTTATTTCCAAGAAATGGATATAGATTATGTAATAACAGTTGAAACAAAAGGAGTTCCACTAGCATATGAAGTAGCTAAATGCTTAGGAGTACAACTTATAACAGCTAGAAGAGATAGTAAGGTTACAGAGGGATCAACAGTTTCTATAAATTATGTTTCAGGAACTTCAGGAAAAATACAGCAAATGTGCTTATCTAGAAAATCATTAAAGCAGGGAAGTAAATGTATATTCATAGATGATTTCATGAGAGGTGGCGGAACTGCTAAGGGATTAGTTGATTTATTAAAAGAGTTTGATTCTGAACTTATGGGAATTGGAGTTCTAATAGATAACAAACTATCAACTAATAAAATAACTAAGGATTATGTATCATTAATTGATATTGTTGAAATAAATGAAGATGGAGTAAAAATGGTACCTTCTGTTTAAGGATTAAAGTTACTATGTGTTAAAGAATAATTTACAAAAAATATTAAAAAAAGAAGGATTTCTATATTTTGTATAGAATATACATAGTAACAACAACTGGAGGTGTACCATGATGAATATTACAGATGTAAGAATTAGAAAAATATCTGCAGAAGGTAAGATGAAAGCTATAGTTTCAGTAACTTTTGAGAATCAATTTGTTGTACATGATATCAAAGTTATAGAAGGACAAAATGGTCTTTTCATAGCTATGCCTAGCAGAAAAACACCAGATGGAGAGTTTAAGGATATAGCTCATCCTATAAATACAGAAACTAGGGAGCAAATTCAAAAAGCTATTCTTGATGAGTATGAGAAAGTTAAAAATTTAGATGTTCAAGAGTAATTTTAATAAAAGGAAGATGCCTTCCTTTTATTTTTTTGTCTAAAACATAATGAATTTCATGTTAATATCATTAATAACTTATTATTGAAATAAGTAATTTATTAAAATATAATTGAAAATGAGAAATTTGAAGATTTCACAACAAAAGAAGAGATTAATTTTAAATAGTATAGCTTATATAATAAAATGAGTATCACAAAGAGGTGTTTTTATGAACAAATGTGCTATAATATTAGCAGCAGGTCAAGGGACTAGAATAAAATCTAAGTTACCAAAGGTTCTACATAAAGCTTGTGGAAAAGAAATGGTTAATCATGTTATCGATGCTATGAGAAGAGCTGAGATAGAAGATGTTAATGTAATAATTGGAAAAGGTGCAGAATTAGTTAAAGAAAGAACTTCATCAAAAAATGTAAGTTATTCTTTACAAGCAGAGCAGTTAGGAACTGGTCATGCAGTAATATGTGCTAAAGATTTTTTAGCAGGAAAAACTGGAGTAGTAGCTATATTTACAGGAGATGCTCCTTTAATAAAGCCAGAAACTGTTAAAAATTTAGTTGACACACATATTAATGAAAAAAATTCAGCTACTTTATTAACATCAGTAATTGAAAACCCAACTGGTTATGGAAGAATAGTTAGAAATGGTGAATCAGTTGAGAAAATTGTAGAACATAAAGATTGCAATGAGGAAGAAATAAAGATACAAGAAGTAAATGCAGGAATGTATTGCTTTGATATAGAAAGCTTACTAACTTCTTTAGAACAACTTTCAAATGATAATGCTCAAGGAGAATATTACTTAACAGATGTTATAGAAATATTAAAGAAAGAGAGTAAAAAAGTTGGAGCTATGATTACAGATTTTGAAGAGACTTTAGGTGTTAATTCAAGAGCTGAACTTGCTAAAGTTGAGAGTATAATGAGAAACAGAATAAATAGAACTCATTTAGATAATGGAGTTACTATAATAGACCCTCTAAACACATATATAGAGCCAGATGTAGTTATTGGTCAAGATACTATAATCTATCCAGGTAACGTGTTAGAAGGAAAAACAGTTATAGGAGAAGATTGTGTTTTATATCCTAACTCAAGAATTAATAATAGCATAATAGGAAATG
This sequence comes from Clostridium sp. LIBA-8841, assembly GCF_057782475.1. Classification (NCBI taxonomy): domain Bacteria; kingdom Bacillati; phylum Bacillota; class Clostridia; order Eubacteriales; family Clostridiaceae; genus Clostridium; species Clostridium sp. LIBA-8841. The sequence goes on along the minus strand of NZ_CM173488.1, from coordinate 3,631,399 downwards.
GTGTTGAAATTCAAAGTTCAGTTATTTTAGATAGTAAAATAGGTGAGGAAACAACTGTAGGACCATTTGCTTACGTTAGACCAGAAAGTAATATTGGAGACCATGTTAGAATTGGTGATTTTGTTGAAATTAAAAAATCAACAATTGGTAATAATACAAAGGTATCACACTTAACTTATATTGGAGATGCTGAAGTTGGAGAAAGATGTAACTTCGGATGTGGTACAGTGGTTGTTAACTATGATGGTAAGAAAAAATATAAAACAATCATAGGAGATGATTCATTTATAGGATGTAACACTAACTTAGTTTCACCTGTAGAAGTAAAAGATAATACTTATATAGCTGCAGGATCAACAATAACTAAAGAGGTTCCAGAAGGAAGTTTGGCTATAGCAAGAGCTAAACAAAAGAACATAGAGGGCTGGGTTGAAAGAAAAAAGCTTAAATAAGCATTAAATATACAAATGCCAAAGGCTAGGTTTAATTTTAAGGAGGTCTTCACTAAATGGAAAATCATTCAAAAAACATTAAAATATTTACAGGTAACTCGCATCCAGAGTTAGCTAGTGAGATTGCAGAGGCGCTAAATATCCCACTAGGTAAAGCAGAGGTAGGTACTTTCAGTGATGGAGAAATATCAGTAAATATAAAAGAGACTGTTAGAGGTTGTGATGTATTTATAGTTCAATCAACTTGTAGTCCTGTAAATAATAACTTAATGGAGTTATTAATAATGATAGATGCATTTAAAAGAGCATCAGCAGGAAGAATAAATGCGGTTATACCTTATTATGGATATGCTAGACAAGATAGAAAAGCTAAGTCAAGAGATCCAATAACAGCTAAGCTAGTAGCTGACCTATTAACAGCAGCAGGTGCAGATAGAGTTCTTACTATGGATTTACATGCACCACAAATTCAAGGTTATTTTGATATACCAGTAGATCACTTATTAGGATCACCAATATTATCAAGATATTTCGTTGATAAAGGATTAGCTGATAGAGACGATGTAGTTGTTGTTTCACCAGATTTAGGTTCAGTAACAAGAGCGAGAAAGTTTGCAGATAAACTTAATGCTCCAATAGCTATAATAGATAAAAGAAGACCAAAAGCAAATGTATCTGAGATAATGAATATAATAGGAGATATTAAAGATAAGGTTTGTATCTTAATAGATGATATGATAGATACTGCAGGAACAATAACTAATGCAGCTAATGCTCTTAAAGATTTAGGAGCAAAAAATGTATATGCTTGTTGTACTCACGGAGTATTATCAGGACCAGCATTCGAAAGAATAAATAACAGTGCTATTGAGGAGTTAGTTATGTTAAATACTATAGCTCTTCCAGAAGCAGAAGGTTTAAATAAGTTCAAATCATTATCAGTTGCACCTATTATGGCAGATGCTATAAATAGAATTTATGATGATGAACCATTAAGTGGATTATTCCAAGATTAAAAAAAGAGCGTCTTAATCGCTCTTTTTTTGTAAAATCACTAAGAAAATGAAACTTTTTTTTAAACAAAAACGTTTAAATTTGATTAAAATGTAAAAAAAAAATAATTTTGTTAATTATAAATTGATAAAAATGAATAAATGTTTTACACTTTATTTATATACATTAATAATATGTTAAACGGTAAAAATTTCATATTATTAAAGTATAAAAGCAAAAGTATAAAAGCACATGAAATAAGGACAAATGTAAAAAAGTTACAGAAAGGATTTTAAGAGGTGAATTTTATGGAAGGTCTATTAGGAAAGATTTTAATTGTAGATGATGATGAAAATATATGCGAAGTTATAAAAATGTATTTAGAGACTACAGGATATAACGTTAGAGTAGCACATGATGGAAAAGCTGCTAAGGAAGAGTTTGTTAACTTTAGTCCTAATCTAGTTGTACTAGATATGATGTTACCTGGAATTGATGGAATGGAAGTATTAAAATGGATAAGAAAAGATAGTAACGTTCCAGTAATTATGTTAACTGCTAAAGGAGAAACTTTTGATAAGGTATTAGCTTTAGAAATTGGTGCAGACGATTATGTTGTTAAACCTTTTGAACCAAAAGAATTATTAGCTAGAGTAAAAGCTGTTATGAGAAGATATTCAGGAGAAGAACCTGATAATGTGGTATTAAACTTCCCAGGTTTAACTATAGATGCTAACTCATACAAAGTTATATACAATGGAGAAGAAGTTAAGACTCCACCTAAAGAATTCGAGCTTTTACATTACCTTGCAAGTAATAAGAATAAAGTTTTCACAAGAGATCAATTATTATGTGAAGTTTGGGGATATGATTACCCAGGTGACTCAAGAACTGTTGATGTTCACATAAAGAGATTAAGAGAAAAATTAAATGGTGGAGAAGACTGGCAGCTTGAAACTGTTTGGGGAGTTGGATACAAATTTGAGGTGAAATAATGAAATATCGTGGCTTAGTACCAAAGTTAATCTTAACACTAAGCATAACAATATGTATTACTTTCTTTATAGTAGGTATTATACTTTCCAGCTTGTTTAGAGAAGAATATTATCAAGAAAGATTAAATAGTCTATCTGGAGAAGCAGACGTTATAGAGCAAGTTGTTAATTCATACATGGACAGTAAAATTACTTTAGATGAATTAAATAAGTCTATATCATTTATAGCTGATTCATTAAAAGTAGATGTTTATGTAATTGATAGTTATGGATACATATATTCAGTTTCTAATGAGCAGTATGATTATTTAAAACGTACTAAAATAGATGACGAAGACATGAAAACATTAAGAGAAAATCAAGTAATAGAACAGAAGAATAAAAAGGAATATATATATTCTAAACCTATCTTCTATAAAGGATATTTTACGGGAGCGGTTTCTATAGTTACTCCTTTAAGTACTCTTTCTGCTTCTTTAGTTAGAATGAATCAAATCGTCTGGATGTGTGTAGCCATAGCTATAATATTTTCTGGATTAGCAATATACTTTATATCAAAAAAGATTATAATCAAACCTTTAAATGTTATAAATAACGCTGCTAAGAAAATTGCCAGTGGAGAAATAGGAAATAGAGTTAATGTTTCTTATGATGATGAAGTTGGTGAATTAGCTGAGTCATTTAATATAATGGCCACATCTATTGAGGAAGCAGAGCTCAATAGAAGAGAGTTTATTTCTAATGTATCTCATGAATTGAGATCACCTATGACTTCTATTAAAGGATTTATAACGGCCATATTAGATGGAGTTATTCCTAAGGATAAGGAAGAATACTATCTTGTAATAGTAAATGATGAGATAAGTAGATTAACTAGACTAATAAATGATTTGTTAGATCTATCTGCTATGCAAGCAGGAAAATTAGAATTTAACATAGGTGAGTTAGAATTAAACAGAATAATAGAAACAACTGTATTAAAAATGAATCAAAAAGCTGCAAGTAAAAACATAAAAATTGAAGTTCTTTTAGAAAGTGAAAGAGTATATGTTTATGGCGATAATGATAGGTTAATACAAGTTATTACTAATTTGGTTGATAATGCTATAAAATATTGTGATGAAAATGGTGAAGTAAAAATATCAACTAAAACAAAGGGAAGTAAGATTGTTGTTAGTATATTTAACACTAGTAAGGGAATAGACGAATATGACTTAACTCATATTTGGGATAGATTCTACAAAGTTGATAAGGCAAGAAGTAATAAAACTAGTACAGGGCTAGGATTATCCATTGTTAGAAATATAATACTGCAACTAGAGGAAGATATTTGGGCTGAAAATGTTAAAGATAAGAATGAAAATATAAAAGGTGTTAGATTTAATTTTACGTTGACTAAGGTTAAATAAAATATTGCATAGGAGGTCTTTATGGGGAAGTTTTTTAAGCACTCTAAAAATGGGAAGGATCTCCATGAATTAAGTGAAAAAAACTATGACAATATAGTGATTAAAAAAGATAAGAAAAGATTCTGGATAAAAAGCTTTTTAAGGTTAGCAAGTTTTATTATGTTAGTTATAGTTACAAGCTTTATAGCTTTTAAGCACTATACTAAGGATTTAACTATAGAGAGTCAAAATACTAATCTTTTAAATGAGATAAAAGATGGGAGATATGACATAACTAATTTAGTTAATAAATCTGCAAGTGGTATTGTTACTGTTGGAGATAATAAGAAGAATTTATCTATAGGTGAAAATAATGATAAAAATATATCTGGAATTGTTATTAGAACTGATGGATACATAATTACTAGCTATAGTGCTATAAAGGATTTTCCAGAGATATATGTAAAAATATCAAGTAATGATATAAGTCCTTTCCAAGCAGTACTGGTTGGATTCGATAAAGATACTGACATAGCAGTATTAAAGGTAGAATCCAATGGATTAAAGAGTATATCAACCTCTGAACTTGAAGTTTTAGAAACAGGAGAAAGAGTCGCAACATTAGGAAATATAATATGTGAAGAGCCGTTAGGTTTTGTAGCTAATGGAATAGTAAGTGCACCGATTAAGAAGGTAACTATAGGTGAAGAAGATCATTCAGATTCAAAGGTAGTCGATGTTATAGAGACTAGTTCACTAATAAATGAAGCTAATAATAGTGGTATATTATGTGACTACAATGGAAAAGTTGTTGGAATAAATAGTTTATATTTTACCAATAAGTTTTCAAAACCAGGAGTATATTATGCCTTAGAAATAAATGATGCTTTAAGAATAGCTGACTCTATAATAAGAGAAGGTAGTGTTACTACTGGAACAACATTAGGTGTTACAGGGACTACTGTTGCAGATGAAAAACATAATGTTTATGGAATTTATGTAGAAGATGTTGATAAAGGTAGCAATGCATTTAATGCAGGAATAAAGCCTACGGATATAATAGTTGAAGTAGATGGTAAAAAGGTTAAAAATATAGAAAGTTTAGCTGATTTACTAAAAAAACATTCTGTAGGAGATATAGTTAAGATTAAAGTTATTAGAGGAGAATCTGTAAAAGATATTTCTGTAACTTTAAAATAATTATAAAAAAGAAATATAACCCTTCACGTAATTTGGTGAAGGGTTTTTTATTGTTTTATACTAATAGTAAAAGTATAATTAAAGAATGATTTAATTAAAATAATTTAGAAACGTAATTATATAATTATAATGGAGGACAATATGATTTTAATAGTTGGATTAGGCAACCCAGGAAAACAATACGAACAAACTAGACATAATATCGGATTTGATGTAATTGATTATATGGCAAATAAGTATAATATTGATGTAAATAGGGAAAAATTTAAAGGTCTTTGTGGAGAAGGTTTTATAGAAAATAATAAGGTTATTTTATTAAAACCTTTAACATATATGAACTTAAGTGGAGAAAGTATAAGAGAACTTGCTAATTTTTATAAATTAGAAAATGATGAAATCATAGTAGTTTATGATGACATAAGTTTAGATATTGGAAAATTAAGAATAAGAGAAAAAGGTAGTGCTGGAGGTCATAATGGAATCAAGAGCATAATACAAAACCTTGGTGGAGATGAATTCCCAAGAGTTAAAGTTGGGGTAGGACAACCTAAAGATAATTTAGTAAATCATGTTTTGGGAAAATTTTCAAAAGAAGATAGAGAACATGTAGAAAAAGTTATTCCAGTAGTAAGTGATGCAATTGTTGAAATTGTTAAAAATGATGCTAAGGAATCAATGAATAAGTTTAATGGAGTTAAGATAGATTAATTTATTTTAGAATGGCGGTGTTTAGATTGAGGTTACAGGGGTTAATGACTCCTTTATTAAATAGTGATGCTTTTCAAAAGGTTAAATCTTTTATGGAAAGCGGGAGTTATCCAGTAATGGTGAATGGGTTATCAGATTCAGGTAAGTCTTATTTTATAAATGGGGTGTATGAGGAGTCAGATAAGCCTATAGTTGTTGTTACACATAATGATATTGAAGCTAGAAATATATATGAAGATTTATCATTTTATCTACCGAATGTATATTACTTACCTTCAAGAGAAATTGTATTTTACAATATAGATGCTATTTCTGGAGATGTAAGATGGGCAAGGTTAAAAGTTATAAAAGAGATGTTAAGAAGTAATAAAAAGATAATAGTTACTTCCATAGATGCTTTTGCAGCGACTTACACACCTAAGGAACTTTATAAAAGTCACATATTAAAGGTTAAAGTTGGAGATGAAGTTGATTTAAAAGAACTTGCGAATAAGCTTGTTGAATCAGGATATGAAAGATTAGAAACTGTTGAAGGTAAGGGTGAATTTTCATTAAGAGGAGGAATATTAGATGTATTTCCTCCTAATTCAGTTAATCCTTTTAGAATAGAGCTTTTTGGAGATGAAGTTGATTCTATTAGAACATTTAATGTAGAGTCTCAAAGAAGTATAGAAAAAGTTAAGAAGGCTGAAATATTCCCTGCTAAGGAAATAATATTAAATAAAGAAACTATAGATTATGCTATAGATAAAATGAGAAAAGAGCTTTCAGACTTTGAGGATAAGGTTTCAGATAAAGAGATAAGGTATAGATTAAGAAAGATAATAGACAGAAATATAGAGTCTTTACAGGAAAACTGGAGCTTTGAAACCATAGACAGTTATCTTCCGTTTTTCTTTGATAAACCAGCCACATTATTTGATTATTTAAAGAATTATACTTTTATAATTGATGATGCCAAAAGATGTAAGGGAAAGTTAGAAAGCACTATTTTTGAATTTAATGAAAACTATGAAGCCTTTTTAGAAAGAGGAAATATCCTTCCTTCTCAAATAAATTTAAGTTTAAGTGCTGAAGAAGTACAAGAGTTATTTAAGGGCAATAACTTAATAAACTTAGTGCCATTTGGTGGAGGTGGAGGATTTATAGAGTCCTTCAATAAGGTTGAATTAAAGCAAAGTACTATGAGTGGATATCAGGGACAACTTGATATGCTTATAGATGACATAAGAGAAAAAAAGAAAAATGGATTTAAGACATTAATACTTTCAGGAACAAGACCAAGAGGTGAAAGGTTAGTTGATACCTTAAGAGAGTTAGAAATAGAAAGTGTTTATAAGGATGATGTTAAGGAAATAAAAGGTGGAGAGGTTGTTATAACCTTTGGAAATCAAAATAAAGGATTTGAATATCCTGATATGAAAACTTGTTTAATATCAGATAAAAGTATCTTTGGAGATGCTAAAAGAGCTAAAAAGACAAAGAAGAAAAAATCAAAAGGTGTTTCAAAAATTAAAAGTTTTGCAGAATTAAAACCTGGAGATTATGTAGTTCATGTGAATAGCGGTATAGGTGTTTATAAAGGGATAAAACAAATAGAAGTTCAAGGACATAAGAGAGATTATTTAGATATTGAATATTCAAAAGGGGATAAGCTTTATGTACCTGTTGAACAATTAGATTTAGTACAAAAATATATTGGCTCAGATAGTGCTTCACCTAAGATAAGTAAGCTTGGAGGCAATGAGTGGCAAAAAGCTAAGGCTAAAGTAAGAAAATCTATAAATGATATTGCTGGAGACTTAGTTAAATTATATGCTGAGAGATCAACAGTAAAAGGATATAGATTCTCTAAGGATACTCAATGGCAAAAACAATTTGAGGATGAATTCCCTTATGAAGAAACACCAGATCAATTAACAGCTCTTGAAGATATAAAAGAAGATATGGAAGCAACTAAAGTTATGGATAGATTGCTTTGCGGAGATGTTGGTTATGGTAAAACAGAGGTTGCTGTAAGAGCTGCCTTTAAGGCTGTAATGGATGGAAAACAAGTAGCATTCCTAGTTCCTACAACAATACTTGCAGAACAGCATTATAAAAATATGAAGAAGAGATTTGCAGGGTTCCCTATAACTATAGACATGATAAGTAGATTTAGAACTAAGAAGCAACAAACAGAAACATTGAAAGCTTTAAAAGAAGGAAATGTAGATATACTGATAGGAACGCATAGACTTGTTTCTAAGGATATTCAATTTAAGGATTTAGGTCTTCTTATTGTTGATGAAGAACAGAGATTTGGAGTGGCACAAAAGGAAAAGATAAAGAGTTTCAAAAAGAATGTTGATGTTCTTACTTTAAGTGCAACGCCTATTCCAAGAACTCTTCACATGTCACTTACTGGAGTAAGAGATATATCTGTAATAGAGACTCCGCCAGAAAATAGATATCCTATACAAACATATGTTGTAGAACAAAATGATCAACTTATAAGAGATGCTATTTTAAGAGAAATAAATAGAGAGGGTCAAGTGTACTTTGTTCATAACAGAGTTGAAAGTATTCAAGAAGTGGCTAGTTATATACAGGAACTTGTCCCAGAATGCAAAGCCACAGTTATACATGGTCAAATGACAGAGAGACAATTAGAAACTGAAATGATAGATTTTATGGAAAGAAAATATGACGTATTAGTATGTACTTCCATAATAGAAACAGGAATAGATATTCCAAATGTTAATACCATGATTGTAAATAATGCAGATAAAATGGGACTTTCTCAGCTTTATCAGTTAAGAGGAAGAGTTGGTAGAAGTAATAAGGTTGCTTATGCATATTTCTTATACCAGAGGGACAAAGTTTTAACTGAAGTAGCAGAGAAAAGACTTAAAGCACTAAAGGATTTTACAGAGCTTGGTTCAGGCTTCAAAATAGCTATGAGAGACCTTGAAATAAGAGGTGCTGGAAATATGATGGGCTCAGCTCAACATGGACATATGGCATCTATAGGATATGATTTATATTGTAGAATGTTAGAGGATACAATAAAAATTATAAAAGGTGAAATAGAAAGAGAACCTGTTGAGACTATTGTAGATTTAAAGGTCGATGCGTTTATTCCTTCAAGTTATATAAAAGATGAGATTCAAAAGATTGAAGTATACAAGAAGATTGCAGCTATAGAAAATGAAGAGGATTATGCATATGTGAAAGAAGAGTTAGAGGATAGATTCTCTAATATACCAAATATGGTTTATAACCTTATGGATATAGCTTATATAAAGAGTAAAGCTAAGCTTTTAAATATTGAAGAAATAAAAGAGAAAAATGATGACATAATATTTATCTTTGAAAGTAGAGAAAGAACAAATAAGAAGATATTTAAGATGCTTTTAGAAAACTATAGAGATGATATATTAATTGAGTTCGGTGATAAACCAACATTCTTATATAGAGGAAAAGATAAGAAAAAAGAGGATATATTAGCTACTTTCAAAGAAATGTTAGACGATATATTGGTGTTAAATAATTAATAATTTATAAATTGAAATATTATTGTAACATTGATATACTAAAATGGAATCTGACTAGAATATTATGTAAATTATAATCGGAGAAAGGCGAGGTATTAAAATGGTAAGTGTAAAAAAATTAGTAGCATCTGCGTTAGTTGGAGTTTTAATGTTCACAGCTGTTGGATGTAACATGGTAGAAAAAACTCAAGCAGCTATTGATAAGACTACTGTAGCTACAGTTAATGGAGAGAAGATAACTTTAGGAGAGGTTGATTCACACTTAAAAGGAATGTTTACTCAGTTACAAACTCAATATGGGGATAAATACATGGAAGATCCTCAAGTTGCACAACAAATTTTACAACAAAGACAAAGTGTGTTAAATGGTTTAGTAACTGATAAAGTTTTAGTTATTGAAGCGGGCAAATTAGGAATAACACCATCAGAAGATGAAATTAATAAAAAAGTTAATGAACAATTCGATAAGATAAAGACTAGTATGGGAGATAACTTTAATAAAGCTTTAGAGGCAGAAGGATATACAGAAGATACTTTTAAAGCATTCTTAAAAGATCAAGTTATAGCCGAAGCAACAGTAGATTATGCTACTAAAGATGTAAAAGTAACTAACGAAGATATACAAAAATATTATGATGAAAATAAACAACAGTTTGTAGTTCAAGCTGGTGCTGATGCAAAACACTTATTATTCCCAACTGAGGAAGAAGCTCAAAAAGCATATGATGAAATACAATCAGGAGCAACAACTTTTGATGATTTATTTAATAAATATGAGAAAAACACAGATCCTAAGAAAGAGCCAATAGCAGAAAATTTAGGAAGAGTAGATTACAATAATTCAAATTTTGATCCTGCATTTATGGAAGGATTAAAACCATTAAAAGATGGTGAAATTTCAAAACCTGTTAAGAGTTCATTTGGATATCATATAATTCAAGTTAACAATGTTACTGATAAAGAAACACAATTAACATTAGATCAAGCTAAAGATCAAATAACAACAGCTTTAGAAAACCAAAAGAAAAAAGAAGCTTATCAAAAAGATTTAGATCAATGGAAAAAAGATTTAAATGTTAAAACTTATGATGACAAATTAAAAGAAGGCTTAAATTTAAGCAAATAATTTAAAAAAAAGAAAGACTTATGGAAGTTAATCCATAAGTCTTTTTTTTATAGAGTTTTCATAAAAGTTTTCTTTAATTGGTTATTAAATTAAAAGATAACATAAATATAATCAATGTGTATAAAATTTCAAATAAATTAAATACTATTATTGTAGACAAAGATTAGTGATTAGTATTTATATAAGGGAGGTACATATAAATGAAAGCCACTGGAATAGTAAGACGTATTGATGATTTAGGTAGAGTTGTAATACCTAAAGAAATAAGAAGAACTTTAAGAATAAGAGAAGGAGATCCTTTAGAGATTTTTACTGATAGAGAAGGTGGAGTAATACTTAAAAAATATTCACCAATAGGAGAGTTAACAGACTTTTCAAAGGAATATGCAGAAGCCTTACAACAATCTACAGGTCATATAATTCTCATATCAGATAACGATGCATTTATATCTGTAAGTGGAACATCCAAGAAAGAATTTATGGAAAGAAAAATAAGTGATGAGTTAGAAGATATAATGGATAAGAGAAAATCAGTAATACTAGGTGTTAATAACAAAAACATCATACCAATGCATGGAGATGATGATGAAAGTAAGTACAGCAGTCAAGTTATAGCACCAATATTAGCAGAAGGAGATACAATTGGGGCTGTAGTTATTCTTTCTAAAGAAGGAAAAACTTTAGGAGAAGTTGAACAAAAGCTAGCAGAAACAGCAGCAGCCTTTTTAGGAAAACAAATGGAACAATAAACAAACCAGTTATCATAATTTAATATTTGTATTTCAAATAGTAATAATACCTCTGAATTTACAATAATATAAAATGAGACTTAATTCAGAGAGAGTAATGCTCCCTCTGAATTTTAAAGTAATATCTAGAAGTTTAGCGGAATTTTTAATTAAGCATAAATAAATCTAGTATCTTAAGGTAAAGTAGTTATTTAAAATTTGGAGGTATTTTATGAAGAAACAATCCCTTATAAAAGGTAGTCTTGTGCTTGCTTGTGCTGGTATATTAGCCAAATTTCTTGGCTTGTTTTTTAGATGGCCATTAATAATGCTTATAGGAGATGAAGGATTAGGTTATTATCAGATGACGTATCCTTTATATATGCTTTTTGTAGCTATTGCAGCAGGAATTCCTATAGCAGTATCTAAGTTGGTATCGGAAAAAAATGCTTTAGGAAAATATGAGGAAAGTTTTCAAGTAATAAAAGAAGCTTTAAAAGTAATGGTTTTGTTAGGTATAGGGACAAGCATATTTTTAGCCATAGGCGGAAAGTTTCTTTTACCATTTTTAAAATGGGATGATAAGGCTTATTATTCTATTTTAGGTATCTGTTTAGCTCCTACATTAATAGGATTGATAACACCTATTAGAGGCTTTTTTCAAGGGTTTCAGAATATGACGCCAACGGCAATATCTCAGATTTTAGAACAAATTGGAAGAGTGATAGTTGGTGTTGGACTAGCTTATATATTAATTGATAAAGGGATTGAGTACTCAGCAGGAGGAGCATCCTTTGGGGCTGTAGCTGGAGCTTTTGTAGCTGCATTATATTTAATACCTAAGTATAGAAAAATAAAGAAGAGTTTTAATTTAGGAAAAATAAAAGGTAGCCATAAAATATTTATGGAGATAATAAATATAGCACTTCCTATATCTATAGGGGCTGCTGTAGGAAGCATTATGGGAGTTATAGATTCTGTTTTAGTTCCGCAAAAGCTTTTACAGGCTGGATTTACAGGGCAGGAGGCTACTGTTTTATATGCTCAGTTAACAGGTAAAGCTACTGTGTTTACTAATGTTCCAATGACTTTAGCAACTGCATTAGCAGCGTCTATAATACCTATAATTTCTGAATTATATGTTCTTAAAAATAAAGTTCAGGTTAAAGAAAAAATAGATACTACAATGAAATTATGTATGATAGTTGCTATCCCATGTTTTTTAGGATTATTTTTCATGGCTGAACCTATAATGAACCTTTTATTTCCAGGGAAATCAGAAGGCTTTATGATATTGAAGTATTTATCAATAAGTGTTCCATTTTTAGTTGGAACTCAGATAACAACATCAATATTACAAGGTATGGGATATTATTATAGACCAGTAGTTCATTTGTTAATAGGATGTATTTTAAAAGTAATCTTAACAATGAGTTTAATACCTATAAAATCTTTAAATATTTATGGTGCTGTAATAGCAACAATAATATCTTATTCTGTGGTATTAGTATTGAATTTAATATACATGTCCAAGAAATTTAAATATTCTCCTAATATAAAAAATGTATTAGTAAAACCTATATTTGCATCAATTTTAATGATTGGTACAGTTTTATATTTATATTCACAGGCTTTGAAATATAGCGGAAGTAACAGTATAGCTTGCTTAATAGCCATATTTATGGGTATTATTATATATATGATATCATTGGTAGTGCTTAAAATTTTTAATGTAGATGAAATAAAGGGACGACTAAGAAGTTAAGTTTTATAAATTGCGAAGGAGAGTATGGAATGCTTAAGATAATGGGTTTAGGACCAGGTGCCTATGAAGCTTTAACAATAGGTGCTTTGAAAGAACTAAAAAACAATAAGAATATATATTTTAGGACAGAAAAACATCCTACAGTAGATTTTTTAAAAGAAGAGGGAATTAAGTTTGAATCATATGATCATGCATATGAAAAATATGATAGCTTTGATGATGTTTATAGATACATTGCAGAGGATTTAATAGCTAAGATTAAGGATGATGAAGATTTAATATATGCAGTGCCAGGACATCCTTTAGTAGCTGAAAAGTCTGTAATAAATCTAATTAATTTATGTAAGGAAAATGATATTCAATATGAAGTATTACCAGCAGTTAGTTTTGTAGATGCTATGATGGAAGCCTTACAAGTAGATCCAATAGAAGGTGTAAAAATAGTTGATGCTTTTGATATGAAGAATCAAATATTAGATAAGCGTGTTGGAACTATAATAACTCAGGTTTATAATAATTTTATAGCTTCAGAAGTTAAATTAAGACTTTTAGAAGGATACAAAGATGATACTGAAATAATCTTTGTAAGGGCAGCTGGTATTGAAGGATTAGAAAGTATAAGGAAAATACCTTTATATGAGTTAGATTGGCAAGAAGATATAGATTATTTAACTTCAATTTATATACCTAAAGATTTAGAGAATAAAAAGGATTTTCAAGATTTATTAGATATTATAGAAACTCTAAGAAATCCAGGAGGATGTCCTTGGGATAGGGAACAAACTCATGAAAGTTTAAAGAGTGCTCTTATTGAAGAGTGCTATGAAGTAATAGATGCAATTGAAAATGAAGATGATGATGCTTTAATAGAAGAACTTGGAGATGTCTTATTGCAGGTTATTTTCCATGCTTCCATAGGTAAAGAAGATGGATATTTTGACATTATGGACGTAATAGGTGCTATTTCAGGAAAGATGATAAATAGACATCCTCACGTATTTTCAAATGGAGAAGCTGAAAACTCAGAGGAAGTTTTAGCTAATTGGGATGAAATAAAGAAAAAAGAAAAAGGAATTGAAACTTTAACAGAGGAAATGAAAAACATAGCAAAATCTCTTCCAGCAACAACAAGAGCTTATAAGGTTCAAAAGAAAGCTAAAAAGGTTGGGTTTGACTGGGATGATATAAATTGTGCTATGGATAAAGTAAAAGAAGAATTAAATGAAATAAAAGATGTTTATAATTGTGAAGATAAGTCAATAATAGAAGGTGAAGTAGGTGACTTACTTTTTGCTTGTATAAACGTAGCTAGATTCTTAGAAGTTGATGGAGAATTAGCTTTAGATAAGACTATTAAAAAGTTTATAAACAGATTCTCTTACATCGAGAATGAGGCAATAAAGAATAATAAAAACCTAAAGGATATGACTTTAGAAGAGATGGATAAACTATGGGAAGATGCTAAAACAAGTGAAAAATAAGTGTTTTTAGAAATTTATGGTTTATTAAGATGCAAAAAAACATAAATTTTAAAAAAAATGCAAAAATATCAGTATTTTTAGGGCAAAAATTGAAAGTATTGACTATACAAAGAAAGAAATATATATTATGATAATATAAGTTGATACTAGTTGAGTTTAATAACTGGTAAACAATTATTGCAGTAAATTAACTGGAATTTTAAGGAGGATGTAAAAGTGAATAAAGCAGAATTAATAACAAGCATGGCTGAAAAAAGCAACTTAACTAAAAAAGATGCTGAATTAGCTTTAAAAGCATTCATAGAAAGCGTTAGCGAAACTTTAGCTAATGGAGATAAAGTTCAATTAGTTGGATTTGGAACTTTCGAAACTAGAGTAAGAGCTGAAAGAGAAGGAAGAAACCCAAGAACTAAAGAAGTTATAAAAATACCTGCTTCAATAGCTCCAGTATTCAAGCCAGGTAAAGAATTAAAAGAAAAAGTTAACGCTTAATTTATAATAAATAAGTTGTGTTAATTGAACTTTAAAGAAGCCCGAGTCTTACTCGGGCTTTTTTATCAATATTGAGGAATTTAAATCAAATATAGGATTTTTAATATGGAGGATAGGATATGAGATTAGACAAGTATTTAAAAGTTTCTAGAATAATTAAAAGAAGAACAGTTGCTAAAGAAGCTTGTGAGAGTGGGAGAGTAATAATAAATGGTAAATTTGCTAAACCTTCAAATGATATAAAAGAAGGAGATATAATAGAAATATTATTTGGTAACAGAACTTTAAAAGCAAGAGTTATAAATATTGCTGAGCATGTTAGAAAAGAAAATGCTAAAGAGATGTACGAGATCTTAGAAGGCGAAGAAGATAAAGAGTAATATGTTTAAATTAAATATTTATTATATAGGATGACTAATATAATTTGAAAAAGTTATATTAGTCATTTTTTTGTATGCAATTGAATAAGCATAAGTTAGGAAAAATATTTTTTTACATAGGAGGCTTTCTTATGATTGATAAAAAAGATGAAAATAAAACTACAGAATGTACCAGTAACTTATTCTTAGAAAATAGAAAACTTTTATCACTTACAGGAGTAAAGGAAGTTATAAACTTTGATGAGGAAAAGATTAGTTTAAAAACAAATTTAGGTCCATTATTGATTAAGGGGTCTGGATTAAAGATGAACAAATTAGATGTTCAAAATGGGGAGGTTATAATAGGAGGATTTATTAGTAACATTAATTATTTAAATAAAAAGAATAAAGTGAAAAAAAGTAGAAATTTAATTTCTAAAATATTTAAATAGGTGGTAGATATGCTTTTAGATATAAATATTCAATTTAGAATTGTTATTTTTGCAATAATATCTGGACTGATAGTCGGATTTTTGTTTGATATTTATAGAGAGTTTAGGGGAGCTTGCAAAAATAAAATATTAATAACAATAGAAGATATCTTATTTTGGATATGGTGTAGCTTAGTTATATTCATATTTTTATTAAAATATAATTATGCATTTTTAGGTGCATATGTATATGTATTTATGGGAATAACTTTATTGATTTATTTAAAATGTTTATCTAAATACTTTAGAAGAATACAACATAGAATTTTAGCTATACTATTAAAGAATATGAGAATAATATTTAAAAATATAAGATATGTCTTAAAAAATACATTCACAAATTAAAAAGTTAATTTGCAAGGGAAAAATTTCTTGAATTAAGGTATAATAGTGTTTACAATAGACTTATACATACCATTCTAAGTATGGGGGTATAAGAGTGAAGAAAAGAATGAATTTAAAGAATTTGGTGATAATTATATTGATTGCTATATTCTGCATATCATATGTGAGACAAGAACTTGCAATGAATAAAATACAAAAAGACATAGAAGCTAAGCAAACTCAGCTTAATGAGCTTCAAGATAAAAATAAAAAGTTACAAAATGAGGTAAACCAATCTTCAACAGACGAATACATAGAAAGAATGGCTAGAGAAAGATTAGGTATGATTAAAGAAGGCGAGAAAGTTATTACAAACTCAGATTCACCTCAAGACAAACAAAATAATACTGAAACAAAAAACAATCAAGATAAATAAGGTTATTATTAAAAATAACATATATTTTATTTATAAATTTAAGGAGGAATCTTTTAAACATGACCTTAATGGCAGGAAACATATTAGAGGGTAGAATAATTAACATCACAAACTTTGGTGCGTTTGTTGAAGTGGAAGGAAAAACAGGTTTAGTTCATATATCTGAAGTAGCAGATACTTATGTTAAAGATATAAGAGAGCATCTTAAAGAGGATGACAAAGTTAAAGTTAAAGTAATATCAGTTGATGATAAAGGCAAAATAAGCTTATCAATAAAGCAAGCTATGCCACCAAAAAAGAAATCTGTTAAACCTGCAGATTTTGAGTGGAAGAATGAAAAGAAAGCTAAGCCAAAGCAAAACTTTGAGGATATAATGTCAAAATTCTTAAAAGATAGTGAAGAAAGACTTCAAGATGTAAAGAAACATCAAGACGTTAAACAAAGAAAAAGAAAATCAATTTAATAGTATTTTTTAAAATCTCTTAGAAGTTTTCTAAGGGATTTTAAATTTTATAATAGAAAGTTATATGAAAATGATGATTGTAAAAATAAATTTTAGAAATATATTAAAGGTTTTTAGAAGAGATTTTTATTATTTTTCTTATTAGTTTTAAAAAAGATAGGGAAAATTATAGAGGTTTTTTTCTAATATTTTTAAGTTATATGCTAGATTTCATGGGCTTTTGTTAATATTTATAATAATTTTTATAAAAAACTTTAAAAAATATGTTGACAGTATCCTAATGCTTATGTATAATAAATCTTGTCGTTGGGAAACACGATGACATGCCGAAGTGGCGGAACTGGCAGACGCACAGGACTTAAAATCCTGCGGTGCTAACACACCGTACCGGTTCGATTCCGGTCTTCGGCACCACAACATCGCGGGGTGGAGCAGCTGGTAGCTCGTCGGGCTCATAACCCGAAGGTCGTAGGTTCAAGTCCTGCCCCCGCAACCACATGGCGGGATAGCTCAGCTGGCTAGAGCATTCGGTTCATACCCGAAGGGTCGCAAGTTCGAATCTTGTTCCCGCTACCATTTAAACTTAATATATGCCGAAGTGGCGGAACTGGCAGACGCACAGGACTTAAAATCCTGCGATGCTAACACATCGTACCGGTTCGATTCCGGTCTTCGGCACCAATAATATCGCGGGGTGGAGCAGCTGGTAGCTCGTCGGGCTCATAACCCGAAGGTCGTAGGTTCAAGTCCTGCCCCCGCAACCACATGGCGGGATAGCTCAGCTGGCTAGAGCATTCGGTTCATACCCGAAGGGTCGCAAGTTCGAATCTTGTTCCCGCTACCATTTAAACTTAATATATGCCGAAGTGGCGGAACTGGCAGACGCACAGGACTTAAAATCCTGCGGTGCTAACACACCGTACCGGTTCGATTCCGGTCTTCGGCACCAAAACTCATCTTAATTAAGATGAGTTTTTTTGTTTTACACTTCTTTTTTTCTAAATTAATTATCTTTTTAAATAGATAAAAAATTACTTTATTCAACAAAAATATATTTATTAGATTCTAAAAAAAGATAATATATCCTTTAAAAGATTATAGAAATTCAATTATTTCCATTAAACTGGAAATAAAATTATAAATATAGTATAAAAAAATAAATTTCCTAAAAATTTTTGTTTGATTATGTCTTAAAAAAATAAAAAAACAGCACCATTAATTTACAAATATTTCCTTTTAATCTTGCTATAATGTTGATAAAGATAGAAGGTTAGGAGGATAAATATGCAATATGGAGTTAAAATTGATAATTACAAAAGAGTAAAGGATTCAGAAAAGGTAAAAAATAATATAAAAATAGAAGCTTCTACTGTTGGTCTTATTATGTCTATGGTTGCAGGGATATTAATAAGTAGAGTGTATTTAGATATGACCTTTGGAGTAGTACAAGTATTAGCTCCATTTGGATTAGCATATTTAATCGCAATAACAAATTATGAAAAAAAATATATACTAGCTTCTAGTTTAGGCGTAGTAGTGGGATACGCTACTTTGTTTAATAAGCCTATAAGTTTTCCAGCTTACATAATAATAGCAGCTATAATTACCATAATTTCTATGAGTAAAGTAGCCAAGAAAACTAGAAATATAATAAGTTTTATTATTATATTTTCTATATTATTTGCCTATGGGGTTTTAGTAGGAAAATCTGATTTCATTTTATATTTAATAAACGCGGCTTCGGTTACAGCTTTAGCATTTCCTATATATTATGTTGTAAGTTATACATTAAAATGTGTAGAAGAAATAAATACTCAACATTTTTTCTCTATAGATGAAATAGTTAGCATAGAATTATTTTTATGTTTACTAATTGTTGGTATCGGAACTGTATCAGTATATGATGTGAGTTTTAGAAATATAGTAGCGATACTTTTCATTATAGCTTTAGCATTTATTTCAGATACAAATATGGGAGCTAGCGCTGGTATCACTATGGGAATAATATTAGGATTTACCACAGGAAATCTTATGGAAAGTATAGCTATTTATGGAGCTTGTGGTTTGGTAGCTGGAATTTTTAGAGAATCAGGAAAGTTTTTTACGGCTCTATCATTTAACATAATTTTTGTAATAGTAACTTTATATTCAGGAATATTTAATAATATTCTATTTATTGAAGTATTAGTGGGTACAGGGATATTCCTTCTAATTCCTAAAAAATTATACAATAAAGTTTCTCTAGAAATAAATAAAGATAAAAAGGTTGATTATTTTAGTGAAGTCAGATTTAGTAAGATTAAGGATGAGTTAACTGATAGACTTAAAGATTTTACTGATGTTTTATCTATAATGGGCAAATCTTTAAACAATTTAGTAAGCAATGATAAATTAGCTATAAAAAATAAAGGAAATGCTTTAGTGGAAAATTTATCTGATAGAACTTGTAGTGAGTGTGATATGAGATATATGTGTTGGAAGAGAGAACTTCATCAAACATATAATGCTTTTTCAGAGCTTATAATAAACTATGAAAACAACTCAGGAACTTTTCCTCATGAGCTTGAGAAAAAATGTATTAAAAAATATGCTTTAATGAAAAATTTAGAAGATATAATGAATATCCATATGATTAATGAAACATTGAGAAATAGATTAGGAGAAGGAAGAAAAATATTATCAAATCATATAAATAATATGTCAGTTACAATCGGTGAGATAGTTGATGAGTTTGGAAATGAACTTCATTTATGTACAGATATAGAAAAAAATATAAAGAAATCTCTTTTGAAATACGGAATTAAATTTGGAAGTTTAATATGTTATAACGATAAAAATGGAAGAATTAAAGTGAAAATGCAAATGGAAAATTGTATGGGAGCTCAAAACTGTATTAAAACTGTACTTCCTATAATAAGTGAATCCATAGGAAAAAATATGAGCATTGGAAGTGAAGGATGTAACATAAATAGTAAAAACAATATGTGTGAAGTAGTTATTGAAGAATCTCCTAAATATCATGTTACTTCTCATGTTGCAGTCGCAACTAAGGAAGGAGAAAAATTTACTGGAGACTCATATTCATATGGTAGAACTAAAGATGGAAATTATATTACTGTAATATCAGATGGTATGGGATCAGGACCTGAAGCTGGATTAGAAAGTAAAGTTTCTGTTGAAATAATAGAGAAATTTATGGAAGTCGGTTTTGATGAAAAAATAGCAATTGATGCAGTGAATGCAATAATGAGTATAAAATTTAGCGAAGATGAGAAGTTTTCTACATTAGATATGAATAAGATAGATTTATACACTGGTGATGCTAAATTTATGAAGGTTGGGGCTATAGAGAGTTTTATAAAGAGAGGAAATAAGATAGAAGTTATAAATTCTAATACACTTCCTTTTGGAGTGTTGGAGGAGCCTGATATAGATACTGTTGAAAAACAAGTAGGAAATGGTGATGTTATAGTTAGTATAAGTGATGGAATTTTAGATGTGAAAAATGATGGAAGCTTTGATACAACATGGTTAATTGAATTCTTAAAAAATACCAAGTATAGACAACCTAAAGAGTTATCAGTGGCTATTTTAGAAAAGGCAAAAGAGTTAAGTGGTGGAAAAGCCAAGGATGATATGACTGTTGTTGTATCTAAGGTTTTTGGAATAAATTAAGAAAGGAGAGTGGGTAAGAACAAAATAAAATCTATATTTATATGTTATTTATAGGTTTTATTTAAAAGTAAAAGTTCTTATGCACTTTCTTTTATTTTTAAGTAAACTATTAAATTTATTATTTTAAATGAATTATACGAACTTTTTTTATAACCTAATGGATTTTTTTATGTGTTATAATATTAGGGCAAAATATAATATTTATGGAGTGAGTTACAATGAAGAAAAAAGTTATAGATTTTATACAAGAGAACTCCATGATTAAAAGTGGAGATAAGGTTTTAGTGGCTTTATCAGGTGGACCAGATTCAGTATGTCTACTACATATTTTAAGTGAGTTGAGAGATTTATTACATATAGAAGTATATGCAGCACATGTTAACCATTGTTTAAGAGGAGAAAGTGCTTTAAAAGATGAAGCTTATGTTGAGGAGCTTTGCAAAAGCTTAAATATAGAATGTTTTATAAAGAGAGTTGATATAAATAAAATAAGTGAAGAAAGAAATATTTCCACGGAAATGGCTGGAAGAGAAGAGCGATATAAGTTTTTTGAAAAATTAAAAACTGAACACTCATTAGATAAGATTGCTATAGCACATAACGCTAATGATCAAGCTGAAACACTTATTATGAGAGCTTTAAGAGGAACTGGAATAGAAGGTTTAGTTGGAATTAGGCCAGTTAGAGATGAGATTTTCATAAGACCTATATTAATTTTAAGAAGAAACGAAATTGAAGAATACTGTGAAATAAACAATCTAAAACCTAGAATAGATGAAACTAATTTAGAAGAAATATATTCAAGAAATAAAATAAGGTTAAAGGCTATACCATTTATAGAAAAAAACTTTAATCCTGATATAGTAACTGCATTAAATAGGTTAGCTTATAGTTGTAGTAAGGATGTAGAGTTCATACAGGAAGAGGTTGAAAAGAGATTTCCTAAATTGTGTGTAAGAGAAAATAATAGCATAGTCATTAAAGAAGAAGCATTTAATGAAAAGGAAACCATATTAACAAGAATAATAAAAAAAGCTTTGTTTGAGGTTAGTTCAAAGCATAATAACTTTGAACTAAAACATATATATGACATAATTGCTTTAAAGGATAAAGGAACAGGTAAACAAATAAATATAACTAATGGCGTAGTTGCTTTAAATGAATATGGACAAATAAGAATAAAGTTAGTTGATATTTCAAAGATTAAAGAGAATAAAGTTTTAAATTTAGAAAATATTAAAAATGAGTTAGATGAAAAGAAAAAAGTTATAATAGAAGATAAAATTTTAGGAAAATATGAACTAATAGTAGAAGATTTTAAAAAAGGTGAAAAATTTTCAAAAGATAGATTTATAAAGTCTTTTGATTATGATAAAATTTCCAATATAGAGATTAGATTTAGACAAAATGGAGATAAAATAATTCCTTTAGGAATGAAAAGTAGTAAAAAGATAAAAGATATATTTATAAATAATAAGATACCTAAAGAAGAAAGAGATTTTATTCCCTTAGTGCTGTTTAATAATGAAATAGCATGGATTGTAGGATCTAATGTTAGTGAAACATTTAAAGTTACAAATAAAACTAAAAAGGTAATTAAAATTACTTTTGGAGGAAAGGAAAATTAATTATGAAAAAAGACATAAGAGATGATATTAAAGAGGTTTTATATTCAGAGGAACAGTTAGCTAAACGTGTAAAAGAAATGGCTGAGGAAATAAGTGAAGACTATTGTGGAAAAGATTTATTAGTTGTAGGGATATTAAAAGGTTCAGTAGTATTTACTTCAGATCTTATAAAAAATATAAGCATACCATGTGAAATAGATTTTATGGCTGTTTCAAGCTATGGCAACTCTGCTCAAACTTCAGGTGTTGTTAGAATATTAAAAGATTTAGATAGTGATATAGAAAATAAACATGTTCTTATAGTTGAAGATATCGTTGATACAGGTACTACTTTAAGCTATCTTTTAGAGTACTTAAAAGCTAGAAAGGCAGCAAGTATAGAAATAGTTGCTTTATTAGACAAAGAAGCTAGAAGAACTTCAAATGTTTCAACTAAATATAAAGGATTTGATGTTCCAGATGAATTTATAGTTGGATACGGAATAGATTATGCTGAAAAGTATAGAAACTTACCATTCATTGGTGCTTTAAAAGAAGAAGTTTACAAGAAGTAATTCAAAATATTGTAAAATAATATTTCTTATGATAAAATTCTTAAAAATGATAGTCAGAGAGGGGGGCCATAGAGATGAAAAAAATACAAGGCGTGATTACTTACATAGCTGTTTTCGCTGTAATAATTCTATTCGCATTTGCTTTTTATAGAAATGGGACTCAAGGAAAAGTAATATCATACAGTGATTTTCAACAAGCATATGTAGACAATCAAATAGAAACAATGACAATCAAGGAAGATAAGATGTCCGTTGAGGGAGTTCTTAAAGATGGAAAGAAATTTACAGCATATGTTTCAGATCAAATGTTAGATCATCTTTTACAAAACACTCAAGGGATAGAAACTAAAATAAAATATAATCCACCTAACAATATGAGTATTTGGATTAGTTTTATTCCGACTTTACTTATAGTAGGTGTGCTATTCTTTGTTTTCTTTATGTTTACGCAACAAGCTCAAAGCGGTGGCGGAAATAGAGGAGTAATGAATTTTGGAAAAAGTAAAGCAAAGATGGCAAATTTAGATGCAAAGAAAGTTACATTTAAAGATGTAGCAGGTGCTGATGAAGAAAAAGGTGAGTTAGAGGAAATTGTTGATTTCTTAAAGCAACCTAAGAGGTATATCGAAATGGGTGCAAGAATACCTAAGGGAGTTCTTTTAGTAGGACCTCCAGGAACAGGTAAAACGCTTCTTGCTAAGGCTATAGCAGGTGAAGCTGGCGTTCCTTTCTTTAGTATATCAGGTTCAGATTTTGTTGAAATGTTTGTTGGGGTTGGAGCTTCAAGAGTAAGAGACTTATTTGAGCAAGCTAAGAAAAATGCTCCATGTATTATATTTATAGACGAAATTGATGCAGTTGGTAGACAAAGAGGTGCTGGACTTGGTGGTGGTCATGATGAAAGAGAACAAACATTAAACCAACTTCTAGTTGAGATGGATGGTTTTGGTGTTAATGAAGGTATTATCATGATAGCGGCTACAAATAGACCTGATATCTTAGATCCAGCCTTATTAAGACCAGGAAGATTTGATAGAAGAATCTTAGTTGGTGCGCCTGATGTTAAAGGAAGAGAAGAAGTATTAAAAGTTCATACTAGAAATAAAAATCTATCAGAAGATGTAGACTTAAAAGTTTTAGCAAAGATGACACCAGGATTTAGTGGTGCAGACTTAGAAAACTTAACTAATGAAGCAGCTTTATTGGCTGTTAGAAATAATAAAAGTAGCATTGATATGAAAGATATAGAAGAAGCTATAACAAGAGTAATAGCTGGCCCAGAGAAGAAGAGTAGAGTTGTAAGTGAATACGATAGAAGAATCACTGCTGTTCATGAATCAGGTCATGCCGTTGTAAGTAATGTTTTAGAATATGCAGATCCAGTTCATGAAATTAGTATAATACAAAGAGGAATGGCTGCTGGTTATACAATGAATTTACCAGAAGAAGATAGAACACATACATCTAAGAAACAGCTTAAGGATAAAATGGTTGAACTTTTAGGTGGAAGAGTAGCTGAGAAATTAGTTATTGGAGATATAAGTGCTGGAGCAAAAAATGATATAGATAGAGCAAGTCACATTGCTAGAAGTATGGTTATGGAATATGGAATGAGTGATGTTATCGGTCCTATATCATTTGGTAATAGTGATGGTGGCGAAGTGTTCTTAGGTAGAGATATTGGAAAAAGTAGCAATATAAGTGAAGAAACTAGTGCTAGAATTGATGAAGAAATTAAGAAATTAATTGATGAAGCTTATAATAGAGCAGAATCTATCTTAAAAGAGAATATTAATAAGTTAAACGCAGTAACTGATGTCTTACTTCAAAAAGAAAAGATTGATGGTGATGAGTTTAGAGAAATATTTAAAAATTCTTAATAAGAAAGAGGCAATTAATGCCTCTTTTTTTTATATTAATATTTAATTAACGGTTATTTTATATTATAATTGACTAAAGAATAGTGAATTATACGAATGTTTTAAATTAAATAATTAAAAATGTTCGATAAAACTCTTTGTTTTTTAAGAAATTATGGTTATAATATTAAATATATTAGTTTGGAATGAGGTGCGGAATTATGAAAAATGATATTGAAATAGCACAAAGTGCTAAAATGGAGCCAATAATAAATATTGCTAAGAAAATAGGCCTTGGAGAAGATGATATTGAGCTTTATGGAAAATATAAATGTAAAATATCTTTAGAGGCAATAGATAGACTAGAAAATAATGAAGATGGTAAGCTTGTTTTAGTTACGGCTATAAACCCAACACCAGCAGGGGAAGGAAAATCAACTGTTACAGTAGGATTAGGACAGGCTTTAAATAAGATAGGTAAAAATACTGTTATAGCATTAAGAGAGCCATCTTTAGGACCAGTTTTTGGAATAAAAGGTGGAGCTGCAGGTGGTGGATATTCACAGGTAGTTCCTATGGAAGATATAAACTTACATTTCACAGGAGATATGCATGCCATAACTTCAGCTAATAATCTTTTATGTGCAGCAATCGACAATCATATTCATCAAGGAAATCCATTAAGAATAGATTCAAGAAGAATTGTGTTTAAAAGAGTTATGGATATGAATGATAGAGCTTTAAGAAATATAGTTGTTGGAATGGGTGGTAAAATAAATGGCTTCTTAAGAGAAGATGGTTTTATGATCACTGTTGCATCAGAGATAATGGCTATATTATGTATGGCTAAAGACTTAGAAGATCTAAAAGAAAGAATGGGTAATATCTTAATTGCATACAACTTAGATGGAGAGCCAGTTTATGCTAAGGAGTTAGAAGTGCAAGGAGCTATGGCATTACTTATGAAAGATGCTATAAAACCAAATCTTGTTCAAACTTTAGAAAATACACCGGCTATCATTCATGGTGGACCCTTTGCTAATATAGCTCATGGATGTAACTCTATAATAGCAACTAAGACAGCTTTAAAAATGAGTGATATAACTATAACAGAGGCTGGTTTTGGAGCAGACTTAGGAGCAGAAAAATTCTTAGATATAAAATGTAGATATGGTAACTTAAATCCTGATTGTGTAGTTTTAGTAGCAACTATAAGAGCTTTAAAGCATCACGGTGGAATTAAGAAAGATGAATTAAACATATCAAATGTAGATGCTTTAAATAAAGGAATGGAAAACTTAGAAAAGCAAATAGAAAATATAAAAGCTTATGGAGTACCTGTAGTTGTAGCTATAAATAAATTCATAACTGATTCAGATGAAGAGGTTAAAGCTATAGAAGGTTTCTGTAAAAATTTAGGTGTAGAAGTTAGCTTAACAGAAGTTTGGGAAAAAGGTGGAGAAGGTGGAATTGACTTAGCTAATAAAGTTATAAAGACAATTGAAAATGAACCTTCAAACTTTAAAATGATTTATGATTCAGAGGAATCAATAAAGGATAAAATATTAAAAATTGTTCAAACTATATATGGTGGAAAAGGTGTAAACTATACTCCGCAAGCTCTTAAACAAATAGCTGAAATTGAGAAGTTTAATCTAGATAAGCTTCCAATATGTATGGCTAAAACTCAATATTCATTATCAGATAACCCAAGTCTTTTAGGAAGACCAGAAAACTTTGATATAACGGTTAAAGAGGTTAGAGTTTCAAATGGAGCTGGATTTATAGTTATTTTAACTGGAGATGTTATGACTATGCCAGGTTTACCAAAGATTCCAGCAGCTAATAGAATGGACATAAAAGACAATGGAGAAATAGTAGGATTATTCTAAAAGTTTAGATAATTTCAAGGTTTACATGGCTATTGAGAAAAAATAGTTGTGTAAGCTTTTTTTATTTAAAATCTAGTAATTGTAATTGCTTGACAAATGGATAGTAGTTGTTAAAATTAATATTGTTATATAAAGGGTACATGGTATTTTCCGGGCAGCTTTATTGGCTGTCTTTAATTATATTAAGGTGGTGTAAAACACATGATTTTATTAATAGATGTAGGTAATACAAATATAGTTTTAGGGGTTCATGATGGTGAAAAATATATAGCGTCATGGAGAATATCTACAGATTCTAAGAAAACATCAGATGAATATTCAATACAAGTTATGCAACTATTTAATCAAGCAAAACTAAATCCAGAAGAAGTCGAAGGAATAATAATTTCTTCAGTAGTTCCAAATATAATGCATTCTTTAGAGAATATGGTTAGAAAATGTTTCTGTAAAGAACCAATTATAGTAGGGCCTGGAATAAAAACTGGAATTAATATAAAATATGATAATCCTAAAGAAGTTGGAGCAGATAGGATAGTAAATGCTGTAGCTGCTTTTGATAAGCATAAAAAACCTATGATAATAATTGATTTTGGAACAGCAACAACATTCTGTGCTATTACTGAAAAAGGTGATTATTTAGGTGGAAATATATGTCCAGGAATTCAAATTTCAGCAGATGCTTTATTTGAAAGGGCTGCAAAGCTTCCAAGAATAGAGCTTGAAAAGCCAAAGAGTTTAATCTGTAAAAATACAGTTACAAGTATGCAAGCTGGAATAATTTATGGGTATATTGGAAAAGTTGAATATATAGTTAAACGTATGAAAAAGGAAATGATGGACTTAGGAGAAAAGGAACCATTTGTATTAGCTACAGGAGGGTTAGCTAAACTTGTTTATAGCGAAACGGATGTAATTGATGAAGTAGATCGTAAATTAACTTTAGAAGGACTTAAAGTTCTTTACGAAAAAAACAAGGAGTAGAAACTGATGAAAATATCAAACATAGTTTTAGAAAATAATGTTTTCTTAGCACCAATGGCTGGAGTTACGGATATCTCTTTTAGAGGATTATGTAAGGAGATGGGTGCAGGGATTGTTTGCACTGAGATGGTTAGTGCAAAGGCATTGTACTATGGAAGTGAAAATACAAAAGAATTAATGAGAATTGCAGATGAAGAAAAACCGGTATCTTGTCAGATGTTTGGAAATGATCCGGAAATAATGGCTTATGTTACGGAGAAACATTTCAATACAAATGAAGATATATGTATAATAGATGTTAATATGGGATGTCCTGCACCTAAGATTGTTAAAAATGGTGAAGGTTCAGCCTTAATGAAAGATCCTAAATTAGCTTACGATATTATAAGTAGCATAAAAAAAGTTGCAACAAAGCCTGTAACAGTTAAGTTTAGAATGGGCTTTGATGAGAATAACATAAATGCTGTTGAGTTTGCTAAAATCATGGAAGAAGCAGGAGCAGACGCTATTGCTGTACATGGAAGAACTAGAGCTCAAATGTATGAAGGAAAGGCTGACTGGGATATAATCAGACAAGTAAAGGAAGCAGTTAATGTTCCTGTTATAGGTAATGGTGATGTTTTTAATGCAGATGATGCCTTAAGACTTAAAAATGAAACTAACTGTGATGGAATCATGGTTGCAAGGGGAAGTATGGGAAACCCTTGGATTTTTAAGCAAATAGTTCAGAAATTAAATGGAAAAGAGGTTTATATGCCAACTCCTGATGAAAAAATAGATATGTGCATAAGACACTATAACTTAGCACTTAAATATGATGGAGATTATAAAGCTGTAAGAGAAATGAGAAAACATGCAGCTTGGTATATAAAAGGTTTAAATAATTGTACTGAAATTAAGAACAAATTAAACTTAGAAGCTAATCCAGAAAAAATTATGGATATTCTTAAAGAGTATAAAGAATATTTAATGCAAAATAACTTATAATATTTATCATAAATGGAAATATAACTGGATATAATAAAGCATCAAT
Source organism: Clostridium sp. LIBA-8841 (assembly GCF_057782475.1). Classification (NCBI taxonomy): domain Bacteria; kingdom Bacillati; phylum Bacillota; class Clostridia; order Eubacteriales; family Clostridiaceae; genus Clostridium; species Clostridium sp. LIBA-8841. Next base: position 3,602,839 of record NZ_CM173488.1, on the reverse strand, counting down.
CAAATATTAGATGTTTAATTTATACAAATAAAGGTGAGAATGAAAGCTAAATAATGTTTTTTTATTTAGTAGATTCTATCTTATGTAATATATGGTTTGACATAATAATCTTTAAGAATTATAATAATTTGAATAATCAGGCTTAATAATCTTAAAGTTTTTATGAATTGTATATTAACAGGTTAAGTTTAAATATGATATTATAATAATATGTTCAAAGGGGAGAAAGAAAATGAGCGAAAAGAAGCATATAATGACATATGAAGGTGTTAAAAAATTAGAAGACGAATTAGAATATCTTAAAACAGTAAAGAGAAAAGAAATAACTGAAAAAATAAAAGTTGCTTTAGGATACGGAGATTTAAGTGAGAACTCTGAGTATGATGAAGCTAAAAATGAGCAAGCTTTCACTGAAGGAAGAATACTTCAGTTAGAAAATATGCTTAAAAATGCTGTTGTTGTTGACGAATCAGAAATATCAACAGATATAGTTACAGTTGGATCAATAGTTAAAGTTATGGACTTTGATTTTGACGAAGAAATTGAATATACAATAGTTGGTTCAGCAGAAGCAGATCCAATGAACTTTAAGATATCAAACGAGTCACCAGTTGGTGAAGGTTTAATGGGTAAAAAAGTTGGAGATGTTATAGAGATAGAAGTACCAGGAGGAACTACTAAGTTCGAAGTTCTTGGAATAAGAAGATAGATATTATAGATGGAGGGATTTTTAAATGTCAAATGAGGAAATGAATATTCACGAAGCAGAAGCTCAATTAAGTGAACAAGAGATGTTAAGAAGACAAAAGCTTGCTGAATTACAGGAAGCTGGTAAGGACCCATTTGATGTATACAAGGTGGAGAGAACACACTCTTCTGCTGATGTAAAAAATAATTTTGAGGAGTTAGAAGGTAAAGAAGTTAAAATTGCTGGAAGACTTATGTCAAAAAGAGGTCAAGGTAAAGTTGTATTCGCTGATTTAGCAGATTTAGCTGGTAAAATTCAATTATTTATCAAAATTGATAATGTTGGAGAAGAAGCTTTAAAAGAATTTAAAACATTCGATTTAGGTGACTGGGTTGCTGCAACTGGAGAAGTATTTAAAACAAAAATGGGTGAGGTTTCAGTAAAAGTAACTTCATTTGAATTAATCTGTAAATCTTTAAAACCATTACCAGAAAAATGGCATGGATTAAAAGATCCAGATTTAAGATACAGACAAAGAGAAGTTGATATAATAACAAACCCAGAAGTTAAAGATACTTTTATTAAGAGATCTCAAATAGTAAAAGCTATAAGAGAGTTCTTAGACAATAGAGGATTCTTAGAAGTTGATACACCAATTCTTTCACCAATAGCTGGTGGAGCTGCGGCTAGACCATTCATAACTCATCACAATGCTTTAGACATAGATATGTACTTAAGAATTGCTACAGAGTTATACTTAAAGAGATTAATAGTTGCTGGATTTGAAAAAGTTTATGAAATGGGTAAAAACTTCAGAAATGAAGGAGTTTCAGTAAGACATAATCCAGAGTTCACTGCTATAGAATTATATGAAGCATATGCTGACTATAATGATATGATGGAAATCATGGAAAACATGATTGCATATGTTTGTGAAAAAGTAAACGGATCAACTAAAGTTACTTATGAAGGAACTGAAATAGACTTCACACCACCATGGAGAAGAATAACTATGGTTGATGCTGTTAAAGAATTCGCTGGAATAGACTTTAACGAAATTAAGAGTGATGAAGAAGCACAAGCTATAGCTAAAGAGAAAAACTTAGAATTCCCTAAACCATTAGATAAGGTTACTAAAGGTGAAGTTCTAAATATGTTATTCGAAGAATACGGTGAAGAGAAATTAATCCAACCTACTTTCTTAGTAGATTATCCAGTTGAAATTTCACCTCTTACTAAGAAGAAGAGAGGAAATGAAATGTTCACTGAAAGATTTGAAGGTTTCGTATATGGTAGAGAGGTATGTAATGCATACTCAGAACTTAACGATCCAATAGTTCAAAGAGAAAGATTTGAACAACAAGCTAAGGAAAGAGAATACGGAGATGATGAGGCATACATGTTAGATGAAGAATTCATGAGTGCTTTAGAAACTGGTATGCCTCCAACAGGTGGATTAGGAATAGGAATAGACAGAATGATAATGTTCTTAACTGATTCTTCATCAATAAGAGACGTTATATTATTCCCAACAATGAAACCACAAAAATAGTTTTTATAATAGAAGTTTACTCAATAGTAAACTTCTATTTTTTTTATAAATCTATACTGGTGTTAAAGAGAAATATTCAGAAAAAATTTCTAAATATTTCTTGAAATTTAGTTAAAAAAAGTATTGTATTTTATTTAAAGTATGCTATAATAAAATTGTAAATGTTCCTCGGTAGCTCAATGGTGGAGCACTCGGCTGTTAACCGATAGGTTGGAGGTTCGAGTCCTCTCCGAGGAGCCATTTTTTTTATTCAAAATTAATTAAGAAGGAATTTATAAATATATAAATTTTTATATATTTATAAATTCTTTTTTTATTGACATATAATTTAGTTTTGATAAAATTAAGAGTATAACTAAATATGTACTGTGATAAAGAAGAGTAGTTTTAAAATCTTTTTTAGAGAGATAACGGTTGGTGAAAGTTATTAGAGATTTAAAATGAAGGGAGCTTTTGAGTACAATTGTTTTAAGAGAGATGAGCTTTTGCTAAAAAGGGTGGAACCGCGGAATTTTATTTCGTCCCTTTGAATGTAATGGCTTTTTTTATTTTATAACAAAGCCCTTATACTGTTAATCTACATGAGTATTTCTAGCAGTTAAAACTGTTAGAAATATTTCTTCGGGAAGGTTTAAAGTTCTTTATAAAGTGAAGAATTAATATAAAACAAGTTATTTAATATAAATGGAGGTAATTGAAATGGCAGTAGAAAAAACTATGGATAAAATAGTAGCCTTATGTAAAAATAGAGGATTCATATTCCCAGGTTCAGAAATATATGGTGGACTTGCGAACTCATGGGATTACGGCCCACTAGGAGTTGAATTCAAAAATAACGTTAAAAGAGCTTGGTGGAAAAAATTCGTTCAAGAGAGCAAATATAATGTTGGATTAGATTCAGCTATATTAATGAATAGAGAAGTTTGGGTTGCATCAGGTCACGTTGGTGGATTCTCAGATCCTTTAATGGATTGTAAAGAGTGTAAAGCTAGATTTAGAGCTGATAAATTAGTTGAAGATCATATGACTGAAAGTGGTGTAGAAGTAGCTACAGCTGATGGATGGACTAATGAAGAGTTAATGGACTACATAACTAAGAACAACATAGTTTGTCCTAAATGTGGAAAAATGAACTACACAGAAATCAGAAAGTTCAACTTAATGTTTAAAACTTTCCAAGGAATAACTGAGGATAGTAAAAACGAAGTATTCTTAAGACCAGAAACTGCTCAAGGTATATTCGTAAACTTTAAATCAGTACAAAGAACTACAAGAAAGAAAGTACCATTTGGTATAGCTCAAATTGGTAAGTCTTTCAGAAACGAAATAACTCCAGGTAACTTCACTTTCAGAACTAGAGAGTTTGAACAAATGGAGCTTGAGTTCTTCTGTAAACCAGGAACTGATTTAGAATGGTTCAACTTCTGGAAAGAAAGTTGTTGGAACTTCCTATTAAACTTAGGAATGAATAAAGATAACATAAGAATGAGAGATCATGGAGAAGAAGAATTAAGCTTCTACTCAAATGCAACTTCAGATATAGAATACTTATTCCCATTCGGATGGGGAGAACTTTGGGGAATAGCTGATAGAACAGACTATGACTTAAATAAGCATGCTGAGCATTCAGGTCAAGACATGACTTACTTAGACCCAACAACAAATGAAAAATATGTACCATATGTTATAGAACCATCATTAGGAGCTGACAGAGTTGCTTTAGCATTCTTAGTTGAAGCTTATGATGAAGAAGAATTAGAAGGAGCTAATGGAAAAGTTGATGTAAGAACTGTAATGCACTTACACCCAGCTTTAGCACCATTTAAAGCTGCTATATTACCACTTTCTAAGAAATTATCAGAAAAAGCTGATGAAGTATATGCTGAATTAAGCAAACACTTCAATGTTGATTATGATGAGACAGGAAGTATCGGTAAGAGATATAGAAGACAAGATGAAATAGGAACTCCATTCTGCATAACAGTTGACTTCGATACTTTAGAAGATGGATGTGTAACTGTAAGAGACAGAGATAACATGGAACAACAAAGAGTTAAAATAGAAGACGTAAGAGCTATAATAGAAAAAAGCTTAGAATTCTAAGAAATCTTTGAGTCTTAAAAACTAAAACACTTATAAGTAGATTACTAAAATTACTGGATTTCGCTAAGAATTTATAAATATTACTATGAAGGATTTGTTAAAGCTACGATAACTAGCTTCACGTCGAACAATCTTCGCTTTTTAACACAAATCCTTCTACGTAATATTTTAAATTCAAAAGCTCATCCAGATATTTTCTACATCTACTTATAAGTGTTTATGTGTTTTTAGGGCTTTTTTATGTTTCTTTATTATGGACAAGTGTATTTTTATGGTATAATTTAGATAAAATTTATTGAATTGCTTTAAGGGAGGCTTGAATATAATGATAAATGAAAAAAGAGTTTTAGATAGTTTTTTAGATTATATACAAATAGATAGTGAAACATATAGTGAAGGTGATTTTGCTAAAAGATTAGAAAAAGATTTAGTTGATGCAGGATTAGAAGTTGAATTTGATAATGCTGGAGAAAAAGTAGGATCAAGTTCAGGAAACCTAATAGCTAGATTAAAAGGAAATGTAGAGGGTGAAACAATACTTTTTGCATGTCATATGGATACTGTTAAACCTGGTAAAGGAATAAAACCAGTAATAAAAGATGGTGTTATATATAGTGATGGAACAACTATATTAGGTGGAGATGATAAAGGTGGAATAGCTGCCATTGTTGAAGCACTAAGAATTATAAAAGAAAATAATATAGATCATGCGGATATAGAGGTTGTATTTACAATAGCTGAGGAAACAGGTCTTTTAGGAGCTAAAAACTTAGATTATTCAAAAATAAAAGCTAAAAAAGCATTCCTTTTTGATACAAGTGGAGATCCAGGGTTTATAACTACAGTAGGACCAGCTCATGATACTTTAAAGGTGGTTATAAAAGGGAAACCTGCCCATGCTGGAGTTTCACCAGAGTCTGGAATAAGTGCAATTCAAATAGCTTCAGATGCTATATCAAACATGAAACTTTTAAGAATAGATGAAGATACTACAGCTAACATAGGTAAAATTTCAGGTGGTGTTGCTAACAACGTAGTTTGTCCTGAAGTAATAATAGATGCAGAGGCAAGAAGTACAGTTACAGAGAAATTAGATGCTCAAACAAACCATATGGTAGAAACTTTTAAAGCTTCTGCTGAGAAATTTGGTGGAGAAATTGATATTCAAGTAAATAGAATGTATGGACCATTTGTTGTAGATGATAATGATGACATAGTTTTACATGCAAAAAGAGCATTTAAAAACTTAGAAATAGAAGGAAAAACTAAAGCTTCAGGTGGTGGAAGTGATACAAATATATTTAACTGTAATGGAATAAAAGCAGTTAATCTTTCAAGTGGAGAGAGAAAACCTCATACTTTAGAAGAACATATGAAAATCGAGGATTTAGGAACATTATCAAAAGTTGTACTTGAATTAATAAAAGAGAGTATAGCCAAGTAATTAAATAAAAACAGGTGAAGAATATTTCTTCACCTATTTTTTATGTTTATTCAAAAGATATCTAAAAATCTTTTTCTTATATGTATTTAGTTAGGTAAGTTAGTTAATAAAAGTTTATATTATTAAAAATATAGGGGTTAATTTAATAGAAGTATTTTAAAATATGAATAAGAAAAATAAATGTTATTATGTAAATAACATTTATTTTTTTGGAGGTTTTTTATGAGTAGTTTTTTAAATAAAAAAGATAAAATTGGAATAATAAGCTGTTCTAATGGCTTGAGTATGAAAAATAAGGAAATAATAGAAGTATTAAAATATAATTTAAATAGTATTGATATAGATATTGTTGAAGCAGAAACTCTATATGCTAAGGAATATAATCTTTTTAGTGGAACTGGAAAAGAAAGGGCTAAGTCTTTAGAAGAATTATTTTTAAATGATGAGGTAAAAATGATTTTTGATATTTCTGGTGGAGATTTGGCAAATGAAGTTTTAGAATACTTAGATTTTGATTTAATAAAAAATAATTCTAAGCCTTTCTTTGGATATAGCGATTTAACAGTAATTCTTAATGCTATTTATTCTCAATGTGAAATTACTACATATAACTATCAATTAAGAAACTTAGTTGGGAAGTTTCAAAAAGAGCAATTAAAAAACTTCAAGGATTCTTTTATAGAAGGAAAAGATGATATCTTTAATTTAGATTATCAATGGATAAATGGAGATTCTCTTGAAGGTGTTGTTGTAGGTGGCAATATAAGATGTCTTTTAAAATTAGCAGGAACTAAATATATGCCTAATTTTAAGGATAAAATATTATTTTTAGAAAGTTTTAGTGGAAATTCAGCAAAGATGGCTACATATATTACTCAATATAAAAATATAGGTGTCTTTAATGATATAAAAGGAATAATATTAGGAGAGTTTACTGAAATGGAAAGAGATAATTGCTCACCTAATATAATAGAAATTCTAAAAAGAGCTTTAGGAGAATTTAATATTCCGATATTAAAAACTAGTGAGCTTGGTCATGGATCAGATGCAAAATGTATTTCTATAGGAAAATACTTAAGTTTTAAATAAATGACTTGATTAAATTATTTTGATAAGATAATATATTATGCAAGCAATAAAGAATTTGTATAAATTGTTAAGAAAGCAGGGGGTTTATTAAAATGACATCAAATAAGCAAAACTTAAAAGAAGAAGCTTTAAGATGCTTAATGTGCAAGAATCCAAGATGTAAAGCTAATTGTCCAATAAGCACGCCTATTCCTGAGATAATAGGTTTATTTAAAGAAGATAAAATTAAAGAGGCTGGGGAAATCTTATTTAAAAACAATCCTTTATCAGTTGTTTGTTCTATAGTATGTCCACATGAAGATCAATGTAAAGGAAATTGTATAAAAGGAATAAAGGAAACACCTGTAAACTTTAGTGAAATAGAGAGAGAAATATCATCAGAGTTCTTAGCTAATTTAGATCTTACTCAAGAAACTATTTTAGAAGATAAAATTGCTATAATAGGTGGAGGTCCTGCAGGAATAACAGCAGCGTTTATATTAGCTAAAAAGGGATATCAAGTAACTATATTTGAAGAAAATGATAAAATTGGTGGAGTATTAAGATATGGAATTCCTGATTTTAGACTTTCTAGAGATATAATAGATAAATATGAAGAGGCACTTATTAAATTAAATGTTAAGATAAGACCAAATACTTTAATAGGATCAGTAATTACTTTAGATATGTTAAAAAATGATGGTTATAAAGCCATATTTATAGCAACAGGAGTTTGGAATCCTAAAACTTTAAATGTTAAAGGAGAAACATTAGGAAATGTTCATTATGCTATAGACTACTTAAAAGCCCCAAAATCATATAACCTTGGAGAAAAAGTAGTTATAATTGGAGCTGGAAATGTTGCTATGGATGCAGCTAGAACTGCTAAGAGAAATGGTGCGGATACTTATGTTCTTTATAGAAAAAGCTTTGAGGATATGCCAGCTACAAAGGTTGAAATAGAAGAAGCAAAAGAAGATGGAGTTAAGTTTGAACTTTATAAAGCGCCTGTAGAAGTTTGTGAAGATGGTATAAAGTACGTACAGACAGAAAGAGTGATTTCTGAAGATGGCAGAGTATCATTTAAAACTTTAGAAGACAGTGAAGGTATATTCAAATGTGATTCAATAATTGTTGCTATTAGTCAGGCACCAAGAGATAATATTGTATCAAAGACTAAAGAAATATCAACAGATAAATATGGATTATTAGTAACAGATGAGAATGGTAGTACTACACTTGAAGGAGTATTTGCTTCAGGAGACGTTGTTAGTGGACCCAAAACTGTTGTAGAAGCAGTTGCAAATAGTAAGGAAGTTGCTGAAGCAATAGATAAATTCTGTAAGAATAATTAAATAATAGATAAATACATCTGATTTTTTAATTAAGTTTCGTTTATTAATTTTAAGTTTTAGGTTTATATATTGAATTAAAGAAAAAACTCTAGAATTTAATTTAGCAAATGCTAAATTGTTCTAGAGTTTTTTTATATAAGCCTCCATAATAAAAGTTATAAATTGTTAGTAAAATTCAGTAATTCTCGGAGTCTATTTATAAGTTCTTTGAGTCATGATAATTAACGATCTTTTGGTTTGAATCCATTAGCTCTAAATCCAGGACCATCAGAAACTATTCTTCCTATTCCTCTAATTTTACCAGTAATACATCCTCTACAGTGAGCTGGAGTATCGCCTGTACATATTTTACCTGGATAAAGAGCATAAAGTTTTCTATATTCTCCTTCAGTAACATTAGGCATTACTACATTGGCGCCACTTTGAAGAGCAATCACTCTACCTTGTTTATTTAATGATTCTATAGCTGTTGTTGCTGGAATATTTATATCTGGTAAAAGTAATCTAACTAGAGCTGTTACCTTTAATGCCATTTCAAATGTTCCACCTTCGGAATCTTTAAGAGGAGTATCTTCATTTGGAATAAATGGTCCTATACCATTCATATCTACATCAAGTTCCTTAAAAAATAAGATATCATCAGCTATAGATTCTATTGTTTGTCCTGGTAATCCAATTAGACAACCGCTTCCAACTTCATATCCAAGTTCTCTTAAGTTTTTAAGGCATTGAATTCTATTTTCATGGCTCATACCAGGATCAAGTTCTTCATATAGTTTTTTATCTGTTGTTTCAATTCTTAAAAGGAATCTATCAGCTCCAGCTTCTTTTAACATTTTATATTCTTTAAAAGGTCTTTCACCTATACTTAATGTCAAAGCAACACCTAAGGCTTTAAGATCTTTAACTATAGGAATTAAACGTTCAACGGTGAAATAATCATCTTCACCACCTTGAAGAACTAAAGTTTTATATCCATAACCAACGGCTTTTTTTGCAAAATCTATAATTTCTTCATGGGAAAGTCTATATCTATTAAGATTTTTATTATCTCTTCTAAGTCCACAATACATGCAGTTTCTTTTACATATGTTAGTGAATTCTATAAGTCCTCTTAAATGTACTTCATCACCAAGATATTTTTTTCTAACTTCATCAGCAGCTTTAAAAAGTTCTTCATTAATAGAATCATCTTTTAATAATGCTATGATTTCTTCTCTTGAAAGTTCATGAGTTTCTTTTGCTTTTTGTATAATACTATTCATATTAATCCTCCTAATTAATTTGTATAAGGATTTTAGTTATTAAGAATATATCTTTATAACCTAAAATTGTTATTAATTAATAATTATAATTGAACAACTTGTTTTAAACAATATAGTTAAAAATAGATTAATAATTATTATAACATGAATATTTTTAGAAAATCATCACTAGAACAAAATAGAATGACTCTGAATAAGTTATAATGATATGGAATGGGGAATTCCATAGTGTTATAATTAGAAAGAAATAGGATATAATTTATAAAGACCATTATAATATTGGTGAAAATTTTGGAGGCCACAAAATGAAGAGAGACTTTAATGAGTTTAAAGAATTTATAAAGGGAAAAAATGTAGCTGTTGTAGGCATTGGGGTAAGTAATATACCTCTTATAAAGTTTTTAGTTAAACTAGGGGCTAAAGTAACTGCTTTTGATATGAAATCTGCTGAAGAATTAGGAAAAGTTTCAAAAGAATTTGAAGAGTTTGGAGTAAAATTAGAGCTTGGAGAAGGTTACTTAGATAGATTAACTGGCTTTGAGGTTATATTTAAAACACCATCTATGAGAATAGACAGTGAAGCTTTAGTAAGATGTAAAAATCAAGGTGCGTATATTACTTCAGAAATGGAGGAATTCGTAAGATATTGCAAAGGTAAAGTTTATGGGGTAACTGGTAGTGATGGTAAAACAACAACTACAACCATTGTGTCTAAGTTATTATCACAAGAAGGATACAAAACTTGGACAGGAGGAAATATAGGGACTCCATTATTTTCAAACATAGAAGAAATAAAAGAAGAGGACAAAGTTGTATTGGAATTATCAAGTTTCCAACTTATGACTATGGATGTTGAAATTGATG
>NZ_CM173488.1:3360000-3587500 GCF_057782475.1 Clostridium sp. LIBA-8841 | reverse complement strand
TACGAGAGTAGGCCGCAGAGAATAGGCCCAAGCAACTGTTTAGCAAAAACACAGGTCTCTGCTAAAGCGTAAGCTGATGTATAGGGGCTGACGCCTGCCCGGTGCTGGAAGGTTAAGGGGAACACTTAGCGCAAGCGAAGGTGTGAACTTAAGCCCCAGTAAACGGCGGCCGTAACTATAACGGTCCTAAGGTAGCGAAATTCCTTGTCAGGTAAGTTCTGACCCGCACGAATGGCGTAATGACTTGGGCACTGTCTCAACTGTAAATCCGGCGAAGTTGTAGTGCGAGTGAAGATGCTCGCTACCCGCGATTGGACGGAAAGACCCCGTAGAGCTTTACTGTAGCTTAGCATTGAGTTTTGGTATTGTCTGTACAGGATAGGTGGGAGACTAGGAAATCAGGGCGTCAGCCTTGGTGGAGTCATCCTTGGGATACCACCCTGACAGTACTGAAATTCTAACTGGCGGCCATGAATCTGGTCACAGGACATTGTTAGGTGGGCAGTTTGACTGGGGCGGTCGCCTCCTAAAAAGTAACGGAGGCGCCCAAAGGTTCCCTCAGAACGGTCGGAAATCGTTCGTAGAGTGCAAAGGCAGAAGGGAGCCTGACTGCGACACCCACAAGTGGAGCAGGGACGAAAGTCGGGCTTAGTGATCCGGTGGTACCTCGTGGGAGGGCCATCGCTCAACGGATAAAAGCTACCTCGGGGATAACAGGCTGATCTCCCCCAAGAGTCCACATCGACGGGGAGGTTTGGCACCTCGATGTCGGCTCGTCGCATCCTGGGGCTGAAGTAGGTCCCAAGGGTTGGGCTGTTCGCCCATTAAAGCGGCACGCGAGCTGGGTTCAGAACGTCGTGAGACAGTTCGGTCCCTATCCGTCGCGGGCGTAGGAAATTTGAGAGGAGCTGTCCTTAGTACGAGAGGACCGGGATGGACTGACCTCTGGTGTACCAGTTGTTCTGCCAAGAGCACAGCTGGGTAGCTAAGTCGGGAATGGATAAACGCTGAAAGCATCTAAGCGTGAAGCCAACCTCAAGATGAGATTTCCCATAGCGTAAGCTAGTAAGATCCCTTGAAGAACACAAGGTTGATAGGTCGGGGGTGTAAGCATGGTAACATGTTCAGCTGACCGATACTAATAGATCGAGGGCTTGACCAAATATAGTATTAATTATGTGCAATTTTGAAAGAACAAAATCTTTCTAATAATCTGGTGATGATGTTCTTTAGGGTAACACCCGTTCCCATTCCGAACACGACGGTTAAGCCTTTAGAAGCCGATGGTACTGCACGGGAGACTGTGTGGGAGAGTAGGTGGTCGCCAGGTCAGTATTCCTCGATAGCTCAATGGTGGAGCACTCGGCTGTTAACCGATAGGCTGGAGGTTCGAGTCCTCTTCGAGGAGCCAAATCTAGTGATGATGCGTTTAAGGGTAACACCCGTTCCCATTTCGAACACGACGGTTAAGCCTTTTACGGTCGATGGTACTGCACGGGAGACTGTGTGGGAGAGTAGATGGTCGCTAGGTAAGATAAAGCTTGAATTTTAATTCAAGCTTTTTTATTTTGTAATTTATTAAAATATCCACATGAAAGCCTTGATTTTTTTAGTTGAGTTTTTCTGTGGATATTTTTATTTTGAAAATTATCCACAGAATTTAAAAATTAAAAAATAAATTATTATTGTGGATAATTTTTAGAGAATTAATTACTCGTCTTAAAATATGTGATATTTAATATAACAAACTTTAAGAAAAGTAGAACTAGTATAGCTTTATAGCTTTTTTCAAAAACAAATAATAGTAAGGGATCTTTAGTTTAATTTGAAACTTTTATTGGATACTTTAAAGGCCTTTATTAAAGTGAAATAAATCAAGAAAGACAATATAAAAATAAAATAGGTTCAATTTTAAAAGTGTTATTTAAAATTTATAATAAAATTTTGTTGATAAAATATAATTAACTTTATCTGTTGATAACTTTTTAAATAAATTTATCAACAGGATATAATTAATTTAAATAAAACAAATTAAATGAACAAATTTAGGCTATAAGAATATAATAAAAATATAAGTAAGTGTCTTTTGAGCTAAGTAGATTTTCACTACCAAAAAAGTATTTTATTAAATACAATTAATAATATGTCTATAAATAGATGTTTTTTTGATATGATATTGTATTTTTTAGTAGATATTAATAGAATAAATATATTTTTATAAAAAAACATATAAAATTTTTAAAAAATATATTGACATAGTATAGATATATCTATATAATTAATACTTGTGAAGAGCAATTGCTCTTTGGTGGTAAGGCTCGATAGCTCAGTCGGTAGAGCAGAGGACTGAAAATCCTCGTGTCGCTGGTTCGATTCCTGCTCGAGCCACCAGTGTGGCGCTATAGCCAAGTGGTAAGGCAGAGGTCTGCAAAACCTTTATTCCCCGGTTCAAATCCGGGTGGCGCCTCCATAAAAAACCTCAGTAACTTTACTGAGGTTTTTGCTTTGTAGAAATTTACATATACACACTAAATTTTATTCCAAACACTAAGGATTAAGTGGATTTATCTTTGATAAATCCACTTTTTTCATTTTACTAGTATTTTATTATTAGTTTTTCTTTAGCTGGATCAAATAATATAGAAGAGCCAATAGGTAGACTTATATTAGGATAATCATGTCCAAAAGGCATATTATATATTATTGGCTTATTATAAGGTAATAATATTGAAATGATAGTATCTAGTGCTTTAGGATTATAAGGTGTAAAGTAACCTATTAAAAAAGCTCTACATGAATCTAACTTCCCAGAAAGCTTTAGTTGCATCATAGATCTATCTATAGCATAGTTTTCTTCATTTATATCCTCAATCATAAGTATTTTATTTCTAGTATTTATTTCATAAGGAGTTCCGAGAGAACTACATAGCATTGTTAAATTTCCTCCACAAAGAGTTCCTCTAAACAATTCTTTATTTATTATCTTAAAATTTTTAGTAGATATGTTAATTAAATTATTTTCATCAGTTAGCATTGATAGAAAACTATTTTTAGTTAATTCATCTGAGTTGATTTTAGAATTTATCATTGGACCATGAAATGTTATTAATCCTGTTTTTTGTGATATATAGTTTAAGAGAAGAGTTAAATCGCTGTAGCCACATAAAATTTTAGGATTTTTCTTTATTAATCCAATATCTAAATAAGGTAACATTCTTATACATCCATAACCACCTCTATAAGCTACTATTGCTTTTACATCTCTATCTTCAAACATTCTCATTAAATCTTCAGCACGCTCTTCATCTGAGGCAGCTAAGTAATCATTTTTCTTTCTTAGATATTTTCCTTCTTTAATCTTAAAGCCTAGATTTTTAAATGAAGATATATTGTAGTTTATTACATCATAGTTATCTCCACTGGCAGGAGAAACAACACCGATAGTATCTCCGATTTTGAGTTTTTGAAATTTCATCATAAAACCTCCTAAAAAAATAGAGAGCAAAATTGCTCTCAATACTCTTTTAGTTAATTATATGCTTAAATTTTTCTATGTTTACATGTGATTTAAAACATATCTTTTTTATATAATATAAATGCTATTACACCACAAAGTATTATAGATAGGGACATAACTATAAAAAATCCATTTGGATGGTGTAATAATGGTATATAGTCAAAGTTCATTCCATATATACCAGAAATAACAGTTAATACTGACATGAGTATTGTAACTGAAGCTAAGAATTTCATTACTATATTTAGATTATTAGAAATAACAGAAGCAAAGAAGTCCATAGTACTGCCTAAAATGTTACTATATATTTCAGTCATTTCAATAGCCTGTTTATTTTCTATTATTACATCTTCTAAAACATCTTTATCTTCTTCATATCTTTGAATAACATCAAGCTTTAACATCTTTTCTAATGTTATTTCATTAGATTTTAAAGATGTTGAAAAATATACTAATGATTTACTTAATGAGTGCAACTGAACTAACTCTCTGTTTTTCATAGATTTATGAAGTCGCTTTTCTATCATAATACTCTTTTTATCAATTTGTCTTAAGTACAAAAGATAATATGTAGAAACTCTATTTAGAATTTGTAAAATAAATCTTGATTTTTTAAAAGAGTAAAAATTACGAACTTTATTTGAAGAGAAGTCGGTTAATACCTTACTATTTTTTAAACATACAGTAATTAATTCATTTTTAGTATGAATTATTGCTAGTGGATAAGTATCATATGTTAAGGAGTTATCCTCCATTTCTGTAAAAGGAATATCGACTATTATTAATATAAAATCTCCTTCCATTTCTATACGAGAAGTTTCTTCATCATCTAAAGGTGCTCTTAAAAATTCTAAAGGAACTCCAGTTTTTTTAGAAATAAGAAGTAACTCTTCTTGAGAAGGTGCTATTATATTAATCCAACAACCTGGTTCAAGGGAATCAATTTTCTTTAAAGTCCCATCATTTTCACTTAAAGATTTATATATCTGAATCATTTTATCCCTCCCAAAGTATTAAGTTATATTAATGTTCCAATTACCATTAAACAAGTTATTTAAGATAAAATCAAGAGAATTTTTACAAATAATTTATATATAATCAAGAAAGCAACAGAAATAATGAGGTACAAGCAATACAATTGATATAAACTTTAAATATGAAGAATTAAGATTAAAATTAATAAAATTTTGCCCTTACCTAGGTAGAATTAATTTATGAAAATTAGTATAATGTGTTTTGTTTATAATATTAAAAGTCGGGGGATTTTTAAATGGGCACTATGCACAAGGAAATAGTCAAAAAAAGAAGGGATGTAGCTATTGTAATTAGTATAATTTGTATGAGTTTAGCTATAAGCCTATCGAATTTCTTGGGAAATTTTAAATTTGAATCTTTTAGAGCAGAAACAATAACAGATCCAATATTTTTAGTTTTAACATTAGTTATATTCTTTAGAGAATATAGAAAATGTAATACAAGCTATAAATACTCTATTGTAGCTAATCAACTAATGATTCATAAAATGAAATCTAATGAGCAATCAACATTAGAAAATGTTAAGATAAATAATATTGTTTACTTAGGAAAAGATGATTCTAAAAAAGAAAAAGAATTTAAAACTTCTTCTTGTAGGAAATATGTTTGTAGTTTATTAGATTTAACAGGTCATTATTGTTGTATATATAAAAAGGATGACAGATATCATAAATTCTATTTTAAGCCAAGCAAAGAGCTTGTTAATAAATTAGAAAAGAACATAGCTAGTTAATAAAAAAAGAGAGTTTTAAGGCTCTCTTTTTTTAATATAAATTTTCTTTAGATAGATTAAATGTTTCTTTAACCTCTGAAAGTAAGAAATCACTTTCTATAAGATCTAAAGCTGTTGAAATAAGTGCATAAGAAGCTGAGAGTGCCTGTTCTTGAGCAAAGCCTGATATTGTTGCATCAGCAAATTCTTTAGTTCCATATTTAATATTTATATTATCAACTATGTTCACATAAGGATGTATGCAAGGGACTTTATGACTTACAGTGCCTAGAGAAAGGCCTGCATCTATATCTCTTGGTTTTCCTATATTTATTATTCCGTTTTCTTTTAAGTTATGGCTATACAATCTATTTAATATTTGATTTGATAAAAGCTCCTCATTTGGAGGTTCATAAAGTTCAACACAACCTTCTAAATTCATAGTATCAGAAATACAAGAAACTATATTTCTAATTTTCTTTTCTATACATTTTGCAGTTTCTGTATTCTCCGCTCTTATATATAGTTTACCTTCTGATTCAGTAGGCCTTAAAAGCGGAGTAACACCACCTTGAGATAAAATAGCATGTATGTTAGCTTTTTTGCAAAATCCTTTAGATAAAGCGTTTATTACGTTAAAAGTTAACATAGTACCATCTAAAGAGGTAAAACTATCAAAATCTAAAAAGCTTAATCCATCATGTCCTTTGAAAGTTACTTTTAAGGGAATAATTGCTTTAGATGTACCACTTTCAGAAGTGGTTATGTCTGGATGAGCTGTTAATACTACATCTATATCATCAAATATACCTTGTCTAACAAAAGTTGATTTAGTTCCACCTAAATACTCTCCAGGGCATCCTATTAACACTACGGTTCCACCAGACTTTTCAATAACTTTACTTAGACCTAGAGCACTTGTAATTGATATTGTACTAAGAAGATTATGACCAGTTATATGGCCACATTTAGATTTAATAGCGTCATATTCACATAAAAAGCATATTTTAGGGTATCCATTTCCTTTTTCAGCATAAAAAGCAGTATCTAAATCTAAAAATCTTTCTGTTACTTTAAAATCTCTATCTCTTAGGAAATTACATATATATTTACAAGCATCATATTCTTTATAGCTTTCTTCAGGGTTATCATGTAGAAATTTGCAAAGATTAAATAAGTCTTCTTTTTCTGTAGATAAATAAGAAATAACTTCCTGTCTCATTGAAAAACCTCCTAAATATTTATAACTTTAGTTTGTGCTACAATGAAAAAAATATTTATTTTTATTTACTTAAATATTTTCCTAGCATAGTATGTATAGAAAAATACTATTTGGAAAAAATATAGAAAAACAGAATTTTAAGGAGTGTTATCTATGAGTAAATCAATTTGTATAATTTGTGGAAAAGAAGGCTGTGGTATAATGATACGAGGAAAATTAATATGCACAGAATGTGAGAAAAAAGCTATAAGTTGTGATGTAAATAGCGAGTTTTATGAGTTTTATAAAAATAGATTAAAAGAAGAAATTTATAAGAAAAAATTAGGATAAATAGAGGAGAGGATAGCGTTGAAAAATATTCCTATAATTAATGGAATATCAAGTTACTTAAAGGAAGAAATAATCCCTTTCTCAATGCCTGGTCATAAGATGGGAAGAGGATTTAAGGGATTAGAAGAAATATTTTTACAAGGTGATTTAACTGAGGTTGAGGGATTAGACAACCTTCAACATCCAGAAGGAATAATTAAGGAGGCTGAAGATAAACTTTCTAATCTATATAAAAGTAAGAAAAGTTATTTTTTAGTCAATGGAAGTACTTGTGGAAATTTAATAATGATATTTTCTTTATTTAAAGAAGGGGACAAAATTTTAGTTGAAAGAAATTGTCACAAAAGCATTATGAATGGAATAATAATGAGAAAGCTAAAACCGGTTTTCATAAACAATATATTTCATTCAAAATTAAAAGCACCAGTTGGAATAGATTTAAATCATTTAAAGAGTCAAATAGATTTAAATAAAGATTTAAAAGGAATAATATTAACATATCCTAACTATTATGGAATTGGGGTAAATATAGATGAAACAGTAAAAATAGCGAGAGAATCTAATTTGAAAATTGCTATAGATTCAGCTCATGGTGCACATTTTGGATTTAATAAATCTTTACCAAAAAGTGTACAAGAATTAAAAGTTGATATGGTGGTGATGAGTGCTCATAAAACATTGCCAAGCTTAACTCAAACTGCTTGGATCCATGTTAATGATGAAAGATTTATTGAGGAAATAGAGTTTTATAAAAATGTATTCATGAGTACTAGTCCTTCTTATATGTTCATGATGAGTTTAGATTACTCAAGGAATTTTTTAGAGGAATATGGTGAAGAATCTTATGATAGATTACTTAAAGTAATAGATGATTTTAAGAAATTAGTTAAGGACTTATCATATTTTAAAATATTAGATAAAGAATTTTTAATTAATGGATTAGAAAAAAATATTAAGATAAATGATATTAAAATAGATAGAAGTAGAATAGTAATAAATCTAGAGAAAAACTTAAATGGAAATAAACTATTAGATTATTTAAGAAGCAAGAAAATACAATGTGAAATGAGTGATAATAAGAATGTTGTTTTAATACCATCACCATTTAATACAGAAGATGACTTCAGAGTTTTAGAAGAAGCTTTAAAGTCATGTGATATAAAATGCTTAGAAGATGAAGAAGTAGATTTTTATTTAACAGATTTACCTAAAAAGAGTTTAGAACCTTTTGAGGTATTAGATGCAGAATATGAGAGAATTAGTATAGATAAAACACTAGGGAAAATAGTAGCCGAAAGTATAGTTCCATATCCACCAGGGGTTCCTATGCTTGTTATGGGAGAAATAATAGAGGAAAAGCATATTAATTTGATTAATGAGTATAGAAAAAATAGGGTAGATTTAATAGGTATAAAGGATAATAAAGTGAAAGTTATAAAGCAAGATTAGAAGTAATTAAAATATTAGGATCTGTTTTGGGTAAATGTTGATTTTAAAACATAGTCAAATATTAAAGATTACAAAATGATTATGAAGAATATTAGATAAGATTCAGTAGGTTGTATCAATTTTATTTATAAAATTTGGTACAGCCTTTTTAATGTATATAATAACTTTAATCTTGTATAATTTGATATAATAATCTGTGGATTAAGAAGATTAAGATTAGGAGTTATTATAGAATTTGATATAATAGCTTTGATATAAATTAGAAAAATTAAATGTTTTATATAGATTGGAGTAGTTATGGGTAAGATATTTTGCATAATGGGGAAAAGTGGCTCAGGTAAGGACACTATTTTAAAAGAAATAAATAAAATAGAAGATTTAAATCTAAAAACTATAGTTACATATACAACTAGACCTAAAAGAAATAATGAAACAGATGGTGTGGAATATTTTTTTATAGATAAAAAAAAGTTAGATAGTTTTGATAAAGAGGGGAAAATAATAGAGTGTAGAGTTTATGATACTGTGCATGGAAAATGGTATTATTCGACTATAGATGATGGTCAAATAGACTTAGAAAATAACAATTATATAGTTATTGTGACTTTAGAAGCTTACTCTGAGTTTAGAAAGTATTTTAGTGATGAAAAGCTTATTCCTCTATATATAAATTTAGATGATGGCATTAGGTTAGAAAGAGCTTTAAAAAGAGAAAGAGAACAAAAAAATCCTAATTACAATGAGATGTGTAGAAGATTTTTAGCTGATAATGAAGATTTTAGTGAAGATAAATTAATTAGTAATAATATAATTAAGAAATATGATAATTACGACTTGAATAAGTGTATAAATGACATATCAGAAGTTATAAGAAAACTTTCTAAATAAAATGGGGTGGGAAATATGAAAAATGCATTAAAATTAACTCTTGTTGGATTTTTAATAATATTAATAGGAATATATTTAGCTGTTTCAAGTATTGATACATATGGAGTAAATAAAATATTTACTGTAGTAGGAGCGATTTTAGCTGCTTTAGGTATAAAAAGTATAAAGTAAAATCAGATAATTTTCATATTTAATATATAAATTTTTAAATAAAGAGTAAATTATATAAGTTATGAAATTAAACCATTAAGAAGGTTTGGTTAAGAGTAATAAATAATGATATAATTATTTAAAACATAATTTTGAAATTAGGGTAGAGAAGGTAAGGAGGGCGTGTTATGAAATTGGTAATATCTATAGTACAGGATGATGATGCTTTAGATTTAGTTGATGCGTTAAATGAGAAAGGTTATAGTGTAACTAAATTAGCTACAACTGGTGGCTTTTTAAAGTCAGGTAATACTACACTTTTATCTGGGGTTCAAAAAGAAAAGGTTGATGACGTAATAAAGATAATAAAAAATATATGTGAGACAAGAAAAGGCGTTGTAAGTGGACCTACAACTGTTTCAGAACCAGGAGCAGTATATATACCATATCCTATGGAAGTTCAAGTTGGAGGAGCCACAATCTTTGTTGTTGATGTAGATAAATTTATAAAGATTTAAAAGTAGAAAGGGAAGTGCATAAATGATAGGTCACAATAAAATTAGAGATAGATTTAATAAAAGTGTAAGTAAAAATGCACTTTCCCATGCTCATTTAATTATTGGTGAGGATGGAATAGGAAAAAGTCTTTTAGCAGATGAATTTGCTTATAAGATTTTAGGAATACCATCGCAGAGAGAACATGTTGATATTGTTCATTATAAATCTGAAAAAGCATCATTTGGTGTTGATTTAGTAAGAAGTATAATAGAAGAGGCAAATAAAAAACCTTACGAATGTGATAAAAAGGTTATAATAATTCATAATGGAGAAAAGCTTACTGTGGCAGCACAGAATGCTTTATTAAAGACCATAGAAGAACCTCTTGCTGGTATTTTTATAATAATTTTAAGTAGTAACGTTGATTCTATATTAGAAACCATAAGATCTAGATGTCAAATACATAGATTAGCACCTCTTAGCAAAGAGGAAATTAATTTATATATAAATAAAAAATTTAATGATATAGATAGTGAATTAAATAGAACTCTTATATCTTTTAGTGAAGGCATACCTGGAAGAGTTGATAAATTCATGAATGATGATATTTTTAAAGAAATAAGAAATACAGTTATAGAAATGTTAAAGGATATTGGTCATGGAAAAATAGATGTACCTATAAAATATTCCGATAAATTTTATAGCATGAAGGGAAATGAAGAGGAAATATTAGAGGCTATAACTATTTTTGCAAGGGACTCAATTATATTTAAGGAAATAGAAAATAATTCATCCATTATAAATGGAGATAAGATAGATGAGATTAGAGAGATTGCTAACAATCTATCCTATAATAAATTAAATAGGATAATAAAAGTAGTTAATGAGGCCAGAAATAATTTGAAAAGTAATACTAATTTATGGCTAACTTTAGATAGTATGCTGATTAGTATATTGGAGGAATAAAAAATGATTGAAGTAATAGGAGTCAGATTTAAAAAAGCTGGTAAAATATATTACTTTGGACCTAATGGTATAGAAATAAAAAAGGGTCAAAACGTAATTGTTGAAACTGCTAGAGGTGTTGAATTTGGAGAATGTGTAATTGGTATAAGAAAAATTAGCGAAGAAGATATCGTTGCACCATTAAAATCAGTATTAAGATTGGCTACTGAGGAAGATATAAATAAGCATAAAGAAAATAAGGCTAAGGAGACGGAAGCTTTTGAAATATGCTTAAATAAAATAGAAGAACATAATTTAGTAATGAAGTTAATAGATGTTGAATATACTTTTGATAATAATAAGGTTATATTCTATTTTACTGCAGAAGGTAGAGTTGATTTTAGAGAATTAGTAAAAGATTTAGCAACAATATTTAAAACAAGAATAGAGCTTAGACAGATAGGGGTTAGGGACGAGGCTAAAATGATAGGTGGACTTGGACCATGTGGAAGACCTCTTTGTTGTTCAACTTTCCTAGGAGATTTTGCTTCTGTTTCAATAAAGATGGCTAAGGAACAGAACTTATCATTAAATCCAACTAAGATTTCAGGAATTTGCGGAAGACTTATGTGTTGTTTAAATTATGAACAAAGCACATATGAAGAAATTAGAAAAGAGCTTCCTAAAGTTGGCTCAATAGTTGAAACTGAACTTGGAAAAGGGGAAGTAATAGCTAATAATATTTTAAAGGAATTAGTAAGAGTTAAATTACCAAGAAAGAATGAAGAATTTATACAAGAGTTTAAAATGTATGATGTAAAATTAATTTCAGGTAGTTATGAAGATGAAGTTGAGGATACAAATATCAGATTAGAAATTACTGATGAAGCTGATAAGGCTTTAATTAAAAACCTAATAAAAGACAACTAAAAATATATTTCTTATACGGTATGGGGGTATTCTTTAGCATATTAATTCTAATTTTACTAGAATAAGCTAAATATGCTTAAAAGAGATATTAAACACTTTAAAAGTTGAAAGAAATATGATAATATAAATATGGTATTTTTATACCAACATTTTAGGAGGTGTTTTATTATGGCATACAAAATATTAGACACATGTGTAAGCTGTGGAGCATGCGCTGCTGAGTGTCCTGTAGACGCAATATCACAAGGAGATACTCAATTCGTTATAGATGCAGATACTTGTATCGATTGCGGAAACTGCGCTAATGTTTGTCCAGTAGGTGCACCAGTTCAAGAATAATATTATTAAAGATCATCTTCGGATGATCTTTTTTTTGCAGCTTTTTTAGCTGCTTTTTTTTATGTTTTAAATTAATTTTTGAATAAATATAGGTAAGCAATGGAAAAATATAATGATAATAATGGCAGGAAGGGTGAGTATTTTGAAACTTAAGGATTTAAAAGTACTAGAAGGGAGAAATATTAAGGGAGCGGAAAAACTTATTTTTATAGATATAGGTGAATCAGAAAGAAAAAGATTATATTGGTTAATAAGCGATTACGAATTTATATGTAGACAAATGAATGTTGAGGGAACATTAAAGGATGCTATATATGATGAGTTTGGTGGCAAAGCTTGGTTAACTTATTCCAACAAAGAATTGGCTTTATTTATAATTGAAAATTTAGTTGATGAAGTAAGTGCTGATGACTTATTGAATAATGCGGTATCAAAGAGACAACGACTTTGGGAGTATCATTTATTAGAGGAATGTTCAAAAAAAGGAATAGATGCTTTTAAGGTTGAAGATGAAGTAGTTGTTGGTTATGGAGTTAACTCTAAAAGAATAAGTCAAGATGACTATGAAAATAAGAATTACAATTTGAATTTAAATAATAAAGGAAATATTCCTATAATATCTATAACAGGAACTAATGGAAAAACATCAACTTCAAGATTAATTTATAAGGGTTTTGAAAATTTAGGGTATTTTAGCGGGTTAGCTATGACTGGTGGCGTCATTATAAATAAGGAGTTTGTAAAAAAAGGAGATACTACTGGATTTTATAGTGCTAAAAAGGTTCTTACCAATCCAAAAGTCCAGGTTGCAGTTTTAGAAACTGCTAGAGGAGGAATAGTAAGAAAAGGCTTAGGATTTAAAAATTCTAAGGTTGCCATAATAACTTCTTTAAGTGATGATCATATAGGCTCTGATGGCATAAAAAATATAAATGACTTGATGGCTCTAAAAATAATTACTACTAAAGAAGTTTTGCCAGAAGGAAAAGTAATAATCAAAGCTGAATCAAAGCTTTATGAAGCTTTGAAAATGAAAGGCAATTTAGTTTTATTTAATTTTGAAAGAAATGAGTGGATTGATGAACATATAAAAAATCAAAAGGAAGCCTGGTATGTAGAGGATGAAAATATAATATATTATGATGGAAAAAATAAAAATATAGTTTCTAAGATAAAAGATTTTAAATTCACTCATGAAGGAAAATCAAAAACAAACATAAATAATGTTTTAGTATCCATAGCGGCTATATTTACTATTCATGAGAATTTAAGTGAGGTAGTTCATGCTTTAAAAGATGTAGAGTGTGATATTAATAATAATTTAGGAAGACAAAATATTTTAGATATTGGAGATTTTAAAATTATATTAGATTATGGTCATAATCCAGAAGCTTTTGAAGAAGTATTCTGTTTAGCTAAGAATCTGAAAAAGAATAATATTATTTCAATAGTGTCTTCTCCAGGAGATAGGCTTGATGAATACATAAAAGAGTTAGGAAGAATAGCTGGAAAAAATTCAGATACCATAATAATTAAGGAAACTTTTGATAGGAGAGGAAGAAAAGATTTAGAGTTAACTAATTTGATAAAGAGTGGTATAGAAGAAACCTCTAATAAATCAGTAGAAGTATTATCAATAGTTGATGAGGAAAAAGCAGTAGAAAAGGCACTATCAATAGCTAAAAATGGAGATGTTATAGTGGATTTTACCCAACATTTAGATGTGGTAATACCTGTGATAAATAAGCATTTAGATAAATTAGGAGAAGGAATAATAGATGTTGATTTGAAAAATTATCATTAACAAAAAAGGCTATATCAAAGTCCTATCATGAGGGCGTTTGATATAGTCTTTTTATATCATATCTTCTGACGTAAGTTCCAATATTTTTATAGTTGTTTTATCAGGAAGTGATTCTGAATTTACAGAAAGAATTTCGTTATGTGTTATTTTATAATCCTTCATTTGCATAAGAAAATTATCTAAAGTATTCAAGTAAAAACTTAATTTTTGAGTTTTATAGTGCATTGGAATTACATAGTATGGATTTATATCTAAAATAACCTTTTTTAGATTTTCTATAGAAATAGTTAGGTGTTCTCCAACTGGTACAAATAAAATATCTATATGGCCTAATTGTCTTACTAATTTTGGAGAGAGTATATGGCCTAAGTCACCTAAATGACAGAGTGATATATTATCGCAAAGAATCTTAAATATAAAGTTTTTATCTCTTTTTAACCCAAAGCAATCATCATG
The DNA here is from genome assembly GCF_057782475.1 of Clostridium sp. LIBA-8841. Taxonomy (NCBI): domain Bacteria; kingdom Bacillati; phylum Bacillota; class Clostridia; order Eubacteriales; family Clostridiaceae; genus Clostridium; species Clostridium sp. LIBA-8841. The sequence continues at coordinate 3,573,225 of NZ_CM173488.1, read as the reverse complement.
AAAGGAAAGAAAGGATTTAATTTTACAAAAGCCGTTTTGATAATCTACTAAATCTGTTAAAACTTTTGCCTCACTATTTATATATTTTGTACAATTATGATCAAAGTGCATATGGCTTATGGTTACAACATCAACTTCTCCTTTATAAGGTACGTAACCTATATCTATATCAAAAGGATCTATTAATATACGTTTTCCTAAATTAGTTTTTATTAAAAAACAAGAATGACCTAACCAATAAATATTCATTAAAAATCCTCCTATAAAAATTATTTATATTGTTGACACATATAATAAAAATAAACATAAAATATAAAAATAATTTTTTTAAAAATTAAAACTGTTTAAAAAATATTTACAAAAACAATAGATGAGAGTAGATGTATTACATTGATTAAGTAAGTTAAATGTATTAATATATATTGTATATTAAGGTCAGTAAAGGTCAAATTTTGAGGAGTGATATATATGGCTAAGTTATCAGATTCAATAGAATATTTTCTAAAGGATCTATTAGAACAAACAGAAGATAACAATTTAAGAATAAGAAGAAATGAGTTAGCGGACAAATTTAAATGTGCACCATCTCAAATAAATTATGTTTTGACAACAAGATTTACTTATGAAAAAGGATATTTAATCGAAAGTAGAAGAGGTGGTGGAGGATATATTGTTATTAAAAAGGTAGTCCATGAAGTTCATGCTGATAGAAGAGATTTAATATATGGTGAAATTGGTTCAGGAATTACATATCATAATGCAGCCGCAATTGTAGATAACTTACTTGAACATAATATTATAGATGAGAAATCAGCAAATCTTACTAAAGTTGCGATAAATGATAGAACCCTTCAGAATTCTAAGAATATAAATGAAACAAGGGCAGGTATTTTTAAGGCTATGCTTATGGTGTTATTGAAGTAATTTTATAGGGAGTTGAGAAATTTGCTTTGTGAGAGGTGTTATAAGAATAATGCAACAATTAAGTTAGTAAAAGATACTGATGGTAATAAAGAATGTATAATGCTTTGTGATAAATGTGCAGTTGAAATAGTAAGTTCTTCATTAGAAGATGATGATATTAGTTTAGAAGAATTTTTAATGGATTTAAATAATTATATAGATTGTATTAATGAAATAATAGAAGCTGAAGAATTCATTTGTGTCAATTGTGGAACGGAATATATGGATTTTCAAGAGCATAAATTACTGGGGTGCGAAAAGTGTTATGAAAGCTTTAGAAAAAATATAGGATTTTTATTAGATTCAGAAGAAGCAAATGTTAAGCATATTGGAAAACAGCCTAAAAGAATAAAAAAGAATCTTAAAAAAATAGAGATATTAAATTTAGAAGAGAAACTGAAAATTAATATACTTAAAGAGGAATATGAGAATGCTATTATTACTAAAGAAAAGATACATGATTTGAAAAAAATTGTGGAGGAGGATAGTAATAATGATTCAATGGATTAGTCCTCAAGATAATAAGAGTATAGTCATTGCATCAAAAGTGAAAATATTAAGAAACATAAAGGGAATTAAATTCACATGTCTTCTAAAAGAAGAAGAGTTTAATAGTGTTGTAGAACCTGTTTTAAAACAGTTAGAAGATATTAAAATTCTAGATAAATGCTACGTATTAAGATTAAAAGACGATAAAGAAGAATTAGTAAATTACTATAAAGAGAATTTTGGCTTAGTAAAAGAATTTTCAAATAAAGATAATATAGTATTAATAATGAATAAAAATGGAAAATTTAATATATTACTGAATGAAGAAGAGCATATTGGGATAGAATGTACAAAGAGTGGATTAAGTTTAAGAGAAGCATATTCCCAAGTGGATAAGTTAGATGACTTAATTGAAGAAAAAATAAACTATTCCTTTGATGCTGAGTTAGGGTACTTAACATCAAATATAAAAAATTTAGGAACAACATTAAGAGCAAAGGTTTTAATACATTTGCCAGTTTTAAGTTTAAAAAACAACATAAGAGAAATAAAAGATGATTTAAAAGAAGATGGAATTTCTTTTAAAAGTATATATAACTTGGGTAACAAGGATGTCGGAAATATTTATGAATTATCCAATATAAAAACTTTAGGTATGGCAGAAGAAGATATATTAGATTCTCTTATATCTATTGCAAATAAACTTATTCTAAAGGAAAAAAGAGAGAGAAATAAACTTTTAGATAATGAATATGTTGAACTAAAGGATACTATTTTTAGGGCACTAGGTATTTTAAAAAGTGCATATATCATTGATATTAGTGAAGCCTTAAAATATTTATCATATGTTCGATTAGGAATTGAGTGTGGAATTATAGAAGAGGTTAATCTAGAAGCTATAAATTCTGCAATGGTTGAAATTCAGCCAATTATAATAAATAAATCTTTAGATAAAAAAATAAATATACAGACTTTAAAAATAGAAAGAGCCAAAATTATTAGAAATGCTTTAAACACATAATTATAGGGTATTGGGAGGTAAAAGATGCGTCTTGATAATTTTAATGAAAATTCCAAAATAGTAATCAATAAAGGAAAAGAAAGTTCTTTAATGCTTAAACATGGCTATATGGGAACAGAGCATTTGTTAATAGGATTAATTAATGAAAATGGACAATGTTCTAAGATTTTGGAAGAGAGCAATGTAACAGAGGAAAAGGTACTAAGTTTTGTTAAGCTATATGTTGGAATTGGAGAAATAAATTATAGTTTAGATGAGGTGCCTTTTACACCTAGATGCAAAAAAGTTTTAGATAGAAGTGTAGAAATTGCTAAAGAGGCAGGGCAAAGTATTTCAAGACCGGAGCATATATTGTCAGCCTTAATAAAGGAACAAGAAGGTGTAGCTAATTTAATCCTAAACAAAATAGTGAAAAATGATATAAAAAACATAAGCGATAAGTTAAACAATATACTTGGAAGACTTCCTAATAAGGAAAGTAAAAGCGTTAAGGAAAAACCGAAAAGAAAAGACACTCCTACATTAAATTTGTACGGTATAGATTTAATAGAAAGAGCGGATAAAAATAGACTAGATCCTGTAATAGGAAGAAAAGATGAAACACAAAGGCTTTTAGAAATTCTTTGTAGAAGAATGAAAAATAATCCTTGTTTAATAGGAGAACCGGGAGTTGGGAAAACTGCTGTTGTAGAAGGATTAGCACAAAGAATTTTATTAGGCGAAGTACCTGATATGCTTAAGGATAAAAGAATATATACTTTAGATGTCACTTCAATGTTAGCCGGAGCAAAATATAGAGGAGAGTTTGAAGAACGCCTTAAAAAGGTCTTAAATGAAGTAAAAGATTCGAAAGATATAATATTATTCATAGATGAAATGCATAATATTGTTGGAGCTGGAGGTGCTGAAGGAGCAATAGATGCTTCAAATATACTAAAGCCTGCTTTAGCCAGAGGAGAAATACAATGTATAGGAGCAACAACAACTGATGAATATAGAAAAAATATAGAAAAGGATTCTGCTTTAGAGAGAAGGTTTCAACCAGTAGTGGTAAAGGAACCAAATAAAGAGGATTCTATATTAATATTACATGGTATAAAAGAAAAATATGAAATGCATCATAATGTGAAGTTAACAGATGAGGCTATAGAGGCAGCAGTAAATTTATCTAGTAGATATATAACTGATAGATTTTTACCTGATAAAGCTATTGATTTAATAGATGAAGCAGCTGCAAAAGTAAGAATAGAAAGTATGATTACTCCACCTAAATTTTTTAAACAAGAGGAGTTAATTTCTAATCTAAAAGTAGAAAAAGAAGAGGCTATAAAAATACAAGATTTTGAACTAGCAGCAGAGTTAAGAGATAAAGAATTACTTTTACAGGAAGAACTAGAGAGAGATAGAGAACTTTGGAGAGAAGAGAATGCTTCTAAAATATATGAAGTAAATAAGGAACATATTGCAAAGGTAGTCTCTAAATGGACTCAAATTCCAGTAGAAAGATTGACTGAAAAAGAGTCTAATAGACTTCTTAAATTAGAGGAAAAGCTAAGTAAAAGAGTTATAGGTCAATTGGAAGCAATAAAAACCATATCTAAAGCAGTAAGAAGATCAAGAGTAGGACTTAAAGATCCTAAAAGACCTATTGGATCTTTTGCATTCTTAGGACCTACAGGTGTTGGAAAGACAGAGCTCTGTAAGGCTTTAGCAGAGGCTATGTTTGGAGATGAAAATAAGTTTATTAGACTTGATATGTCTGAGTATATGGAAAAGCATGGAGTAGCTAGGTTAATTGGAGCGCCTCCAGGATATGTAGGATATGAAGAGGGGGGGCAACTTACGGAAAAAGTAAGAAGAAATCCTTATTCAGTAATACTTTTTGATGAAATAGAAAAAGCACATCCAGATATATTCAATGTTCTTCTTCAAATATTAGAAGATGGTGTTCTGACAGATGGAAAGGGAAGAACAGTAGACTTTAAGAACACAATAATAATTATGACATCTAATATTGGAGCAGATAAACTAGATAAGAAAAATGCGGTAGGATTTAGTGCAAGAGAAGATAAGGAACGAGATTATGATAATATGAAAAGCCTTATGCTAGAAGAGCTAAAACAAAGTTTTAAACCTGAGTTTGTAAATAGATTAGATGACATTGTTGTATTCCATAGTCTGGAGAAGGAGCATCTTCTTAAAATTGTGGACCTTATGATAGGTTCATTAAAAGAAAGATTAAATGATTTACAACTTTCTTTAAATTTTTCACAAGAGTGTAAGGAGTTTTTAGTTAAAAAAGGAACTGAATTAAAATATGGAGCGCGTCCATTAAGGAGAGTTATAACTAAATATATTGAAGATAAATTAAGTGAGGAACTTTTGAGTGGTAATATATTAAAAGGTACTGAGGTTGATGTTTTACTAGAAGATGATATTGTAAAATTTAAAAAAACAGTTTGATTATAATGTATAATAAGGTTATATATGGTAAAATATATATAATCTTATTTTTTTATGATGAAAATGGTGTGGAGGATTTTTATGGAATTGATAGGTATCATAATGGGAATATTAGCCTTTGGAGTTGCTTTCTTTGTATGGTCAAAGCAAAAGTTAGAACTTTTTAAAATTGAAGAGGCTGCAATTGAGAATATGACTGATAAAGATAGAAAAGAAGTAAGTAAAAGTTTAGCATTACCTATAGCATTGTTAGGAGTTTTGTTAATTTCTGTAGTGCTTAATTCTGATAAATGGGGAACATCAGTTATATTTATTTTAATAGGAGTAGTAGCATTATTTGTTTATGTACAAAAAAGAACTATTGATGGAATTAATACAATGTTTAAATCTAAAAAAGCAAAAGTAAAGATAAATAAAAAAAGAAAATAAAGTTAAGCTCTATTGTATTCTAAATCACAGAATATAATAGGGCTTTTTGATAGAATAAACATAAAATTAAATAAAAGTTTATAATTGATAATAATTATTATTGAAAAGTTATTTAATAAGTAGTATAATTAATAAAAAACAGGTACCCTTAGGGGGTATATCGAATAATATATCATATAATACAAATAATAAATTTAACCTCAGTAAGGAGTGTTATTATGGAAAAAGAAATTAAAGAAATTGATTTAATAATAATTGGAGCAGGACCAGCAGGATTAACATCTGCTATATATGCCTCAAGAGCAAAGTTAGATACTTTGGTTTTAGAAGATAATATAATTGGAGGGCAAGTAAGATCAACTTATACTGTTGAAAATTATCCAGGTTTTACTGAAATAACAGGTAATGAGCTTGCTGATAGAATCCAAGCACAAGCAGAAGCTTGCGGAGCTACAATAGATGAATTTGATTTTATAGAGAATGTTTCATTAAAAGATGATGAGAAAATCGTAGAAACTGGAGACTATATATATAAGCCAAAGGCTGTAATAATAGCTACAGGAGCCACACCTAAGAAATTACCTATTCCAAGTGAAAGCAAATATTTAGGTAAGGGAATACATTACTGTGCAGTATGTGATGGAGCAGTTTATCAAGATGAGGTTGTTGCCGTTGTCGGTGGCGGAAATGCTGCTTTAGAAGAAGCTTTATATTTATCCAATATTGCTAAGAAAGTAATTGTTATAAGAAGATACGATTATTTCCGTGCTGAAGCCAAAACTTTAGAGGCTGCTAGCAAGAAAGAAAATATTGAAATAATGTATAACTGGGATTTAGTTGATGTTTTAGGTGGAGATTTTGTTGAAGGTGCCAAAATAAGAAATACAAAAACTGGTGAAGAAAAAGAAATTTCTATAAATGGAGTCTTTGGTTATATAGGAACAGAGCCTAAAACAGCTATGTTTAGAGAATATATAAGAATTAAAGAAAACGGCTATATTGAAGCTGATGAAAATATGAGAACTAATGTTAAGGGTGTTTATGTAGCAGGAGATGTTAGAGATAAAATGTTTAGACAAATAACTACTGCTGTTTCAGATGGAACTATAGCAGCCCTAAATGCAGAAAAATATATTTCAGAAATAAAGGAGAGATAGATAGTTATGGTAAAAGTATATTCAGTTGAATGGTGTGGACCATGTAATAAATTAAAAAAATATTTACAAAAATTAGGTGTTGAATATGAAACAATAACAGTTGCTGATGGTAAAGAAGATAGAAATGAAGTATTAGAAGTTTCAGGTCAAAGATCAGTGCCAGTTGCTGTTATAGGAAATGATGTTATAGTTGGATTTGATAAGCAAAAGATTGATTCTGCTATAGAGAAAATAAAGTAGAAGGTGATATTGATGAATACTAGAGAAAATGTTTTTTATAACTTTATGGGTGGACATTTCTATGAAAATAAATCAGATAAATTTATAGATATAAAATCACCTATAGATGGTAGTTTAGTTGGTAAAATACAAAGTCTTTCTAAGGAAGATGTTGATATAATTATTGAAAATGCAGAAAAAGCACAAAAAGAATGGAACCAAGTGCCTTTAAATGAAAGAGCACATGTACTTTATAAAACTGCGGATTTATTAGAAGAGCATAAAGATGAATTAGCAGAAATAATGATAAGAGAAGTTGCTAAGGATAGAAAAAGTGCATTATCAGAAATAACTAGAACTGCAGACTATATTAGATTTACAGCGGATGCCGCTAAGAGTATGGATGGAGAAAGTATACCATCAGACAATTTCCCTGGCTTTAATAGAAGTAAGATATCAGTGGTAACAAGAGAGCCATTAGGTGTTGTATTAGCTATATCACCTTTTAACTATCCAGTTAATTTATCAGCTTCAAAAATAGCACCTGCTATAGTAGCTGGAAACAGTGTTGTTCTTAAGCCGGCAACTCAAGGAAGTTTATCAGCTTTATATTTAGCTAAAATGTTTCAGGAGGCTGGACTTCAAGGTGGAGTTTTAAATACTGTCACTGGAAGAGGAAGTGAAATTGGGGATTACTGTGTAACTCATAGAAAAATAGATTTTATAAACTTTACAGGAAGTACAGAAGTAGGAAGAAGAATTTCAAAAATAACAGTGATGAAACCACTTCTTATGGAACTTGGTGGGAAAGATGCAGCAATAGTTTTAGAAGATGCAGATTTAGATTTAACTGTTGATAATATAATAGCAGGTGGATATTCATATTCAGGTCAAAGATGTACTGCTGTTAAGAGAATACTAGTAATGAATTCAGTTGCTGATAAACTAGTTGAGAAGTTAAAAGAAAAAATAAGCAAATTAAAAATGGGAAATCCATTAGAAATTAAAGATGTAACAATAGTACCTCTTATAGATAGTAAGGCAGCAGACTTCGTTATGGAACTTATTGAGGATGCAGAAGAAAAAGGTGCTACTTTAGTTTGTGGTGGCCACAGAAAAGGAAACTTAATAGAGGCTACTCTTTTTGACAATGTTACTACAGATATGAGATTAGCATGGGAAGAGCCTTTTGGACCAGTCTTACCTATTATAAGGGTAAATGATAAGGATGAGGCAATAAGAATAGCTAATGCATCTAAATATGGATTACAATCATCAGTATTTACTAAAGATATAAATGAAGCCTTTTATATTGCTGATAAATTAGAAGTTGGAACTGTTCATGTTAATAATAAAACTGAAAGAGGACCAGACCATTTCCCATTCTTAGGAGTAAAATCTTCAGGGATGGGAACTCAGGGTATAAGATATTCAATAGAAGCAATGTCTAGACCTAAAGCTACAGTAATTACAATAAGATAATAAAATTAATATAAGACTATAAGCACAGTGATTTTAAAGAGAAAACTTTAAGATATGTGCTTATAGTCTTATTGTATTTTATAAAAAATAGAGAGATATTTTTAATATCTCTCTATTTCGATGTTCCTATTCTATTTATTTAATGCTGTATCAATAGCGTTCTTATCGAAACCAACTATAATAGTTCCATTTATATCTAAAACAGGAACACCCATTTGTTTACTCTTTTTAAGCATATCTTCTCTAGCAGCCATATCTGTTTGTACATTTAAATCTTCAAACTCAACATTTTTGGATTTAAGATATTGTTTTGCTTTTACGCACCATGGACAAGAGTTTGTTGAATAAACCTTTACCATACTATCATCTCCTATGTAAATCAATTTTTAATATACTTTTATTTTAATTATTAAAAGTGTATAAAATATGTGATTTAAATCAATAAAAATAATTATTTAATTTGATTATCGTCTAAATGGTCATTAAAAATTAGGTTGTGCATAGTATCTTCACTATGATTATTAATAAAGGAAGATAAATTAGTTAAACCAGCATTAGAAGAATGTAATGGATTTTCCGAAATTATAGAGTTGTTATTGAATTTATCTTTTATGTTCAATAGACTCCCTCCTAGTTTTTATTTATAGTATTTAACAATAAATCAATAGATATTCATTATTATTGATAAAAGTAGAAAATATTTAATAATAAATGATAAAATATAACATAGACTAAATATGAAATTATTGAAAAGAATGTATAGTGGTCTAGACAAGTTTGGATCAGTTGAGTATAATTTAATTAGGAGGAGAAATCATGATAGATAAAAATAGTCCTATACCTGTGTATTACCAATTAAAAGAGATGATAAAAGAAAAGATAACAAAGGGTACTTGGAAAGTAGGACAATGTATAGCAAGTGAAAGAGAGTTAACAGAGGCTTATGGTGTAAGCCGAATGACTGTCAGACAGGCTTTAGGGGAGTTAGTGCAAGAAGGACTTCTTGTTAGAGAAAAAGGAAAGGGAACTTTCGTATGTGAACCTAAAGTAAAGCAAGAAGATATGATGAGTTTCTCAGACATTATAAAAAAAGCAGGAAGAAGTTTAATAACTAGGGTTTTAGCCTTTGAAGTTATTAATACACCTGATGAATTAGCAGATACTTTTAATGTTGATAAAATCTATAAAATAAATAGATTAAGATTAGTTGATGGGGAAGCTGTTGCTAATGAGGTTGTTTATATTCCTTGTGAATATTGTGGCTTTGTAACTAAAGAGGATTTAGAGGGTTCTTTATTTAAGTTATTAGAAGAAAAAGGATATGTAATAGAAAGCACAGAATCAGCTTTAGCATCCGTAATTATGGATGAGGAGTTAAAGAATTTATTTAACGTTGATAAACAAGTACCTCTTCTAAAAAGTCATAATGCAGCTTTAAATTCAGAAGGTGAAATAATTTATGTTGAAGACGCGATTTATAGATCAGATAAATATGTTTTAGAAATTAATATTTCTAAGAGAGAGGGGAAATTGAAATGAGATTAATTGTTACTAAGAATTATGATGAGATGAGTAAAGTTGCAGCAAATGAAATGGCTGAAAGCATAAAATCAAATCCTGAAATTGTTTTAGGATTAGCTACTGGTGGAACTCCAGTTGGAATGTATAAAGAACTTATCAGAATGTACAACGAGGGAGAATTAGATTTCTCAAAAGTTACAAGCATAAACTTAGATGAGTATGTTGGATTACCAGGAGATCATGATCAAAGTTATAGATACTTCATGAATACAAACTTATTTAATCATATAAACATAGATAAAAATAAAACATTTGTACCTAATGGATTAGCTAAAGAGGTTGAAGAAGAATGTAAATCATATGATGCTAGAATACAAGATATGGGTGGAATAGATCTTCAATTATTAGGATTAGGAGCAAATGGACACATAGGTTTCAATGAACCTGGAGAAGCGTTAAGTGTAGGAACTCACTTAACAGATCTTAAAGAATCAACTATAGAAGCAAATGCAAGATTTTTTGATTCAATTGATGATGTACCAAGAAAAGCTATAACTATGGGGCTTGGTGGAATAATGAAAGCTAAGAATATAATGGTTATTGCAAGTGGTGAAGGTAAAGCTGAAGTTGTTAAAGCTATGATGAGTGGAAAAATAACAACTGAAATTCCTGCAACTATGTTACAAATGCATAGAGATGTTGTATTAATAGTTGATGAAGATGCAGCTAAATTATTAAAATAGTTATTACTATCTCAGAATTAATGATATAAAAAGACTGTTTGTAGATTAAAAGCTTATTTTAAAAGCTTAGATTTACAGGCAGTTTTTTATTTTAATTGTAATAATTATTATTAAACCTTTTACATGAAGCATTTTAAGAAAATAGTCATAAATAAGTATGTGATTAGTTATAATGATATGATATGATTATTTAAGGATATATTAGGAAATAATTAAATTTGTACGTAAAATGAAGAAATATGGAGTTGGTAAAGTGGCAAAAGTTAGAAGTATATATGTATGTCAAAATTGTGGATATGAATCTCCAAAATGGATGGGAAAATGTCCAGAATGTAATAATTGGAATACTTTAGTTGAAGAAATTAGAGATACTAAAAGTAACCAAGTTTCGCCTAAGGTTGAAAGACAAATTGGTGAACTTAAGAAAATAAAGGAAATAAAATCAGGTGAAAAAGAAAGATATGATACCGGAATAGGTGAATTAAATAGGGTATTAGGTGGAGGCCTTGTTAAAGGTTCGCTTACACTCATTTCTGGTGATCCTGGAATAGGTAAATCTACACTTCTTTTACAAACAGCTAATAATATTTCAAAAAAATATGGGAAAGTTTTATATGTGTCAGGAGAGGAATCAGAAGAACAAATAAAAATAAGAGGAGATAGATTAAAAGTTGATGCAGAAGAACTTTATATCGTTGCTGAGACTAATCTTGATATAATAGAAGCATATATAGATAAACTTAAGCCAGCTTTCATAATAATAGATTCAATACAGACTATTTATAGAGATACAGTTTCTTCAGCTCCTGGAAGTGTTTCGCAGGTAAAAGAGTGTTCAAATGCTGTAATGAGAATTGCTAAGGGAAAAAATATACCATTATTTATTGTTGCTCATGTAACTAAACAAGGGGATTTAGCAGGACCAAGAGTGTTAGAACATATGGTTGATACTGTTTTATCTTTTGAGGGAGAAAGAACTGAAGAATTTAGAATATTAAGAACTATGAAAAATAGATTTGGAACTACAGCTGAAATTGGCGTCTTTGAAATGCGTGGAGAAGGGCTAATGCAGGTTTATGATCCATCTAGTATGTTCTTAGAAGATACTAGCTTTAATCAAGAAGGTTCTGTTGTAATTGGAGTAATGGAAGGAACTAGACCTATTCTTGTAGAAATACAATCATTAGCATCTGAAACGAAAGCAGTTATGCCTAGAAGAACTTCTGTAGGAGTAGAGAATTCAAGGTTAAGTTTAATATTGGCTGTACTAGAGAAAAAGTTAAGAGTTCCTTTTTATAATACTGATGTTTATGTAAATGTAGTTGGAGGCCTTGAAATAGAAGGTACTACAGCTGACTTAGGGATTGCTATCTCCTTAGTGTCATCAGTGAAAGGTAAGGCTGCTAGTTTAGAAAAATTAGTTGTTGTTGGAGAAGTTGGTTTGACAGGAGAAATAAGACCTATAGCCAACTGTGACAGAATATTAAATGAAGCTGAAAAAATGGGATTTTTAAATGCTGTTGTTCCATATAGAAGCTTAGAAAAATTAAAAGGAAGTAAGTTAAATCTTATAGGTGTTAAAACTGTGCGAGAAGCAATAGGAAAGATATTTTAAGGTGGATAGGTGTGAGTAAATGAGAACTGTACATGATGATGATTTAAAGAAAATATTAAAGATAATGAGTCCAGGTACTTCTTTACGAGAAGGGTTAGACAATATACTTAGAGCCAAAACTGGTGGACTTATAGTTTTAGGAGATAATGAAGAAATATTAGATTTAGTAGATGGTGGTTTTAATATAAATTCTGAGTATAGTCCAGCGTATATATATGAGCTTGCTAAAATGGATGGAGCATTAGTACTGAGTTCAGATAGAAAAAGGATACTTTATGCTAATGCCCAGCTTATGCCAAATCAATCTATAAGTACCTTTGAAACTGGAACAAGACATAGAACTGCTCAAAGGGTTGCTAAGCAAACTAATAAAATAGCAATAGCAATATCACAAAGAAGAAATATAATCACTGTTTATAAAGGTGATATAAAGTATGTATTAAGAGATAGCGCAGTTATATTAGGTAAAGCAAATCAAGCTATACAAACACTAGAAAAGTATGTAGCCGTTCTTGAAAGAGTAACAAACAATCTAAATATACTTGAATTTCAAGACTTAGCAACGCTTTTTGATGTAACTACAGCTATACAAAGAACAGAAATGGTAATGAGAATAGTTGAAGAAATAGAAGGGTATATCATTGAATTAGGTAATGAAGGAAGACTTATTTCTATGCAGTTAAATGAATTAGTAAGAAGTATAGAACAAGATGGGGTTCTTCTAATAAGAGACTATTGTTATGATAAAATGGAATATAGAGATGTTTACAAAGAAATTCAAGAGTTATCATCGGAAGATTTACTAGATTTAGATATAATAGCAAAAGAATTAGGTTATGTAGGAAAATCTTTAATTGACACATTAGTGTCACCTAGAGGGTATAGAATATCTAATAAGGTACCAAGAATACCATCAAATGTAATAGAAAACCTAGTAGGACATTTCGGAAAGCTTAAGTATATTCTTGAAGCTGGCAATGAAGATTTAGATCAGGTAGAAGGAATTGGAGAAGCTAGAGCTAGGGCAATAAAAAATGGATTAAGAAGAATAAGAGAACAAGTTGCTTTGAATAAAAATTTATAAAAAGAAGTGCCATATAAATATGGCACTTAATATTTATTATCTGAAAGTAAATTTACCTAAGGTATCCATTTTATTATATTCTTTTAATAAGATATCAAATAGGTTTAAATCCAATGCATTGCATAGTGATGTTAAATAGAAGAGATTGTTTCCAAGTTCACGTTCTATAACTTCTCTACAATTTTCACATAAGCTTCCTTTTAAATGAGAGCTTAGGCATGGGTTTAGTTCATCTAAGGATAGGTCATCATCCTTTAGCATACTTTGTTTTTTAGCACAAATCTCTATGCAGCCACAATTCGTAACGGCTTTACATATAGCTCTGTTTGCTCTTGATTGTGATTCTTGATATTTGCTTAATATATCTAAGATGCTTTTGTGTCTAAGTAAAGAATTATTAACGCTATTTTGAAAATCGTCAAAAATTACGTCCTTCATAGTGTTTCACTCCTTATATACTAATCTTTGACCCTATAGTAATTATAGAATTTTTTGGTTATATTTGTCAAATGATTTAGGTTGCAAAACTAAATATATGTTAAAAACTAATTAGCTTGTTAACTTGACTATAATATAAATCAAATTACAAAAGATTTATAGGGGGTAATTTTTTAATTATAATATTTAAAGAGTATTTTGTAAGTATTAAAGAGGTTTAATATGGTATAATTAAGAAAATATATTATAAATATTTTACAACTATGAATGATAAAAACTAAACATGTCAATAATTATATAGGAGGTGAGTTTGTGATAAAGAAAATTTTTAGAGTAATTTTTACTATTTTAGGATTATTGATAGGATTTGTTTTAGCAGATGCAATAAGAAAGAGTGCTATAGGCAGAGAATATCTAACAAACATTTTTTTACAGGTATCATTTTATGTAATTTTAATTGCTATTTTTGGAATCATTTTATTTATTCTTTCTCCTTTTATTTATAAAGCTATAAGAAAGTTTATAACTTTTATAGAAAAAGGTATATCTAAATTATCACCAAGCGAAATAATATTTGGGGCTTTAGGAGCTATAGTCGCATTAATATTAGCTTTAGTAATAACGTTGCCATTAAGTACATTCTTAAGTGGTTTAAATGATATGTTAGGCCCTATTGTATCAATAGTTATAAATATAATTGCAATGATTATTGGAGCAGATATAGCTGTTAAAAAGAGAGATGATATTTTAGGCTATTTCGAGAATTTAAAAAAGAATCAATCTAAGGATAAGAAGACAAAAAATACTACAAATAAAAAAATTGGGGCTACACCAAAGGTTCTAGATACATCTGTAATAATTGATGGTAGAATATTTGATTTATGCCAAACAGGTTTTATAGAAGGTTCTTTAGTAATACCAACTTTTGTACTTGATGAGTTAAGACATATATCAGATTGTTCAGACTCCTTAAAGAGAACAAGAGGAAGAAGAGGATTAGATATATTAAATAAAATTCAAAAAGAACTTCCAATAGAAGTTGACATGTGGGAAGGTGATTTCCCAGAAATTGCAGAAGTTGATATTAAGCTTTTAAAATTAGCACAAAAATTAAACGGAAAAGTTGTAACAAATGATTATAACTTAAATAAAGTGGCAGAGTTCCAAGGTGTACCAGTACTAAATATAAATGAATTAGCAAATGCAATTAAGCCAGTAGTGTTACCAGGAGAAGAGATGACCCTTACTGTAGTGAAGGATGGAAAAGAATCTGGACAAGGGGTTGCCTATCTTGATGATGGTACTATGATTGTTGTAGAAGGTGGAAGAAAGTACATGGGAAAAGAAATAACAGTAATTGTTACATCAGTACTTCAAACTGCAGCAGGTAGAATGATATTTGCTAAATCTAAGTCTTAAAAGGATATTCAATTATGGGAAAAGTAGTTAGTATAGTATTAGCAGGTGGAAAAGGAAAAAGAATGGGTGCTGATGTTAGTAAGCAATTCATTGAAATAAATGGAAAGCCTATAATATATTACACTTTAAAAGCTTTTGAGGAATGTACGGAAATTGATGAAATAATACTTGTTCTTCCTAAAGATGAAATAGATTATTTTCAAACTAGAATAGAATCTAGATTTGATTTTAAAATATCTAAAATTGTAGAGGGTGGAAAAGAAAGACAGGATTCAGTTTATAATGCATTAAATGTCCTAGAAGATTGTGATGTAGTTTTAATACATGATGGAGCAAGAGCTTTTGTAAGTAAAAAAATAATAGAAGATGGAATAAAGTATGCTAAGGAATTTGGAGCAGCAGCTCCAGGAGTTATGCCTAAAGATACAATAAAAGTTAAAAATTTAGAAGGATTCTCAATAAATACACTAGATAGATCATCTTTAGTAGCTGTTCAAACCCCTCAATGCTTTAAATACGATTTAATAAAAAAGGGGCATGATAAAGTTAAAGATGAAAAGATTCCAGTTACAGATGATACCATGATAGCGGAACTTTTAGGAGAAAAAGTTTATCTTTTTGAGGGTGACTATAAAAATATAAAAGTAACAACCCCAGAAGATTTAATATTAGCAGAAAATTTAGTAAAGTAAGAATCACAAGATACAGACAGTATATTGACATGTTATTTTTATAAGGATATAATTTTATAAGATTTAAGAAAATTTAATAGTTGTAAAGACTGTGAAAAAGATTAGTAGAAACGCTTATACAGAGAGAAAATACTAGGCTGAGAGATTTTCAATATGTTTTGAACCTACTTTGGAGTCGTAGCAAAAAACTAACCGGGTTTAATACCGTTAACAATGAAGAGAGTACAAATTTAGGTGGTACCGCGAAATACAAGCTCGCCCTAATGTTTTTTTAGGGTAGAGCTTTTTTATTTTTTTAAATGAATTTAATTAATTAAAATATTAAGATTAAATAACAGCTTATGAGGAGGTAATATACTATGAAAATGTCAAATATGTTAGTAGGAACTTTAAGAGAAGTTCCAGCTGAAGCAGAAATAGCAAGTCACAAACTTATGCTTAGAGCAGGTCTTATGAGAAAGATGGCTGCAGGTATTTATAACTATATGCCTTTAGGATTAAAAGTTATAGAAAATGTTAAAAATATTGTAAGAGAAGAAATGAATAATGCAGGTGCTCAAGAGTTCTTAGCATCAGCTTTAATACCATCTGAGTTATGGCAAGAATCAGGAAGATGGGATGCTTACGGAGCAGAAATGTTTAGATTAAAAGATAGACATAACAGAGATTTTTGCTTAGGACCAACTCACGAAGAAGTATTTACTGATATCGTTAGAAATGAAATAAAATCATATAAGCAATTACCATTAAATCTATACCAAATACAAACTAAGTATAGAGATGAAAGAAGACCAAGATTTGGAGTTATGAGATCAAGAGAATTCATAATGAAAGATGGATATAGCTTTGACAAAGACCAAGAAGGATTAGATTTAGCATATGAAAAAATGAGAAAAGCATATGTTAATATATTTAATAGATGTGGATTAGATGCTAAGGCAGTTGCAGCTGATTCAGGAGCTATAGGTGGATCTGGTTCAGCAGAGTTTATGGTTAAATCAGAGGTTGGAGAAGATGATGTAGTATTCTGTACAGCTTGTGATTATGCAGCTAATATAGAAAAAGCTCCATCAACACCAGAACATGCAGAAAAAGAAGAATTAATAGAAGTAGAAAAAGTTGAGACTCCAGCTGTTAAATCAATTGAAGATTTAGCAAACTTCTTTGAATGTTCACCAAAGAAAATAGCAAAAACTTTAATATTCCAAGCAGATGATAAGGTTGTTGCTGTTGTATTAAGAGGAGATAGAGAAGCTAATGAAGTTAAAATAGCTAATGCTGTTGGAGAAGTTACAGAATTAGAAATGGCTAGTGAAGAGGCTGTTAAAGAAGCTACAGGGGCTGCTGTTGGATTTGCTGGTCCTATAGGAATAAAAGTAGATATGTTATTAGTTGACCAAGAAGTAGCTAATATGTATAACTTTATAATTGGTGCTAATGAAACAGATATGCACTTAAAGAATGTAAACTATGGAAGAGACTTTGAAGGAATAGTTGGAGATTTCAGAAACGTTACTGTAGGAGAAAAATGTCCTGAGTGTGGAAAAGAAATAACTATTTCAAGAGGTACTGAGGTTGGACACATATTCAAACTTGGAACTAAGTATTCAGAATCTATGGGTGCAACATTTATTGATGAAGATGGAAAAGCTAAACCATTTATAATGGGATGCTATGGAATTGGTGTTACAAGAACTGTAGCTTCAATAATAGAGCAACATAATGACGAAAACGGAATAATCTGGCCATTAGAAGTAGCTCCATACCATGTATCAGTTATACCAGCTAACGTTAAAAATGAAGAACAAGCAACTAAAGCTGAAGAAATATATAATGAATTAAGAAAAATGGGAGTTGAAGCTCTACTTGATGATAGAAAAGAAAGAGCGGGAGTTAAATTCAAAGACTCTGAATTAATAGGAATTCCAATGAGAATAACTGTTGGAAAAATGATTGGTGAAGGTCAAGTTGAATTTAAACTTAGAAATGGTGGAGAAGTAGAGACTTTAACTATAGATGAAGTTTATAATAGAGTAAGAGAAGAGTTTGAAAAGGCTAATTTAAGTTTATAATTTATAAGATTAACAGAATTGTATATAATTAGAATATAATATAGAACTCACCTTATTTTAGAATAAGGTGAGTTACTAATAATATAAGGTAGGAGGGTCAAATAGTGATTAAGGTTTATAATACTTTAAACAAGAAAAAAGAAGAATTCATTCCTTTAACTCCAGGAGAAGTTAAAATGTATGTTTGTGGTCCTACTGTGTACAACTTTTTTCATATAGGAAATGGTAGAACTTTTATAGTTTTTGATACTATAAGAAGATATTTTGAGTACAGAGGATTTAAAGTTGATTTTGTTCAAAACTTTACAGATATAGATGACAAGATGATTAAAAAAGCCAATGAAGAAGAAACAACTGTAAAGAAGATTGGAGATACTTACATAAAAGAGTATTACCAAGATGCAGATGCGTTAAATATAGAAAGAGCTACAGTTAATCCAAGAGCTACAGAGTTTATTGGAGATATAATAAAGTTTGTTAAAGGATTAGTTGATAAAGGATATGCTTATGAAGTTGATGGAGATGTTTATTTCTCAACTAAGAAGTTTGAAGGATATGGAAAGTTATCAGGACAGAACATAGAAGATCTTCAATCAGGTGCTAGAATAAGTATTGATGAAAGAAAAAAAGATCCAATGGACTTTGCTATATGGAAAGCACAAAAACCAGGTGAGCCTGCTTGGAACAGTCCATGGGGAATGGGAAGACCAGGATGGCATATAGAATGTTCATGCATGGCTAAAAAATTACTAGGTGAAACTATAGATATTCATGCTGGTGGATCAGATTTAAAATTCCCTCATCATGAAAATGAAATAGCACAAAGTGAAGCTTTAACAGGTGAACCTTTTGCAAGATATTGGTTACATTCAGCTTTTGTTAATGTAAACAATGAAAAAATGTCAAAATCATTAAATAACTTCTTTACTGCAAGAGAGATATTAGAAAAATATGATGCTGATGTTATAAGATTCTTAATGTTATCAGCACACTATAGACAACAACTTAACTTTAGTGAAGATTTATTAGAATCAGCTAAGGCTTCAGTTGAAAGAATATACAATGCTATAGGAAACTTAGAGAATTTAATAGATGAAGTTTCTAGAGAAGAAATGAATGAAGAAGAAAAAGCTTACTTAGATTCATTAAATAAATATAAAGAAAAATATATTGAAAAAATGGACGATGATTTCAACACAGCTGATGCTATAACAGCTATATTTGATTTAATAAAAGACACTAATACAAATATAACAATTGATTCATCAAAAGAGTTAGCTCAAAAAGCTTTAGATTTAATAAGAGAATTAGGAGCTCCACTAGGAATGTTCCAAAAGTCAACTAAAGGAAACTTAGAAGAAGAAATCGAAACTTTAATAGCTCAAAGACAACAAGCTAGAAAAGATAGAGATTTTGCTTTAGCTGATAAAATAAGAGATGATTTAAAAGATAGAGGAATTGTCTTAGAAGATACTCCTCAAGGTGTTAGATGGAAGATGATATAATGTAGATAATAAACTTGCAAAGGAGGTTTCTTTTGCAAGTTATTATTTTAAAGAATTTTATTTAATAACTATTAAATATTTTATTTCTAATTCTATAATTTTAAGAAAGCTAAATTTAATTATATTAAAATCTTTGATTGAATTAGACCTAAATTTGTAGTTTAATAGTTTTAACTAAATAAATTCTATATAATTTTTAGATTAAGCTCAAACAAAAGGAGATAAGATATTGAAGAATTTATTATACAGAGAGTTTTCAGAAAGTGAAGCTAGAATGTTAAACCCGCTTCAATTAGCTTTAATAGGAGATGGAGTTTACGAAGTTTTTATAAGAAACTATATATTAAGTGAAAATGCAGGCTTATCAGCTCATAAAATACATGTTAAGGCTATACAATATGTAAAAGCTAAGGCTCAAAGTGACATAATAAACGCTTTAGAAGATGAGTTAAATGAGGAAGAACTTTATATCTATAAAAGAGGTAGGAACGCTAAGTCAGCAACTGTACCTAAAAATGCAAATGTTAGAGATTATAGAAATGCAACAGGTTTTGAAGCTTTAGTAGGTTATTTATATCTTACTGGCAAAGAAGAAAGATTAAATGAGTTCTTATTAAAATGTATAGGAGTACACATTTAGAGGGGAGAATTATTAATGTTAAAAGTTAAGTTATTACAATATACACCTGAACCAGAAAAGACAATAGCAGCAGCGGCTAAATTATGCTATAGTCCTGTAGGGGTTGATGATATATTAGGAAATTTAACTGATGAAGGAGCAGAGAAGTTTTTAAATATGCTTATGTCATATGGCCATATGTCACCAATAGAGCATGTTTCCTTTACTTTTGCTGTAGAAGGAGTTTCAAGAAGCTTAACTCATCAGTTAGTTAGACATAGAATAGCATCTTACTCACAACAATCTCAAAGATATGTTAAGTTAGATCAGTTTGAATACATAGTGCCACCAGCTATAGAGGAAGATGAGGTAGCTAAAAAGGTTTTTATTGATCAAATGAATGGAGCACAAAAAGCATATGATGAGATAGTTGAAAGATTAAAAACTAAATATATTAGCAAAGGTATGGGAGAAAAATCTGCTGAGAAAAAGGCTATAGAAGATGCAAGATATGTATTTCCAAATGCTTGTGAAACAAAAATTGTATTTACTATGAATGCTAGAAGTTTAATGAATTTTTTCCATCATAGATGTTGTGATAGAGCACAATGGGAAATAAGAAATATGGCTGAACAAATGGTTCATGAAGTTAAAAAAGTTGCACCAATATTGTTTAAAAACGCAGGTCCAAGTTGTGTAGCAGGTCCATGTCCTGAAGGAAAAATGTGCTGTGGAAAGCTTAAAGAGATGAGAGAATTATATCTTGGTAAATAGAAAATTTTAAGGAGAGAACAAAATGACAAAGTCAGAAAATAAATATAAACAATTAACTCGTAAGCAAAAGTATGCTTTAGAAAGAGAACAAAGATCAAGAGAAGAAAAATATGCTAGAAATAATAGAAGTTTCGTTGAAGAAGAAGTTAAAGTAAGAGAAGATTTAGTAGAAGGAAGAAATGCTGTTATAGAATTATTAAAGTCAGATAAGACTATAGAGCAAATATTTATAGCTAATGGAAAAATGGAAGGTTCAATAAACAAAATTTTAGGATTAGCTAAAGAAAAGAAAATAGTTGTAAAAGAAGTTGATAGAAAGAAGCTTGACCTAATGAGTGAAACTAAAGCTCATCAAGGGATAATAGCACAAATAACTCCTTTTAAATATAGTACTGTTGAAGATATATTAGATTTAGCTAAGAGTAAAAATGAAGATCCATTCATAGTTATTTTAGATGAGTTAGAAGATCCTCATAATTTAGGATCAATAGTAAGGACAGCAGAATTATGTGGTGCTCATGGTATTATAATTCCAAAGAGAAGAAATGTTGGAGTAACTGGAACTGTTTATAAAGCTTCTGTGGGAGCTATTGAGCATATGAAAATAGCAAAAGTTACTAATATAAACAATGCTATTGAAGAATTAAAGGCTAATAATGTATGGATATATGGAGCTGATATAGCTGGAGAAGAGTACAGTTATGAAACAAACTTCAAAGGAGCTTGTGGAATAATTATAGGTAGTGAAGGTAGAGGAATGTCTAATCTAACTAAAAAGAAATGCGATAAATTAGTTAAAATACCAATGGTTGGAAAAATTAATTCTTTAAATGCTTCAGTTGCAGGTGGTATAATGATGTATGAGGTATTAAAATCAAGAATAATAAAGTAGAAAAAGAGTGATAAAATGAGAGTTATATTTATAGATGGTTATAATGTTATAAATAGTTGGCCTAATTTAAAAAAGTCAAAAAATTATAGCTATGACATAGCAAGAACAGAGCTTACAGAAATGCTTGAAAACTATGCTGCTTTTAACTCTTGTAGAATTTATTTGGTTTTTGATGCACATAAGGTTGCTGGGAATATAGAGAGTAAAGAGGTATCTGGAAATATAATTACTGTCTTTACAAAAGAAGGCGAAATTGCTGATGCATATATTGAGAGAATGGTAGATGAATTAGGAAGAAAGGTTGAAGTTATTGTTGTAACCTCAGATAGATTAGAACAACAAACTATCTTCCAAAGAGGGGCTGTCAGAATGTCATCTATTGAATTCTACAATGAAGTATTAAAAGTTCAGGATAACATTAGAAAAAAGGCAGAAAAAAATAAATCTGAAATAGGTAAAAACTTTTTAGGAGATACCTTAGAGGAAAGTGTATTAGAAAAATTAGAAAAAATGAGAAGAGGGTAATATTGACTAAGTAAAATATAAATCTTATAATTTATTTGTAATTTATTGGATATAAGGTTTCTATCTGGGGGTGTAGAGAATATGGGGATTACTTATGATTTAGCTAAAATTGATAATTGCGAAGAATTTAAAGATCTAACAGATAAAGAAATTGTTATACTAGCTAAGAATGGTGAAAATAGGGCTCAAGAATATATAATAAGTAAGTATGAGCAGTTTGTAAGAGCTAAATCTAAATCATATTTTCTTATAGGAGCAGATAAAGAGGATATATACCAAGAGGGAATGATTGGATTATATAAAGCTATAAGAGACTTTAATCCAGAAAAATTTGCGTCATTTAAAAGTTTTGCGGAACTTTGTGTTACTAGACAAATAATAACTGCAATAAAAACAGCAACAAGGCAAAAACATATCCCGCTTAATACGTATATCTCTCTAAGCAAACCTATTTATGAAGAGGAATCTGATAGAACTCTTTTAGATACTGTTGTGGGAATAACAATTACAGATCCTGAATCATTGATCATAGGTAAGGAAGAGGTTGAAAAAATAGAAAGTGCAATAAATAGTGTGCTTTCAGAATTAGAATTAGAAGTGTTACATTCTTATTTAGATGGTAAATCATATCAGGAAATTGCTTGTGATTTAGATAGAGAAGCTAAATCTATAGATAATGCACTACAACGTGTAAAAAGAAAGCTTGAAAAATGTTTAAACATTAAATAATGCAATTTTTTAAAAGTATTGACAAAGAATTTTATTAGTAGTAAAATTTTTATGGCATAGGTAAATTAAATGAATGTAAGGTGCTCACGTAGCTCAGTCGGCAGAGCGTCGCCTTGGTAAGGCGGAGGTCGTCGGTTCAATCCCGATCGTGAGCTCCAATCCAAAATAAGGAAAATACAACACGCTAGGTAGAGTTTATTTGAATTTTAAAGGAGGAATTTGCAATGTCAAAAGCAAAATTTGAAAGAAGCAAACCACACGTTAACATTGGAACAATCGGTCACGTAGACCACGGTAAAACAACTTTAACAGCAGCTATAACAACAGTTTTAGCACAAGCTGGTGGAGCAGAAGCATTCAAATACGATGAAATAGATAAAGCTCCAGAAGAAAAAGAAAGAGGAATCACAATCAACACAGCTCACGTTGAGTACGAAACAGCTAATAGACACTACGCTCACGTTGACTGCCCAGGACATGCTGACTATGTTAAAAACATGATCACAGGAGCAGCTCAAATGGACGGAGCTATCTTAGTTTGTTCAGCAGCTGATGGTCCAATGCCTCAAACAAGAGAGCATATCCTATTATCATCAAGAGTTGGAGTTGACCACATCGTAGTATTCTTAAACAAAGCAGATATGGTTGACGACGAAGAATTATTAGAATTAGTTGAAATGGAAGTTAGAGAGTTATTAAGCGAGTACAACTTCCCAGGAGATGACATTCCAGTAATCAAAGGATCAGCTTTAGTAGCATTAGAAAACCCAACTGACGAAGCTGCAACAGCTTGTATCAGAGAGTTAATGGAAGCAGTTGATACTTACATCCCAACACCAGAAAGAGCAACAGATAAGCCATTCTTAATGCCAGTAGAGGACGTATTCACAATCACTGGTAGAGGAACAGTTGCAACAGGAAGAGTTGAAAGAGGAGTTCTACATGTAGGAGACGAAGTAGAAGTAATCGGATTAACTGAAGAAAGAAGAAAAACTGTTGTAACAGGAATCGAAATGTTCAGAAAGTTATTAGATGAAGCACAAGCTGGAGATAACATCGGAGCATTATTAAGAGGTATCCAAAGAACTGACATCGAAAGAGGTCAAGTTTTAGCTCAAACTGGAACAATCAACCCACATAAAAAATTCGTAGGTCAAGTATACGTACTTAAAAAAGAAGAAGGTGGAAGACATACTCCATTCTTCGATGGATATAGACCACAATTCTACTTCAGAACAACAGACGTTACAGGATCAATCAAATTACCAGACGGAATGGAAATGGTTATGCCTGGAGACCACATCGATATGGAAGTTGAATTAATCACTGAAATCGCTATGGATGAAGGATTAAGATTCGCTATCAGAGAAGGTGGAAGAACTGTAGGTTCAGGAGTTGTTACTTCAATAATCGAGTAGTTTTAAGCAAAACAACATATAGTTTATCATAATAAGGACTGGGTTAAATAACCTAGTCCTTTACATAGCCAACGTTTGTTGACACTTGTGTATATTTATGATAATGTATTTTAGTAATAAACTAGCAGTGTATTGGTAGATAGAACTACTTTTAATATACAACAAAACTGGAGGTGCTGAACGTGAGAGTAAAAGTAACTTTAGCATGTACTGAGTGCAAGCAAAGAAACTACAACACTATGAAAAACAAGAAAAACGATCCTAATAGAATAGAGATGAAAAAATACTGCAAGTTCTGTAAGACTCATACTCTTCACAGAGAAACTAAGTAGTGTTTTGAATGAAAAAATTCTAATACATTATGGTGTTAAGGATGTGAATTTATGGCTGCAAAGCAAAATGTAAATGAAAAAAGCAGAGGCTTTGGAATAACAAAGTTCTTTAGAGGGGTTAAGGCAGAAATCAAAAGAATAACTTGGCCACCAAAAGAAGAAGCTAAAAAGGCCATTATTGCAGTAATAATATTTACTGTAATATCTATTGCCCTAATAGGTGCAATGGATTTTGTATTTAAGAACCTCTTTGAGTTAGTGTTTGGACTTAAATAATATAAGGGAGGTTTGGTGATTTTATTCACCGGTATAATATGAGTGATAGAGCTAGATGGTACGTAGTACACACATATTCAGGATACGAAAACAAAGTTAAAGCAAATCTTGAGAAGACTATAGAGAACAGAAACTTAGAATCTTTGATCTTAGACATTCAAGTTCCAATGGAAGAATGTGCAGAAGAGAAAGATGGTAAGATAAAAGTTACTTTAAAGAAAAAATTCCCAGGATATGTTATAGTAAACATGGTTATGACAGACGAATCTTGGTATGTCGTAAGAAATACAAGAGGAGTAACTGGCTTTGTAGGTCCAGGGTCAAAACCTGTACCGCTTACCGATGAAGAGGTAGATTCTATGGGAGTAATGAAAACTGCTATGGATATTGACTTGGAGGTAGGAGAAACTATAAACATTATTTCAGGAGCTTTAAGTGGCTTTGCTGCTATAATCCAAGAAATAAATGTTGAAAAAGGCAAAATTAAAGCCTTAGTAGATATGTTCGGTAGAGAAACTCTTGCTGAACTAGATTTTAATCAAGTAGAAAAATTAGATTAAAAATCAGACTAACGTCTCGATCAAGTGGGAGGGCGGAAGTCCGATAATTACCACAGTATAGGAGGAATAAACTCATGGCTAAGAAAGTAACAGGAATGATAAAACTTCAACTTCCTGCAGGAAAAGCAACACCAGCACCACCAGTAGGACCAGCTTTAGGTCAACACGGTGTAAACATAATGGGATTCTGTAAAGAATTCAACGCAAAGACTGCTGATAAAGCTGGCTTAATAATACCAGTTGTAATAACTGTATATCAAGACAGATCATTCAGCTTCATACTAAAAACTCCACCAGCTGCAGTTCTTATAAAGAAAGAATTAGGCTTAGAAAGTGGATCAGGTGTTCCAAACAGAACTAAAGTTGGAAACATCACTAAAGAGCAAATAAGAAAAATTGCTGAATTAAAAATGCCAGACTTAAATGCTGCAACAATCGAAACTGCAATGAGCATGATCGAAGGTACTGCTAGAAGTATGGGTGTAGTAGTAGTAGAATAATTTATTCAAATCGGTGGGAGGTAAAAACCGCTAATACCACAAAGGAGGATTATATTAATGGGAAAGAAATATATTGAAAGTTCAAAATTAATAGATAAAAATGCATTATATACTCCAGCAGAAGCTTTAGAGCTTGCTGTTAAAACTGCAAAAGCTAAATTCGATGAAACTATCGAATTACACGTAAGATTAGGTGTAGACCCAAGACATGCTGACCAACAAGTTAGAGGAGCTGTTGTTCTTCCACACGGAACTGGTAAAGATGTTAAAGTTTTAGTTTTCGCTAAAGGTGAGAAAGCTAAAGAAGCAGAAGCTGCAGGAGCAGATTTCGTTGGAGCTGACGAATTAGTGCAAAAAATACAAGGTGAAAACTGGTTCGATTACGATGTAGTAGTTGCTACTCCAGATATGATGGGTGTAGTTGGTAGATTAGGTAGAGTATTAGGACCTAAAGGTTTAATGCCAAACCCAAAATCAGGAACAGTTACATTTGACGTAGCTAATGCTATAAAAGAAATAAAAGCAGGTAAAGTTGAATATAGAGTAGATAAGACTGCTATAGTTCACTGTCCAATAGGAAAGAAATCTTTCGGAACTGAGAAGTTAGTTGAAAACTTCACAGCTTTAATGGATGCTTTAGTAAAAGCTAAACCAGCTGCTGCTAAAGGACAATACTTAAAATCAGTTTCAGTTTCAGCTACTATGGGACCTGGAGCTAAAGTTAATCCAGCTAAAACTTTAGATTAATTTTAATAAAATGCTTGACATAAGATTAAGCTCATGTTAAAATAATTTTTGTTGAAAAAAGTGAATGAAAGTTTCCGTAGACAGTAGGTACCGTAAGGTATAACGTAGAACAACCTACCGAGGGCAATTATAGTGTATATAATAGTCTTCCTATGTCTACGGGAAGACTTTTCTTATTATATAAAGCAGTTAAAAACTGTGAGGAGGTGGACACAGTGAACAAAAACAGACAATTAAAAGAAGCTAAAGTTGCAGAAATCAAAGAGAAATTAGAAAAAGCTCAATCAGTTGTACTTGCTAGCTACCAAGGTTTAACAGTAGAACAAGATACAAACTTAAGAAAGAACTTAAGAGAAGCAGGAATTGAGTACAAAGTTTACAAAAACACACTAGTTACTCTAGCTGCAAAAGAATTAGGTTTTGATGGAATAGTTGAATACTTAGAAGGTCCAGTTTCAATAGCTTTCGGTTACGAAGATGCTACTGCTCCAGCTAGAATACTTAACGATTTCGCTAAGGAAAACAAAAAGCTTGAGTTAAAAGCTGCTATAGTAGAAGGAACAGTTTATAATAAAGAAGAAACTGAGCAACTTGCTGCTATACCTTCAAGAGAAGTTTTACTTGCAAAACTTCTTGGAAGTATCAAATCACCAGTATCAAACTTTGCATATTTATTAAGTGCAATTGCAGACAAGAAAGAAGAATCTGCTGAATAATTTATAAAAATAAAAGAAACTTAAAAAAACAGGAAAGAAATTTCGGAGGTGCGAATCATGACAAAAGAGCAAATCATAGAAGCTATAAAAGAAATGAGTGTTTTAGAATTAAACGAGTTAGTTAAAGCTTGTGAAGAAGAATTCGGAGTAAGCGCTGCTGCTCCAGTTGCTGTTGTAGGCGGAGCTGCTGCAGGTGCTGCTGCAGAAGAAAAATCAGAGTTTGACGTAGTATTAACTAATGCTGGTGCAAACAAAATAAAAGTAATCAAAGCAGTTAGAGAATTAACTGGATTAGGATTAAAAGAAGCTAAAGAAATAGTTGATGGAGCTCCTAAAACATTAAAAGAAGCTGTAGCTAAAGAAGAAGCTGAAGACATGAAAGCTAAATTAGCTGAAGTTGGAGCTGAAGTAGAGCTTAAGTAATTAAAGCTTAATTTTAAAATATTAAAAGAGGTACTGAGTAGTGCCTCTTTTTTTTAGCTCAAGAGATTGAGGGTTAAAAAATAATTTAAAGTAAATTTTTTAAGAATATTGACAATGGGTATTGCCTATGATACCATAAGTAAATGTACTATTGTGTAATAGTATAAAGTTGAATATGAATTTTATGTATACTACAGAAAAAAATGGGTATACTAAAAAGATGATATTGTATGTAATCCGAAAGCGTAGGTCCTTAGGGAAAGTATGCTTTTGGCTATTTTAGTTTATACAAGGGGTGAAAGTTGATGGTACATCCTGTCCAAGTTGGAAAAAGAACGAGAATGAGCTTTGCAAAAGTCAAAGACGTGGCTGAAATGCCAAACCTAATTGAAATTCAATTAGATTCTTACAAATGGTTTTTAGATGCAGGACTTTATGAAGTTTTTGATGATATTAATCCTATCTCAAACTTTACTGGAAATCTTGTGCTTGAGTTTGTAGGTTACACTCTAGACATGGATAACATAAAATATTCAGTTGAAGAGTGCAAAGAAAGAGACACTACTTATGCTGCACCGCTAAAAGTAGCTGTAAGACTTCAAAACAAAGAGACTGGAGAAATAAAAGAACAAGAGGTATTTATGGGAGATTTCCCATTAATGACAGAGCAAGGAACTTTTATAATTAATGGTGCCGAAAGAGTTATTGTTTCTCAGTTAGTAAGATCACCAGGAGTTTACTATAATTATAATGTAGATAAAACTGGTAAAAAGCTGTTTTCAGCAACAGTTATACCTAACAGAGGTGCATGGTTAGAGTATGAAACAGATTCAAATGATGTTATCTATGTAAGAATAGATAAAACAAGAAAACTTCCTATAAGTATATTAGGAAGAGCTATGGGCTTTGGAAGTGACCAAGAACTTTTAGAGTACTTTGGTGAAGAAGAAAGATTCAAAGCTACAATAGAAAAAGATAATACTAAGACTAAGGAAGAAGCATTACTAGAAATCTATAAGAGATTAAGACCAGGTGAACCACCTACAGTTGATAGTGCTGTTAGTTTAATAGATTCTTTATTCTTCGACGCTAAGAGATACGACTTATCAAGAGTTGGTAGATACAAGTTTAATAAAAAACTTGCAATTGGTTTAAGAATAGCTAACCAAATAGCAGCAGAAGACATAGTAGATAGATTAACTGGTGAAGTTTTAGTTTCAAAAGGTGAAAAAATATCAAGAACTAAAGCTGAAGAGATCCAAAATAGAGGAATAAATTCAGTAGATGTTTTAGTTGAAGACAGAGTAATTAGAGTTATAGGTAATCACTTTGTAGATATACATAAGTGTGTGGACTTTGATATATCAGATTTAAATATCAGAGAATTAGTTCACTATCCAACATTAAGAGAAATCTTAGATAACTATTCTGATGAAGAAACTATAAAAGAAGAAATCAAAAAGAATATGACAAGACTTATTCCTAAACACATCATCAAAGATGATATATTTGCTACAATAAGTTACCAAATAGGATTAGCTTATAACATTGGATATATTGATGATATAGATCACTTAGGAAACAGAAGATTAAGAAGTGTTGGAGAGCTTTTACAAAACCAATTCAGAATTGGTTTATCAAGAATGGAAAGAGTAGTTAAAGAGAGAATGACTATTCAAGACCAAGAAGCTATTACACCACAACAATTAATCAATATAAGACCTGTAGCAGCAGCTATAAAAGAATTCTTTGGTAGTTCACAGTTATCACAGTTCATGGATCAAACAAACCCATTATCTGAGTTAACTCACAAGAGAAGATTATCAGCTCTTGGACCAGGAGGTCTTTCAAGAGAAAGAGCTGGTTTCGAAGTTAGAGACGTTCACCACTCTCATTATGGTAGAATGTGTCCTATCGAGACTCCAGAGGGACCAAACATAGGTCTTATAAACTCATTAGCTACTTATGCTAAGGTTAATGAGTATGGATTTATCGAAACTCCTTATAGAGTTGTTGATAAAGAAGAAGGAAGAGTAACAGGTGAAATAAGATATTTCACAGCTGATGAGGAAGACCAATACCTAGTAGCTCAGGCTAATGAGCCATTAGACGAAAATGGATGCTTTATAGATAAGAAAGTAACTGTTAGAGATAAAGGTGAGGTATTAGTAGTTCCAAATAAAGATGTTGACTTAATGGACGTTTCTCCAAGACAGTTAGTATCTGTTGCAACAGCAATGATACCTTTCTTAGAGAACGATGACGCATCAAGAGCTCTAATGGGATCAAACATGCAACGTCAGGCAGTTCCATTATTAAAACCATATGCTCCAATAGTTGGTACTGGAATAGAGTACAAAGCAGCTGTAGACTCAGGAGTTCTTCCAAAGGCTAAAAATGCTGGTGAAGTAGTTTATGTAAGTGCTAATGAAGTAAGAGTTAAAAGAGAATTAGATGGTGGTGTTGATACTTATAGACTTCTTAAATTCAAGAGAAGTAACCAAGGTACTTGTATAAACCAAAGACCAATAGTGGCTAAAGGTGATTGGGTACTTAAAGGTGAAGTATTAGCAGATGGACCTTCAACTGATTTAGGAGAAATAGCTTTAGGTAAAAACATAAGAATGGGATTCATTACTTGGGAAGGATATAACTACGAGGATGCTATGCTTATCTCAGAAGAGTTAGTGAGAGAAGACGTATTTACATCAATCCACATAGAAGAGTATGAATGTGAAGCTAGAGATACTAAGTTAGGACCTGAAGAAATAACTAGAGATATTCCAAACGTAAGTGAGGATGCTTTAAAAGATATAGATGAAAGAGGTATAATCAGAATCGGTGCTGAGGTAAGATCAGGAGATATTCTTGTAGGAAAAGTAACACCTAAAGGAGAAACTGAACTTACTGCTGAGGAAAGATTATTAAGAGCTATCTTTGGTGAGAAAGCTAGAGAAGTAAGAGATACTTCTTTAAGAGTTCCACACGGGGAAGCCGGTATAATAGTTGATGTAAAAGTATTTACAAGAGAAAATGGAGATGATTTATCACCAGGAGTTAATGAACTTGTAAGATGTTATATTGCTCAAAAGAGAAAGATATCTGTTGGAGATAAGATGGCAGGTCGTCATGGTAATAAAGGGGTTATCTCAAGAGTATTACCAGAAGAAGATATGCCATTCTTACCAGATGGTAGACCACTTCAAATATGCTTAAATCCACTAGGGGTTCCATCACGTATGAACATCGGTCAGGTACTAGAGGTTCACTTAGGATGGGCTGCAAGTGCTTTAGGATGGCACATTGCAACACCTGTTTTTGATGGTGCAACAGAAAGTGATATAGAAGACTGCTTAGAAAAAGCTGGTTACAACAGAAATGGAAAAACAGTTTTAAGAGATGGTAGAACTGGTGAAGAGTTTGATAACACAGTAACTGTTGGTATCATGTACATCTTAAAACTTGCTCACTTAGTTGATGATAAGATCCATGCTAGATCAACAGGACCTTACTCATTAGTAACTCAACAGCCACTTGGTGGTAAGGCACAATTCGGAGGACAAAGATTCGGAGAGATGGAGGTTTGGGCATTAGAAGCATATGGTGCAGCTCATACTCTTCAAGAAATACTTACTGTTAAGTCAGATGACGTTGTAGGTAGAGTTAAAACTTACGAAGCTATTGTTAAAGGTGAAAATATTCCTGAACCAGGAGTGCCAGAATCATTTAAGGTTCTTATTAAAGAACTTCAAGCTTTATGCTTAGATGTTAAAGTCTTAAATGACAACAATCAAGAGGTTAAATTCAAAGAATTAGCTGAAGAAGATGAGGAAATCGAAGTGTTAGAAGTTAACATGGAGGGTACTGAAGATTCAACAGAAGAAACTAAGGAAGAAAAAGGGGAAGCATACATCCCAGCAGAAGAAATTGAAGAAGAAATAGACTACGAAAACATAGACCTATTAGACTTCACAAGTGATTTAGACATAGAAGATGATTTTAACTAGGATATAAAGTGTTCCCTTACTCACACGAGTAAGGGGATATTTAAAAATTCACATTAAACTATGAAGGGAGGACACACCCTTGTTCGAATTAAATAATTTTGATGCTTTACAAATCGGGTTAGCATCTCCAGAACAAATTAGAGAGTGGTCTAGAGGAGAAGTAAAGAAACCTGAAACTATTAATTATAGAACATTAAAACCTGAGAGAGACGGATTATTCTGTGAAAGAATATTCGGACCTATAAAAGACTGGGAATGTCACTGTGGAAAATACAAAAGAGTTAGATATAAAGGTATTGTATGTGACAGATGTGGTGTTGAAGTAACTAAATCTAAAGTTAGAAGAGAGAGAATGGCTCATATTGAATTAGCTGCGCCTGTATCTCATATATGGTATTTCAAAGGAATACCTTCAAGAATGGGATTAATTCTTGATATGTCACCAAGAGCTTTAGAGAAAGTTCTATATTTTGCATCATATATAGTTATCGACCCAAAAGAAACTTCATTATTAAAGAAACAACTTCTTAATGAAAAAGAATATAGAGAAGCGTGTGACAAATATGGAGAAGAAAGCTTTGTAGCTGGAATGGGTGCAGAAGCTGTTAAAACTTTATTATCAGAAATAGATTTAGAGAGAACTGCTGCTGAACTTAAAGAAGAATTAAAGCAAAGCACAGGTCAGAAAAAAGTTAGAATAATAAGAAGATTAGAAGTTGTAGAATCATTCAAATCATCAGGAAATAAACCTGAGTGGATGGTAGTTGATGTAATACCAGTTATACCACCTGATTTAAGACCAATGGTTCAATTAGATGGAGGTAGATTTGCTACTTCAGATTTAAATGATTTATACAGAAGAGTTATAAATAGAAACAATAGACTTAAGAAGTTATTAGACCTTGGAGCTCCTGACATAATAGTTAGAAACGAAAAAAGAATGCTTCAAGAAGCTGTAGATGCTTTAATAGATAACGGTAGAAGAGGGAGACCAGTTACTGGTCCTGGAAACAGACCTCTTAAATCATTATCAGATATGCTTAAAGGTAAGCAAGGAAGATTCAGACAAAACCTTCTTGGTAAGAGGGTTGACTATTCAGGAAGATCAGTTATCGTTGTTGGACCAGAATTAAAAATGTATCAATGTGGTCTTCCAAAGGAAATGGCTTTAGAGCTATTCAAACCTTTTGTTATGAAAAAGTTAGTTGAAGACGGAGTTGCTCATAACATAAAGAGTGCTAAGAGAATGGTTGAAAGAGTAATGCCACAAGTCTGGGATGTACTTGAAGAAGTTATTGCAGATCATCCAGTATTACTAAACAGAGCACCTACTCTACATAGATTAGGTATTCAAGCATTCCAACCAGTATTAGTTGAAGGTAGAGCTATAAAACTTCATCCACTTGTTTGTACAGCATACAACGCTGACTTCGATGGAGACCAGATGGCTGTTCACGTACCTTTATCAGTTGAAGCACAAGCTGAGGCTAGATTCTTAATGCTTGCTGCAGGTAATATAATGAAACCTTCTGATGGTAGACCAGTTTGTGTACCTACTCAGGATATGGTTCTAGGTTCATATTACTTAACAATGGATAAAGATGGTGCTAAAGGTGAAGGAAAATACTTCTCATCATTTGATGAAGTAATAATGGCATATCAATTAAAAGAAGTTGATGTTCATGCTAAGATCAATGTGAAAGTTTCTAAGGAAATAAACGGAGAAATTAAGTCAGGAATAATCAAAACAACTCCAGGATTTATAATTTTCAATGAATGTATACCTCAAGATTTAGGGTTCGTTAATAGAGAAAATCCTGAAGAAATGTTTAATTTAGAAATAGACTTCTTAATAACTAAAAAGTCATTAGGAAAAATAATAGATAAATGTTACTTAAAGCATGGTCCAACTAAGACTTCAATAATGCTTGATAACATAAAAGCAACAGGATATCATTATTCATCAATCGGAGCTGTTACAGTAGCTGCTTCAGATATGATAGTTCCTCAAAAGAAATATGAACTATTAAAAGAAGCTGATGAAACTGTAGATAAGATCGAAAAAATGTATAGAAGAGGTCTTATATCTGAAGATGAAAGATATGAAAGAGTTATAGAAAAATGGACTGAGACTACTGAAGAAGTTGCAGATACATTGATGAATAGTTTGGATAAATTTAACCCAATATTCATGATGGCAGATTCAGGAGCCAGAGGATCTAAGTCACAGATTAAACAGTTAGCTGGTATGAGAGGACTTATGGCGAGTCCATCAGGTAAAATCATCGAGTTACCAATCAGAGCATCATTCAGAGAAGGTCTTGATGTATTAGAATACTTTATATCTACTCACGGAGCTAGAAAAGGTAACGCCGATACAGCACTTAAAACTGCTGACTCAGGTTACTTAACAAGAAGACTTGTTGACGTAAGCCAAGATGTTATAGTAAGAGAGCATGATTGTGGAACTCAAAATGGTATTTACGTTGAAGAAATAAAAGAAGGTTCAGAAGTAGTTGAACAATTAGCTGAAAGATTAACAGGAAGATATACTGCTGAAGATGTTTTCCATCCAGAAACTGGAGAGCTTTTAGCTGCAAAAGATACTTATATGGATCCAATTTTAGCGGAAAAAATAGCTGATACTGGAATTCAAAAAGTAAAAATAAGATCAGTATTTACATGTGATTCTAAGGTTGGGGTATGTACTAAGTGTTATGGTATGAACATGGCAACATCATATAAAATTAATATTGGTGAAGCTGTTGGTATCGTAGCTGCTCAATCAATCGGAGAACCAGGAACACAGCTTACAATGAGAACATTCCATACAGGTGGAGTTGCGGGAGCCGATATAACTCAAGGTCTTCCAAGGGTTGAAGAGTTATTCGAAGCAAGAAAACCAAAAGGGTTAGCAATTGTAAGTGAAGTTGCAGGTACTGTAAGAATAGAAGAAACTAAGAAGAAGAGAACAGTCTATGTTGTTACTGATTCAGGAGAAGAATATAGCTACGATATACCATTTGGATCAAGATTAAAAGTTAAAGATGGTATAGCTATAGGAGCTGGAGATGAAATAACAGAAGGTTCAGTTAATCCACATGATATCATGAGCATTAAAGGTGTTGATGGTGCAAGAGAGTACTTACTTTCAGAAGTTCAAAAAGTTTATAGACTTCAAGGGGTTGATATCAACGATAAGCACTTAGAAGTTGTTGTTAGACAAATGACTAGAAAGGTTAAGATAACTGAGCAAGGTGATACTAATTTATTACCAGGTGTAATGATTGATATATTCGATTTCAGAGCTGAAAATGAAAGAGTTGAAAGTTTTGGAGGAGAAAAAGCTCAAGGAGATATAGTTCTTCTTGGTATTACTAAAGCAGCTCTTGCTACAGATAGTTTCTTATCAGCAGCATCATTCCAAGAAACAACAAGAGTTCTTACTGATGCAGCAATTAAAGGAAAGATTGATCCTCTTGTTGGATTAAAAGAAAATGTTATAATTGGTAAGTTAATTCCAGCAGGTACAGGTATGATGAAATACAGATCATTAAAATTAAATACTGAAAATAATAATCAAGAAGCTGAAACAATAATTGAGATTGAAGAATAAGATTAATTTTGTTGACAGTAGTATTCTTAGATGATAAAATACAGTTTGTGTGCTTAGCAAAGTACTAAGGGATTAACTTGTCTACATGATTATTTACAATGGAGGTAATCTTATGGTAGACAGACTTTTAGGAAAAAAAGTTATTGGCATAAAACAATCCACAAAAGCTATAAAGAACGATGAAGGAAAAATTTTGTATGTTGCAAAAGATGCTAACGATAAAATAGTTGCTCCATTGGTAGAATTAGCAAAAAAATGTGGAATTGAAGTGAAACATGTTAAAAGCATGAAAGTTTTAGGAGAAATGTGCGGTATAGATGTAAAATCAGCTGCAGCATTAATCTTAGATTAACGTGTTAACATCTAAAATTTATATAGATAGTTAAATAATTTATCAGGAGGTGAAAGTATGCCAACTATAAGCCAATTAGTAAGAAAAGGCAGAAAAACAGTAGCATCAAAATCAACTGCACCAGCTCTTAAAGAGTGTCCACAAAAAAGAGGAGTTTGTACTGTAGTTAAAACAACTACTCCTAAGAAACCTAACTCAGCGTTAAGAAAAATTGCTAGGGTAAGATTAACTAATGGATACGAAGTAACAGCTTACATTCCTGGTGTAGGCCACAACTTACAAGAGCATAGTGTTGTTCTTATAAGAGGTGGAAGAGTTAAAGACCTTCCTGGTGTTAGATACCATATAGTAAGAGGAGCTTTAGACTCAGCTGGAGTAGCTAACAGAATGCAAGGAAGATCAAAGTACGGTGCTAAGAAACCAAAGCAAAAAAAATAGTTATTGCTTAAACTTAGTTTAAGTGCTGTGTCTTCAAGTTTAGATAGATAACTGTTCGAAGTTTAAATATAGATTATGAAGCAAGCACTTTACGACAATCGATTAAGTTGTGTCGAGTACCGATGAACTTAAACAAAAATTGTTAAGGAGGGAAGAAAAGTGCCAAGAAAAGGACATATTGCAAAAAGAGATGTATTACCAGATCCAGTGTACAATTCAAAAGTTGTTACTAAGTTAATAAATAACGTAATGGAAGATGGTAAAAAAGGAGTAGCACAAAAAATATGCTACGATGCTTTCCAAATAATCAGTGAGAAAACTGGCAGAGATGCTATGGAAGTTTTTGAGGAAGCAATGAACAACATAATGCCTTTATTAGAGGTTAAAGCTAGAAGAATAGGTGGTGCTAACTACCAAGTTCCAATAGAAGTAAGACCTGAAAGAAGACAGACTTTAGGATTAAGATGGCTTCTTGTTGCTTCAAGAAAAAGAGGCGAGAAGTACATGAGAGAAAGATTAGCTGGAGAATTAATGGATGCAGCTAACAATACTGGAGCAGCTGTTAAGAAGAGAGAAGATACTCATAAAATGGCTGAAGCTAATAAAGCATTTGCTCATTACAGATATTAATAAAATGGAACTGTTTTGGCTAAGAGCCAAAACAGTTTTGTTGAATTTAAAAACACTATACGTTGAGAGGAGGAGTCACAATGGCTAGACAATATCCGTTAGAGAAATTCCGTAACTTCGGAATAATGGCACATATAGATGCTGGTAAAACAACAACTACTGAGCGTATTCTTTTCTATACAGGAAGAAACCACAAAATAGGGGAAACTCATGATGGAGCTTCAACTATGGACTGGATGGCTCAAGAGCAAGAAAGAGGTATAACAATAACTTCTGCTGCTACAACTTGTTTCTGGAAAGGTTATGAGTTAAACATAATCGATACTCCAGGACACGTAGACTTCACAGTTGAGGTTGAAAGATCATTAAGAGTTCTTGATGGAACTGTTACTGTTCTTGATGCTAAGAGTGGAGTTGAGCCACAAACTGAAACTGTTTGGAGACAGGCAGATAAGTATGGCGTTCCAAGAATGATATACGTAAACAAAATGGATGCTACAGGAGCTGACTACTATAACTGTATAAACACAGTTAGAGAAAGATTACAAGCTAATGCTGTTGCTATCCAAATTCCAATAGGTCAAGAAGATCAATTCCAAGGAATGGTTGACTTATTAGAAAACAAAGCTATCATATTCAAAGATGACTTAGGAAAAGACATCGATGTAACTGATGTTCCAGCTGAATTAGCTGATAAAGCAGAAGAGTACAGAGCTGCTATGATAGAAGCTATAGCTGAAACTGATGAAGAGTTAATGATGAAATACTTAGAAGGTGAAGAATTAACTCTTGAAGAATTAAAAATAGCTTTAAGAAAAGCTACTATAAACAATGAAATAATCCCAGTTATCTGTGGATCATCATACAAAAACAAAGGTGTTCAACAAATGATCGATGGTGTTGTTGATTACTTACCATCACCATTAGATATACCTGCTGTTAAAGGTACTAACTTAGAGGGTGAAGAAGAGACTAGAGAAGCTTCAGATGACGCTCCAATGTCAGCTTTAGCATTCAAAATCGCTACTGACCCATTCGTTGGAAGATTAGCATTCACAAGAGTTTACTCAGGAGTTTTAGAAAGCGGTTCATACGTATTAAACTCAACTAAGGGTAAAAAAGAAAGAATCGGAAGACTTGTTAAGATGCACGCTAACTCAAGAGAGGAAGTTGAATCATTAGAAGCTGCTGAATTAGGAGCTGTAATAGGTCTTAAGAACACAACTACTGGAGATACTCTATGTGCAGAATCAGCTCCAATAATACTTGAAAAAATGGAATTCCCAGAGCCAGTTATATCTATAGCTATCGAGCCAAAGACAAAAGCTGGTCAAGAAAAAATGGGTATAGCTTTATCAAAGCTTGCTGAAGAGGATCCAACTTTCAAAACTTGGACTGATCAAGAAACAGGTCAAACTATCATAGCTGGTATGGGTGAGCTTCACTTAGATATCATCGTTGATAGATTACAAAGAGAATTCAAAGTTGAGTGTAACGTAGGTGCTCCTCAAGTTGCTTACAAAGAAACTATCAAGAAGGCTGTTGAAGCAGAAGCTAAATTTGCTAGACAATCTGGTGGTAGAGGACAATACGGACACTGTAAGATAGAAATGATACCAACTGAAGGTGAATATGAATTCGAAAATGCTATCGTTGGAGGAGCTATTCCAAGAGAATACATTCCTGCAGTAGATAACGGAATCAGAGAAGCTTCAGAAAGTGGTATAATAGCTGGATACCCAGTTATAAACTTCAAAGTAAGATTATTCGACGGATCATACCATGATGTCGATTCATCTGAAATGGCATTCAAAATAGCTGGATCTATGGCATTCAAAAACGCTATGGCTAAAGCTGATGCTGTTTTACTTGAGCCTATAATGAAAGTTGAAATCACTGTACCAGAAGAGTACATGGGAGACGTTATAGGAGATGTTAACTCAAGAAGAGGTAGAATGGAAGGAATGGACTCAAGAAATGGTGCACAAATCATAAGAGCATTCATCCCACTATCAGAAATGTTTGGATACGCAACTGCATTAAGATCAAGAACTCAAGGTAGAGGAACTTATGCAATGGAATTCGATCACTATGATGACGTTCCAAAGAGCATCCAAGAAGAAGTTGCAGGTAAGAAAAATAAATAATTAATTAAAGAAGCTTTTAAAGCTTCTTTAATAAATAAATGTATATAATATTTTAAAATTAAAGGAGGAATTTGCAATGTCAAAAGCAAAATTTGAAAGAAGCAAACCACACGTTAACATTGGAACAATCGGTCACGTAGACCACGGTAAAACAACTTTAACAGCAGCTATAACAACAGTTTTAGCACAAGCTGGTGGAGCAGAAGCATTCAAATACGATGAAATAGATAAAGCTCCAGAAGAAAAAGAAAGAGGAATCACAATCAACACAGCTCACGTTGAGTACGAAACAGCTAATAGACACTACGCTCACGTTGACTGCCCAGGACATGCTGACTATGTTAAAAACATGATCACAGGAGCAGCTCAAATGGACGGAGCTATCTTAGTTTGTTCAGCAGCTGATGGTCCAATGCCTCAAACAAGAGAGCATATCCTATTATCATCAAGAGTTGGAGTTGACCACATCGTAGTATTCTTAAACAAAGCAGATATGGTTGACGACGAAGAATTATTAGAATTAGTTGAAATGGAAGTTAGAGAGTTATTAAGCGAGTACAACTTCCCAGGAGATGACATTCCAGTAATCAAAGGATCAGCTTTAGTAGCATTAGAAAACCCAACTGACGAAGCTGCAACAGCTTGTATCAGAGAGTTAATGGAAGCAGTTGATACTTACATCCCAACACCAGAAAGAGCAACAGATAAGCCATTCTTAATGCCAGTAGAGGACGTATTCACAATCACTGGTAGAGGAACAGTTGCAACAGGAAGAGTTGAAAGAGGAGTTCTACATGTAGGAGACGAAGTAGAAGTAATCGGATTAACTGAAGAAAGAAGAAAAACTGTTGTAACAGGAATCGAAATGTTCAGAAAGTTATTAGATGAAGCACAAGCTGGAGATAACATCGGAGCATTATTAAGAGGTATCCAAAGAACTGACATCGAAAGAGGTCAAGTTTTAGCTCAAACTGGAACAATCAACCCACATAAAAAATTCGTAGGTCAAGTATACGTACTTAAAAAAGAAGAAGGTGGAAGACATACTCCATTCTTCGATGGATATAGACCACAATTCTACTTCAGAACAACAGACGTTACAGGATCAATCAAATTACCAGACGGAATGGAAATGGTTATGCCTGGAGACCACATCGATATGGAAGTTGAATTAATCACTGAAATCGCTATGGATGAAGGATTAAGATTCGCTATCAGAGAAGGTGGAAGAACTGTAGGTTCAGGAGTTGTTACTTCAATAATCGAGTAATTCTAACTTTTTAGAAAAGCTTAAATATAAATTTAAAAATAGTACCGATGAACAACGGGAGTTTATGCTGAATTAAACCTAGCTTATATTCTTAGCGCAAAAGAGTGTAACTTGAGGATTAATGAAGAAAAATTTCTAATATATAGACGTATATATTAGAAAGCTCTTAAAAGTCAAAAATTAATGCGCAATAATTTTTGACTTTGAAAGAGAGTTTATTAAAAGGCCTGTAAAAAGAGAGAGGAAATT
Organism: Clostridium sp. LIBA-8841; assembly: GCF_057782475.1. NCBI lineage: Bacteria > Bacillati > Bacillota > Clostridia > Eubacteriales > Clostridiaceae > Clostridium > Clostridium sp. LIBA-8841. The sequence continues at coordinate 3,532,693 of NZ_CM173488.1, read as the reverse complement.
CTTCTCTCTTTTTATTTTTTTAAGTAATATGTTGCTTTTATAAAAAAATAAAATATAATATAATTAGAAATTTTTTTTATGGCAAGAATAAGAATATGAATTTTTTGTTAGGAATAAAATTCTTGTTGAAAAATTTTTTGAATAGTATATTATTAATATTAGTGTTTTATTTTTTTGGACGGTTTTAAGGTTAAAAAGTATAAAAATGTATATGCTAAAACTTCTAAAAAAATACTTGAAAAAACATAATATACATAGTATAATGAAGAAGTTGTAAAGCGAACAGCGATGAATCAAGAGGTTGCCGGACTTCCGGGTAATTCTTGATGAGCATGTTAGGATCTAGAATCCGACGACAGGGGTTAGGTGAACATGTTTAAAGTGTGAAACACCAGGGGCAGTTTACACAATACTTACTGTTGTGCGTTAGAAGTAAAGCGTACATGAAAAGGAGGGAAACCAAATGTCAAAACAAAAAATAAGAATAAGATTAAAAGCATTTGATCACACAATATTAGATCAATCAGCTGAGAAAATTGTTGAAACTGCTAAGTCTACAGGAGCAAAGGTTGTTGGACCAGTTCCACTACCAACTGAAAAAGACGTTATAACAATCTTAAGAGCAGTACATAAGTACAAAGACTCAAGAGAGCAGTTCGAAGTAAGAACTCATAAGAGATTAATAGACATCGTTAATCCATCACCAAAAACTGTTGATGCATTAATGAGATTAAACTTACCAGCAGGTGTTGATATCGAAATAAAACTTTAATAGTTTATTTAGATTGAATTAAGAGATTGAACTGTTATGATTGCAGAGGCAATCCGCTAATACGTTTAGGAGGTGTAACCACATGAAAAAAGCTATCATAGGTAAAAAAGTTGGAATGACTCAAATATTCGATGAGAATGGAAAAGTAATTCCTGTAACTGTAGTTGAAGCTGGTCCATGTGTTGTAGTTCAAAAGAAAACAGTTGAAACTGATGGATATGACGCAATACAAGTTGGATTCGGTGAATTAAGAGAAAAATTAGTTAACAAACCAAGAAAAGGACATTTTGCTAAAGCAGGTGTTTCTTTAAGAAGAACTTTAAAAGAGTTCAGAATGGAAGATGTTGCTAGTTACAATGTTGGAGACGAAATAAAGGTTGACACATTTGAAATTGGAGACAAAGTAGACGTATCAGGAGTTTCTAAAGGTAAGGGATTCCAAGGTACAATCAAAAGATGGAATGCTAGTAGAGGACCAATGTCTCACGGTTCTAAATTCCACAGAGCACCAGGTTCAATGGGAGCTGCTTCAGACCCATCAAGAACTTTCAAGAACAAGAGAATGCCTGGACATATGGGAGCTAAGAACACTACAGTTCTTAACTTAGAAGTTGTTAAGATAATGCCTGAAAAGAACATAATCTTAATAAAGGGTGGAATCCCAGGTCCAAATAAAGGCACAGTAGTTATAAGAAACAGCGTTAAGGCTTAATTTCTGTAGAAAGGAGGAAGCGTAATGCCTAAAGTAGGTTTATTTAATAAAGAAGGACAACAAGTTGGAGATATCCAATTAAACGAGCAAGTATTTGGAGTTGAAGTAAACAAATATGCTTTACACCAAGTAGTAGTAGCTCAATTAGCTAACAAGAGACAAGGTACTCAATCAGCTAAAACAAGATCTGAGGTAAGAGGAGGCGGAATCAAGCCTTGGAGACAAAAAGGAACAGGTAGAGCAAGACAAGGTTCTATCAGAGCGCCTCAATGGATCAAAGGTGGAGTTGTATTTGCACCAAAACCAAGAGATTACAGAATGTCAATACCAAAGAGCATGAAGAAAGTAGCTATGACTTCTGCTTTAACTAGCAAAGTTGCAGATATGGTTGTTTTAGAAAACTTAACTTTCGAAGCTCCAAAAACTAAGGAAGCAGTTAAAATGTTAAATGCTTTCGAAGCTAAGAAGACATTAATAATAACAGCTGAAGTTAATGAAAATGTATATAAATCAGCTAGAAACATCGAAGGTGTAACAGTTATGCCTGTTAACAACATCAATGTTTATGATTTATTAAACTGCAAAACATTAATGATAACTAAAGAAGCTGTAAACAAAATTGAGGAGGTGTACGCATAATGAAGTTAACAAGCCATGATATAATCAGAAAACCAGTTATAACTGAAAAGAGTATGGCAGCTATGGCTGAAAATAAATACACCTTCATAGTTCATATGGCAGCTAACAAAGTACAAATAAAGAGAGCTGTAGAAGAAGTTTTCAACGTAAAAGTTGCTGACGTTAAAACTATGAGATTCGAAGGAAAAACTAAGAGAGTTGGAGTTCATATCGGAAAAAGAGCTGACTTCAAAAAAGCTGTTATAACTTTAGCTGAAGGTAGCAGCATAGAATTCTTCGAAGGAATGCAATAATAAAAAGCAGGTATTGGTTGAAGGCCAGATAAGCTATAAGAAGGAGGGACAATAATGGCACTTAAAAAGTTTAACCCAACTACACCATCAAGAAGACAAATGACTATGCCAACATTTGAAGAAGTAACTACAAATGCACCTGAAAAGTCACTTCTTGTTTCTTTAAAGAAAACTGGTGGTAGAAACGCACAAGGTAAAATAACTGTTAGACACCACGGTGGTGGAGCTAAGAGAAAATATAGAATAATAGATTTCAAAAGAAATAAAGATGGAATCCCAGCAAAAGTTGCTACAGTAGAGTACGATCCAAATAGATCAGCTTACATAGCACTTGTTATTTATGCTGATGGAGAGAAGAGATACATACTTGCTCCTGTAGGTTTAAAAGTAGGAGATACAGTTGTATCAGGACCTGAGTCAGATATCAAACCAGGTAACGCTCTTCAATTAAAACACATGCCAGTAGGTACTTTTGTTCATAACATAGAGTTACAAGCTGGAAAAGGTGGCCAAATGGTAAGATCAGCAGGTACTTCAGCTCAGTTAATGGCTAAAGAAGGAAACTATGCTACATTAAGATTACCATCAGGCGAAATGAGATACGTAAGAATAGAATGTAAAGCTACTGTTGGAACAGTATCAAACACAACTCATGAGATCGTAAATATCGGTAAAGCTGGTAGAAAGAGACACATGGGATGGAGACCAACAGTTAGAGGTTCTGTAATGAACCCTTGCGATCACCCTCACGGTGGTGGAGAAGGTAGATCTCCTATCGGTAGACCAAGTCCAGTTACTCCATGGGGTAAACCAGCACTTGGATACAAAACTAGAAAGAACAAAAAATACTCAGATAGATTCATCATTAAGAGAAGAAACGCTAAATAGTTTGGAGAGAATTAAATATTCTCTTCACAGTTTGGCGGCATAATTAAGTTTATGAAGGGAGGAAATTCTAGTGAGTAGATCAATTAAGAAAGGACCTTTCGTGCATGCAGGTCTTTTAAAGAAAATAGAAGAAATGAACCAAAATGGAGATAAGAAAGTTATCAAAACTTGGTCAAGAAGCTCAACTATATTCCCACAAATGATAGGCCATACAATAGCTGTTCATGATGGAAGAAAACATATCCCAGTTTATGTTACAGAAGATATGGTTGGACATAAATTAGGAGAATTCGTTTTAACAAGAACTTTCAAAGGTCATATTAAAAACGAAAAAACATCAAAGAGAAAATAATAGTATCCGGGAAAGGAGGATCTTTAGATGGAAGCTAAAGCTATAGCTAAATATGTAAGAATGTCTCCAACTAAAGTAGGAGTTGTTCTTGATTTAATAAGAGGAAAGAACGTAAACGAAGCTTTCGCAATTTTAAAATACACTCCAAGAGATGCCGCTGAGGTTATAAACAAAGTTTTAAAATCAGCAGTTGCTAATGCGGAGAACAATCATGAGTTAGATGCAAACAGATTATTTGTTGCAGAAGCACATGTAGGTCACGGACCAACTTTAAAAAGATTCAGACCAATGGATCATGGTAAAGCATTCAGAATAAACAAGAGAACAAGTCATATAACACTTGTTGTTAAAGAAAGAGCTTAATAAGGTAAGGAGGGAAAAGCATGGGACAAAAAGTACATCCTCACGGACTAAGAGTTGGTGTAATTAAAGATTGGGATGCAAAATGGTATGCTGATAAGAAAAATTTTGCTGACAACTTAATCGAAGACCAACAAATAAGAAAATTCATAAAGAAAGAACTTTTCTCAGCTGGAATCGCTAAGATTGAAATCGAAAGATCAGCTAAGAGAATTAAGTTAAACATACACACAGCTAAGCCAGGAGTAATCATCGGAAAAGGTGGTTCAGGAATCGAAAGATTAAAAGCTAGCTTAAAAAATATAATAGCTGAGAAGAATGTTTTAATAAACATCGTTGAGGTTAAGAACGCTGAAACTAACGCTCAATTAATGGCTGAAAACATTGCTGCTCAATTAGAAAAGAGAATATCATTCAGAAGAGCTATGAAGCAAACTATCCAAAGAGCAATGAAAGCTGGCACATTAGGTGTTAAAACTGCTTGTTCAGGTAGATTAGGTGGAGCTGAAATAGCAAGAACTGAGCAATATAATGAAGGAACAATCCCACTACAAACAATAAGAGCTGACATCGACTATGGATTTGCTGAAGCAGATACAACTTATGGTAAAATCGGTGTTAAAGTGTGGGTTTACAATGGAGAAGTTCTTCCAACTAAAAAAGTTGAAAAAAAGGAAGACGCTAATGCATAATATGATGCACTAAGAAAGGAGGAATATAACATGTTAATGCCTAAAAGAGTTAAACATCGTAAGGTACAACGTGGTAGAATGAAAGGTAAGGCAACTAGAGGAAACTTTCTAGCTTACGGAGATTTCGGAATCCAAGCTACAACTTGTGGATGGATCACTAGTAACCAAATAGAAGCTGCGAGAATAGCTATCAATAGATATATAAAAAGAGGCGGAAAGCTTTGGATAAAAATATTCCCAGATAAACCTGTAACTGAGAAGCCAGCTGAAACAAGAATGGGTTCAGGTAAAGGTTCAGTTGAATACTGGGTAGCAGTAGTTAAACCAGGTAGAGTTTTATTTGAATTATCTGGAGTTGATGAAGAGAAAGCAAGAGAAGCTATGAGACTTGCTTCACACAAACTTCCTGTAAAGACTAAGTTCGTTACAAGAAGAGATTTTGAGGAAATGGGTGGTGAAGAATAATGAAAGCTAGAGAGTTAAAAGAACTAAGAACAAGCAATCCTCAAGATTTAATAAATAAATTAGGAGACCTTAAAGCTGAGTTATTCAATTTAAGATTCCAATTAGCTACAGGTCAATTAGAAAACCCAATGAGAATCAAAGAAGTAAAAAAATCAATAGCTCAAATCAAAACAATCATAAGAGAAGAAGAGTTAAAGATTGAGCAGTAATCCTGAAAGGAGGTAACCGCTGTGGAAAGAAATTTAAGAAAAAAGAGATTAGGTAGAGTTGTTTCTGATAAAATGGATAAGACTATCGTTGTTGCGGTTGAAACAAAGGTTAGACATCCACTATACGGAAAAACTGTTAACAGAACAACTAAGTTCAAAGCTCATGATGAAAATAATGAGGCTAGATTCGGAGATAGAGTTCTTATAATGGAAACTAGACCATTATCTAAAGATAAGAGATGGAGACTTGTTGAGATAGTAGAGAAAGCAAAATAGTTTTCTAAAGTCTGAAAGGAGGTTAATTTCATGATACAACAACAAACCTTACTAAAGGTTGCTGATAACTCAGGTGCAAAAGAAATAATGTGCATAAGAGTTTTAGGCGGATCTAAAAGAAAATTCGGAAATATCGGAGATATAATAGTTGCTAGCGTTAAAAGTGCAACACCAGGCGGAGTTGTTAAAAAAGGAGACGTTGTTAAAGCAGTTATTGTAAGATCAGTAAGAGGACTAAGAAGAGCTGACGGTTCATACATCAAGTTTGATGAAAATGCAGCTGTAATAATAAAAGATGATAAGCAACCAAGAGGAACTCGTATCTTTGGACCAGTTGCTAGAGAGCTAAGAGATAATGAGTTCAACAAAATCTTATCATTAGCACCAGAAGTTCTATAATAAACGATTAGGAGGTGGCTAAGATGAAGGTACATGTTAGAAAGAACGACACAGTAGTAGTTATATCAGGTAAAGATAAAGGAAAAACTGGTGAAGTTTTAAGAGTAATTCCTAAGACTGGTAAAGTAGTAGTTAAAGGAGTTAACTTAGTTAAAAAGCATCAAAAACCTAATAGACAAAACATGCAAGGCGGAATAATAGAAATGGAAGCTGCAATAAACAGCTCAAAAGTTATGTTATTCTGTGAAAAATGCAAAAAGGCTACAAGAATAAGCCATAAGTTATTAGAAGACGGTGCAAAAGTAAGAGTATGTAAGAAGTGTGGAGAAACATTCTAAAATTTGAAAGGAGGTACTTTACGTGAATAGACTTCAAGAAAGATATGAAAAAGAAGTAGTTCCAGCTATGATGGAAAAGTTCGGATACAAAAACATAATGCAAGTTCCTAAAATAGAAAAAGTTGTTATAAACATGGGAGTAGGAGAAGCTAAAGACAATCCTAAGGTTCTAGAATCAGCTGTTAGTGATTTACAAATAATCGCTGGACAAAAGCCTGTATTAACAAGAGCTAAAAAGTCAGTTGCTAACTTCAAAATAAGAGAGAACATGGCTTTAGGATGTAAAGTTACTTTAAGAAAGACTAATATGTACGAATTCGTAGATAAATTAGTTTCAATAGCTTTACCTAGAGTAAGAGACTTTAGAGGAGTTTCACCTAAAGCATTTGATGGAAGAGGAAACTACTCATTAGGTATTAAGGAACAATTAATATTCCCAGAAATCGAGTATGATAAAGTAGATAAAGTAAGAGGAATGGATATAATCTTCGTTACTAGTGCTAACACAGACGAAGAAGCAAGAGAATTATTAAGATTCCTTGGAATGCCATTCGCTCAATAATAAGGAGGGGATACGCATGGCTCGTAAGGCAATGATCGAAAAATGGAAAAAAGAACCTAAATACAAAACTAGAGCGTATACTAGATGTAGATTATGTGGAAGACCACATTCTGTATTAAAGAAATTCGGAATTTGCCGTATCTGCTTCAGAGAATTAGCTTATAAAGGTGAAATTCCTGGATGTAGAAAGGCAAGCTGGTAATATACTAGTAGAATGAAAGGAGGCACAATATAATGGTTATGACAGATCCTATCGCAGACTTACTAACTCGTGTGAGAAACGCGAATTCAGTAAGACACGAAGTTGTTGAAGTACCTTCTTCAAGTGTTAAGAAGGCTATCGTAAATATATTATTACAAGAAGGTTATCTTAAAGGAGTAGAGGAGTACAACGATGGTGTAGTTCCTATGATGAGATTAACTTTAAAGTACGGAGCAAACAATGAAAGAGTTATAACTGGTTTAAAGAGAATATCAAAACCAGGTTTAAGAGTTTACTGCAAGAAAGATGAAGTTCCTAGAGTATTAAACGGATTAGGTATCGCTTTAATATCAACTTCAAAAGGATTAGTAGTTGACAGAGAAGCTAGAAAATTAGGATTAGGCGGAGAAGTTATCTGCTACGTTTGGTAATTTTTTAGATTGAGAAAATAACATAGATTTAAATAGATTGAAGCAAAGAGATAAATTAAAAATATAAGGACCAAATTCACAGGAGGTGCGCATTATGTCAAGAGTAGGTAAAATGCCTATAGCTATCCCTGCTGGAGTAACTGTTACTGTAACACCAGAGAACGTTGTTACAGTAAAAGGCCCTAAGGGTGAATTAGTTAAAGCTATGCACAAAGACATTAATATAGCTGTAGAAGATGCTCAAGTAGTTGTTACTAGACCAAGTGACGTTAAAGAACACAGAGCACTTCACGGATTAACTAGAGCTTTACTTAACAACATGGTTGTTGGAGTAAGCCAAGGTTTCTCAAAAACTTTAGAGTTAAACGGAGTTGGATACAGAGCTCAATTACAAGGAAAGAAACTTGTTATGAACTTAGGATATTCACATCCAGTAGAAGTTGAAGCTGTTGAAGGAGTTGACTTCAAGTTAGACGGAACAACTAAAGTTATCGTTGAAGGTATCGATAAAGAAAAAGTTGGAGCAGTTGCTGCTAACATCAGATCATGGAGAAAACCTGAACCATACAAAGGTAAAGGAATCAAGTACTCTGATGAAGTTATAAGAAGAAAAGAAGGTAAAACTGGTAAATAATAAATACTAATATAGAAAGGAGTGAACCTTATGTTCAAAAAGGCAGACAGAAAAGAAGCAAGAGAAAGACGTCACCTAAGAGTTCGTAAGAAGGTATTCGGAACTCCAGAAAGACCAAGATTATCTGTATATAGAAGTGAAAAGAACATATATGCTCAAATAATAGACGACGTTAACGCTGTTACTTTAGTATCTGCTTCAAGCTTAGATAAAGCTATAGAAGTTAAAGGAAGTAACAAAGAAGCTGCTAAAATCGTTGGAGATTTACTTGCTAAAAGAGCTATAGAAAAAGGAATAACTGATGTAGTATTCGACAGAGGTGGATACGTATATCATGGAAGAGTTGAGGCTTTAGCTAGCGGAGCAAGAGAAGCCGGATTAAAATTCTAATCTACAAGGAGGGGAAATACATGAGAATCGATCCTAGCACACTAGACCTTAAAGAAAAGGTTGTTAGTATAAGCAGAGTTACTAAGGTTGTTAAGGGTGGTAGAAACTTCAGATTCAGTGCTTTAGTTGTTGTTGGAGACGAGAACGGACACGTTGGTGTTGGAACTGGTAAATCTATCGAAATCCCAGAAGCAATAAGAAAAGGAATAGAAGATGCTAAGAAAAACTTAGTTGAAGTTTCAATAGTTGGAACTACTGTTCCTCATGAAATACACGGAAAATTCGGTACAGGAGATGTACTTATAATGCCAGCTACTGAAGGTACAGGAGTTATAGCTGGAGGTCCTGCAAGATCAGTTCTTGAGTTAGCAGGATTAAAGGATGTTAGAGCTAAATCATTAGGTTCAAACAACCCAAGAAACATGGTAAAAGCAACTATCAACGGATTAGCAAACTTAAGAACAGCTGAAGATATAGCTAAATTAAGAGGAAAATCTGTTGAAGAGATATTAGGTTAGGAGGGATAGCGATGCTAAAGGTAACATTAGTTAAAAGCTTAATTGGTAGAAAAAAAGACCATATCGCTACTGCACATGCCCTTGGACTTAGAAAAATAGGTAAAACAGTAGAGCATGAGGAAACTCCTCAAATAAAAGGTATGATAAACAAAGTTAGTTATCTACTAAAAGTTGAAGAAGCATAATTAAATAGAGTGTCAGAGGAGGTGTAATAACATATGAAACTTCATGAATTAAGCCCAGCAGCTGGTAGTAAATCAGCTCCTAAGAGAGTTGGTAGAGGTACTGGTTCAGGACTAGGAAGAAATGCCGGAAAAGGTGAAAAAGGTCAAAATGCTAGATCAGGTGGTGGAGTTAGACCAGGATTCGAAGGTGGTCAAATGCCATTATACAGAAGACTTCCAAAAAGAGGATTCACTAACCCATTTTCAAAACATTTTGTAACAATCAATGTTGATAGATTAAACATATTCGATAATGGAACAGAAGTTACTCCAGAATTACTATTAGAAAAAAGAGTAGTAAGTAAACTAATGGACGGAGTTAAGATCTTAGGAAATGGAAACATAGAAAAGAACTTAACTATCGCAGGTTGCAAGTTATCAAAGCAAGCAGCTGAAAAAATAGTTGCAGCTGGAGGAAAAGTTGAGGTGAAATAATCGTGCTATCAACCCTACGTAATGCCTGGAAGGTTCAAGATTTAAGAAAAAAGATAATTTGGACTGTATTCTTAATAGCAATTTTCAGGATGGGAAGTTATATTCCTGTTCCTGGAATTGATACAGATAGTCTGAAAGCTTTAACACAATCAGGAGGCTTAGTAAGCTTCTATGATTTAATTTCTGGTGGTTCTTTTAGTAGATTTAGTATATTTGCTTTAGGTGTTGTACCATACATTAATGCTTCAATCATCATGCAACTTTTAACAGTTGCAATTCCTAAATTAGAGCAACTATCTAAAGAGGGAGATGACGGAAGAAAGAAAATCCAAAAGATAACTAGATATGCTTCAATTGTTATTGGAGCAATCACAGCTTATGGAACTTATGTGATAATTCACAATGTAGGAGCACTTAAGAGTAATTCTCCAGTTAGTATGTTTTTAATATTACTAACATTAGTAGTAGGATCAACTTTCCTAATGTGGTTAGGAGATCAAATTACTGTTAAAGGAGTAGGAAATGGTACCTCTTTGATAATATTTGCAAATATATTATCAAGTTTACCAATGACTGGTTATCAAATATATAACTTAAGTAAGATAGGTAAAATAAATATTGTTGAAGTAGCATTATTTATTTTCTTTACATTAGCTTTATTAGCAGGTGTAATTTACTTATCATTAGCTGAAAGAAGAATCCCTGTACAGTATGCAGGTAAAGCCGTAGGTAATAAAATGATGAAGGGACAATCAACTCATATTCCATTAAGTATTATTGGAACAACTGTTATAGCAATAATCTTTGCTATGTCTGTTATGAGTTTCCCAACAACTATAGCTCAATTCTTCCCAGAAGCTGGATGGTCACAATGGATTACAGGATCTTCTTACAGTCCTTTCAATGCAAAGACTTGGATGTATCCAGTATTATATTCATTACTGACTATATTCTTTACTTGGTTCTATACTCAAATAACATTTAAGCCAGATGAAATGGCTGAGAATATGCATAAATCATCAGGTTTCATTCCTGGAATAAGACCTGGTAAACCAACAGAGATTTATTTAGAGAAAGTATTAAATAGAATTTCAATGTTTGGTGGATGTTTTGCTGCGTTTATAGCGGTAGTTCCTATCTTAGTTGCAAACTATACTCCTTTTGAAGGAATACAGTTTGGAGGAACATCACTGTTAATCTTAGTTTCAGTTTCATTAGAAATAATGAGACAGTTAGAATCTCAATTAACAATGAGACATTACCAAGGATTCTTAAAATAGAAATACAAGTTATGGAGATGATGCCCGTGAAGATAGTTTTATTAGGTCCTCCTGGAGCAGGAAAAGGAACACAGGCAAAATCAATTAGTAATAGATATTCAATTCCTCATATATCTACTGGAGATATTTTTAGAAAGAATATTTCTGAGAATACTCCTTTAGGTATTGAGGCTAAAACATACATGGACAATGGACAGTTAGTTCCAGATGAAGTAACTATAAACATGGTAAAAGATAGACTTCAGCAAGATGATTGTAAAAACGGATATCTGTTAGATGGTTTCCCAAGAACAGTTCATCAAGCAGAGGCTTTAGATAATTTCTTAAGTGAAAGAGGCGAGTCAATAGACACAGCTCTTTTAATAGAAGTACCTAAAGAATTCATACTTGAAAGAATGACAGGAAGAAGAGTTTGTCCTTCATGTGGAGCAAGTTATCACATAAAGTTTAATCCACCAGCTAATGATGGAAAATGTGATCTTTGCGGATCAGATGTTATCCAAAGAAAAGATGACACTGAGGAAACAGTGAAAGAAAGACTTGATGTGTACGAAAATCAAACACAACCATTAATTGATTTTTATGAAAACAAAAAGCAACTTTCAGTAGTAGATGGAACACAAGCAATAAACGAGGTCTTTGAGAGTATCTGTAAAATATTAGGGAGCGACAAGTAATGATAATTCTTAAGAATGAGAATGAAATCGACCTAATGAGGAAAGCAGGAAAGCTTCTTGGAGAAACACTTAACCTGCTTAAGGAGAAAGTAAGACCTGGTATTACTACTACGGAATTAGATAGAATAGCTGAAGAGTTTATAACTAAGCATGGAGCTACACCATCCTTTAAGGGATTGTATGGTTTTCCAGCTTCATTATGTATATCTGTTAATAATCAAGTAATTCATGGTTTCCCAGGAAGTTATGAATTAAAAGATGGAGACATTGTTTCTATTGATTGTGGAGTTTGTCTAAATGGATTTCACAGTGATGCTGCTAGAACTTTTGGTGTTGGAAATATATCAGAAGAAGCGGAAAAGCTTATTAGAATTACTGAAGATTCCTTTTTTAAAGGAATAGAGAAGGCATATGTAGACAATAGATTAACGGATATTTCTAATGAAATACAGCAATATGTTGAAGCAAATGGATTTTCTGTTGTTAGAGACTTTGTAGGACATGGAATTGGCCGAAAAGTACATGAAGATCCTGAAGTTCCTAATTTCGGTAGACCAGGCAGAGGTCCAAAGTTAATGGCAGGAATGGTGTTAGCTATTGAACCAATGGTAAACATAGGATCATATAGAGTTAAGACTTTAGATGATGGCTGGACAGTAATAACAGCAGATGGTAAACTTTCTGCACATTATGAAAATACAGTTGCAATTTTACCTAATGGTCCTGAAATATTAACACTTGTAAAATAGTTTTAATATATATTGCTTAGTTATAAATTAACATTTGCCTATAAGGAATTTGTAGTTTATGACTAAGGTAATCTTTGAGGTGGATAAGTTGCAAGAAACTCACTTAATTGGTAAATTAGTTACTTCAAATGCTGGTAGAGATGCAGGAAAATCATATATTGTGGTTGGATCAGCAGGTGAATATCTACTAGTAGCTAATGGAGCAACTAAAACCATGGAAATGCCAAAAAAGAAAAAAATAAAACATGTAGTGCTTACTGAGATATTGGATGATGAATTAAAATCAGGTATAATATCAAAGGATAAGAATATAAATCTTAAAATAAAAAGATTTTTAAAGCTTAATCGCACTAACAAGGAGGTTTGATTACCTTATGTCAAAAAGTGATATAATTGAAATGCAAGGTACGGTTTTAGAATCCCTACCAAATGCAATGTTTGAAGTTGAATTAGAGAGTGGGCATAAAATTTTAGCACATATCTCAGGAAAGTTAAGAATGAACTTCATAAGAATTTTACCAGGAGATAAGGTTACTGTGGAACTTTCACCATATGACCTAACAAGAGGTAGAATTACATGGAGAGCAAAATAAGGAGGGTTAGCGATGAAAGTAAGACCATCAGTTAAGCCTATTTGCGAAAAGTGCAAAGTTATAAGAAGAAAAGGAAGAGTAATGGTAATCTGTGAAAATCCTAAGCACAAACAAAAACAAGGCTAATAGGTAAATAAAACATAATAAAAAGGTCAATTGGGAGCGAATTCTTATTGACTTTTATTTAAAAGTAAAATATGATTATATAGGCATTTAAATAATAGCAAGTAAATTTTAGGTGCGGCTGTGATGGGTAAAACCATCAACCTAAAATTTTAAATATAAATAAACAATAGAGCAATTGAGTTACTTATTTAATGTAAATCAATTTCGTATTTTAATTACCAGGAGGTGTAACATTAATGGCAAGAATAGCAGGTATCGACCTACCAAGAGAAAAAAGAGTTGAAATAGGTCTAACTTATATATATGGTATAGGATTACCTACATCACAAAAAATTCTTGAAGTAACTGGAGTTAATCCTGATACAAGAGTTAAGGATCTTACTGAGGACGAAGTAAACTCAATAAGAAACTACATTAAAGAATTAACAGTTGAAGGTGACTTAAGAAGAGAAGTTGCTTTAAACATAAAGAGATTAGTTGAGATTGGTTCATACAGAGGAATCAGACATAGAAAAGGTCTTCCACTTAGAGGACAAAAAACTAAGACTAATGCTAGAACTAGAAAAGGTCCTAAGAAGACAATAGCTAATAAGAAGAAATAGTTAAGGAGGGAAGACAATGGCAGCTCAAAAAGTTAAAAAAACTAGAAGAAGAAAAGAAAGAAAAAATGTTGAGCATGGTGCAGCACACATCCAATCAACATTCAATAACTCAATAGTTACTTTAACTGATGCAAAAGGAAATGCATTAGCATGGGCAAGTGCTGGTGGACTTGGATTCAAAGGTTCAAGAAAAAGCACACCATTTGCAGCTCAAATGGCAGCTGAAACAGCAGCTAAAGCAGCTATGGAACACGGATTAAAAAGCGTTGAGGTTTACGTAAAAGGACCAGGTGCTGGAAGAGAAGCAGCTATAAGAAGCTTACAAGCAGCTGGATTAGAAGTTACTTTAATAAAAGATGTAACTCCAATTCCACACAATGGATGTAGACCACCAAAAAGAAGAAGAGTTTAGTAACGTCACGGGAGGTGTAATGAATGGCAAGATATACTGGAGCTACATGTAAGTTATGTAGAAGAGAAGGTATGAAATTATTCCTAAAAGGGGATAGATGTTATACAGATAAATGTGCTTTCGTTAGAAGAAGCTATGCACCAGGACAACACGGAGCAAGCAGAAAGAAATTATCTAACTACGGAACACAATTAAGAGAAAAGCAAAAAGCTAAGAGAATATACGGAGTTCTTGAAGGTCAGTTCAGAAACACATATGAAAGAGCTGAAAAAATGAGAGGAATCGCCGGTGAAAACTTACTTAAGTTATTAGAAATGAGATTAGATAACGTTGTTTACAGATTAGGATATGGTGCTTCAAGAACAGAAGCTAGACAATTAGTAAACCATGGTCATTTCTTAGTAAATGGTAAAAAAGTTGATATAGCATCATTCAAAGTATCAGTTAACGATGTTATAACAGTTTGTGAAAAGAGCAGAGGATCAGAAAGATTCAAAATGTTTGCTGAAAATCCAAAAGCTTTACCAAAATGGTTAGAAGCTAACGTTGAAAACTTCGAAGGTAAAGTTGTTGCTGAACCTGCAAGAGAAGATATCGATGTACCAGTTAACGAGACTCTAATCGTCGAGTTATACAGCAAATAATAATTAATGATCTTAAGAGTACTTTTACAATTGGATCAGTTGCCCTCATAAGGTTGCCATTTTTATATTAAGGAGGGTTTTTAAATGTTAGAAATAGAAAAGCCAGTAATTCAATGTGTTGAATCAAACGATAACGGAACATATGGTAAGTTTGAGATTGAACCATTAGAAAGAGGTTATGGAATAACTCTTGGTAATGCATTAAGAAGAATATTACTTTCTTCTTTACCTGGAGTAGCTCCAACTTCAGTTAAAATAGATTCAGTTCTTCATGAATTTTCAACAATAACAGGTGTTAAAGAAGATGTTACAGAGATAATCTTAAATCTTAAAATGTTAGCACTTACTATGGAAGGTGAAGGACCAAAAACTATTTATATTGATGCTCAAGGACCAGGTGTTGTGACTGGAGCAGATATAAAAACAGATGGTGATGTAGAAGTTGTAAACAAAGATCTACATATCGCTACATTAGACAACGATGGTAAGTTATATATGGAAATCGTAGTTAATAGAGGAAGAGGATATGTTACTCAAAACAAAAATAAAACAGAAGATCTTCCATTATCAGCTATAGCTATAGATTCTATATACACTCCTGTAAAGAGAGTTAATTTCTCTGTTCAAAATACAAGAGTTGGTCAAATTACTGACTATGATAAACTTACATTAGAGATTTGGACTAATGGAACTATAAGAATAGAAGAAGCGATTTCATTATCAGCTAAAATTCTTATAGAGCACTTCAAATTATTCATGACTTTAACTGACAACGCTAATGATGTTGAGATAATGATTGAAAAAGAAGAAGATAAAAAAGAAAAAGCTTTAGAGATGACTATAGAAGAGCTTGACTTATCAGTAAGATCATACAATTGCTTAAAAAGAGCAGGTATAAACACTGTTCAAGAGCTTGCGGGCAAGAGCATGGATGATATGATGAAAGTTAGAAACTTAGGTAAGAAGTCTCTAGAAGAAGTAGAAAGAAAGTTAAACGAGTTAGGCTTAAATTTAAGACTAAATGACGAGTAGGTGAGGAGGTAAAGCCATGGCAGGATATCGTAAGTTAGGTCGTCCTACTGATCAAAGAAAAGCTATGCTTAGAAATCTTGTTACAAGCTTCTTAAAGCATGGTAAAATAGAAACTACTGAAACAAGAGCTAAGGAAACTAGAAGCCTTGCAGAAAAAATGATCACTCTTGCAAAAAGAGGAGATTTACACGCAAGAAGACAAGTATTAGCATTTGTTACAGAAGAAGAAGTTGTTAAAAACTTATTTGACAACATAGCTCCAAAGTACGCTGAGAGAAACGGTGGATACACTAGAATGTACAAAGTTGGTCCTAGAAGAGGAGACGGAGCTGAAGTTGTTATACTTGAATTAGTATAATATATTTCTTTAGAGAGGATTAAGTTTTTGCTTAGTCCTCTTTTGTCATATAAAATAATAATTATAGGGTACTTGTACTAACATATGAAGTTTAAAATTCAAGTCATATTATGGTGGTAAATTAGTAGCTTATTAAATGTTTAAAGAAACTTTTAATAAATATATTTTAAGTTTCAAGAAAGATAATTTTATATAAAGGGTTAAAATAAGGAAATATCTATTTACAAAATAAAATTATTAATAGTATTATTTTATAAGTAGGTATTTTTTTTATACCTAAAATAATTTTTTGAATTTAATACATATTGAGAAAAGGAGTTAATTACTTTTAACTCTAACTACTTTAGATTTAGCTTTATAGGAGGCTAGTATGGGAGAAAATATGATTAAAAGTGAAGATTTAGTTTTTAAATACGTCAACGCTGAAGAACAAACTGAAAAGATTGCAATAAATCACGTTTCTATGGAAGTTAAAAAGGGAGAATTTCTAGTTATATTAGGTCATAATGGTTCAGGAAAATCAACTATGGCAAAGCATATGAATTCTTTATTACTCCCTAGTGGTGGAAAGATGTATGTAGATGGATTAGATACTTCTGATATAGAAAATATTTGGGAAGTTAGAAGAAGAGCAGGAATGGTTTTTCAAAATCCAGATAACCAATTAGTAGCTACCATAGTTGAGGAAGATGTTGCTTTCGGGCCTGAAAATTTAGGTGTTGAGCCTAAAGAAATAAGAGAAAGAGTCGACGATTCATTAAAAGCAGTTGGTATGTATGAATATAGAAAACATGCACCACATTTATTATCAGGAGGACAAAAGCAAAGAATTGCAATTGCAGGAATATTAGCAATGAGACCTAAATGCATAGTTTTAGATGAACCTACAGCAATGCTTGACCCTTCAGGTAGAAGAGAAGTAATGAAAACTATAAAAGAAGTAAATAAGAAGTTTGGAATTACTATAATACTTATAACTCACTACATGGATGAGGCAGCACAAGCTGATAGAATAATTGTTATGGATAATGGTGAAAAGGTAATGGAGGGAGTTCCAAGAGAAATTTTTTCTCAAGTTGAAAAAATAAAATCAATAGGATTAGATGTTCCTCAAGTTACTGAATTAGCTTATGAACTTCAAAAAGAAGGGATAAATATATCAACAGAAATATTAAATATAGATGAGATGGTGAATGCTTTATGTCAATTAAAATAGAAAATTTAAATCATGTTTATATGCCTAAAACACCATTCGAAAAAATCGCATTAAATGATATAAACTGTGAGATAAAAGATGGAGAATTTATTGCATTAATCGGGCATACTGGATCAGGAAAATCAACTTTTATTCAACATTTAAATGGATTATTAAGTCCTACTAGTGGAAATATAATAGTTGATGGGGTTAATATAGCTGATAAAAAAGTTAAGTTAAGTGATATTAGAAAAAAAGTTGGCTTAGTATTTCAATATCCTGAATATCAATTATTTGAAGAAACTATTGAAAAGGATATTGAATATGGTCCAAGAAACTTAGGTATTAGTGAAGAGGAAATAAGTAAGAGAGTTAAGAAATCAATGGAAATGGTTGGCCTTGATTATGAAACATACAAGGATAAATCACCATTTGATTTAAGTGGTGGACAAAAGAGAAGAGTTGCCATAGCTGGTGTTATAGCTATGGAACCTAAAGTTCTTATATTAGATGAACCAACTGCTGGATTAGATCCAAAGGGAAGAGAAGATATACTTGCTCAAATAAAAATTCTTCATAAGGAATATGGAATGACTATAATAATGGTTAGTCATAGTATGGAAGATGTAGCTAAGATTGCTGATAGAGTAATAGTTATGAATAGTGGAGAAATAGTTTTAGAGGGTGAGATAGCTGAAGTATTTAAAGAGGTTGAGGTTTTAGAGAAGATAGGCTTGGCTGTTCCTCAAGTTACTTATTTAATAAAAGAGTTAAGGAAAAAGGGCTTTAACATATCAGAAGAAATATTTACTATTTCTCAAGCTAAAGAAGCTCTTTTAGAAATAATAAAGAATAATAATTAGGAAGGATAAGAAATTATGTTAAAGGACATTACTATAGGTCAATACATTCCTGGGGATTCTTTTGTACATAAATTAGATCCAAGGACTAAGATATTAATATCATTTATCTTTATTGCTTCACTATTTATAGTAGATAAGTTTTGGGGATATATATTTATAATAGCCTTCTTAGGTGCAACAGTATTAATATCTAAATTACAATTTAAGTATTTATATAAAGGACTTAAACCGGTATTTTTATTAATAGCTATAACAGCAGCACTTAATATATTTATGATAAAAGGAACAGAGGATACTCTTATATGGCATTGGAAATTCTTATATATTTATAAGGAAGGGATAACAACAGCTATATTTATGGCTTTAAGACTTATCTTATTAATAATGGGTACTTCTGTATTAACACTTACTACATCTCCAATAGAGTTAACTGATGGGATTGAAAGCTTATTAAAGCCTTTCAAGAAGATTGGAGTACCAGCTCATGAGTTAGCAATGATGATGACAATTGCTTTAAGATTTATACCGACTTTAATTGATGAAACTGATAAAATAATGAAAGCTCAAAAAGCTAGGGGCGCAGATTTTGAATCAGGAAACATAATACAAAAAGCAAAAAGCTTAATACCATTATTAATACCTTTGTTTATTAGTTCATTCAGAAGAGCAGATGAGTTAGCCATGGCTATGGAAGCAAGATGCTATAGAGGTGGAGATGGAAGAACTAGAATGAAAGTATTAAAGTATTCTAAGAATGATTTTATTTCTTTCGGAGTAGCAGGTTTACTTTTAGCTTTATCAATAGTAGTTAGGGTTATGTAATATAAATAAGTTTAGAGTTCAAAGAGATTTAGTACTTTTAATAGGAATTAAATATTGATAATATAAAAGAAAGACTACAAATTTGTGGTCTTTCTTTCTTTGAAAAACAATATAAGTACAAATTTATTTGAAATGTGCTTAATTGAATTTTATTGTATAAAAAGATTTAAAGGAATGATAATATGAAAAATATAAAGTTAACTATAGAATATGATGGAACATCCTATTTTGGATGGCAAAAACAACCTATAGGTAATACTATTCAACAAAGGGTTGAAGAGGCCATAAAAAAAGTTACAAAGGAAGAGGTTGAACTATTGGGAAGTAGTAGAACTGATTCAGGAGTTCATGCAAAAGCTTATGTGGCTAATTTTAAGACTAATTCTAGCATACCAGGAAGGAATTTTAAGGCTGCATTAAATTCAAAGTTACCAAAGGATATAGTTATAATGAATTCAGAAGAGGTAGATGAAGGTTTTCATGCTAGGTATATGACCACTGGAAAGACTTATTGTTACACTATATTAAATAGAGAAGAACCACCAGCATTAGAAAGAAATTATGTTTATCACGTGAAAAAGCCTTTGGATGTTGAGGCAATGAAAGAAGCATGTAAATACTTTTTAGGAAATCATGATTTTAAGGCTTTTCAAAGACCAGGAGGAACAGTTAAAACTTCTGTAAGAACAATTAATGATTTGCACATTGAAACAGAAGGAAATAAAATAAAGATTTTTGTATCAGCTGATGGATTCCTATATAATATGGTGAGATTAATAGTTGGAACTTTACTTAAAGTAGGAAGAGGAAAAGAAAAGCCAGAGTATATAAAGGAAGTCATAGATTCTGGTGATAGAAAAAAGGCGGGAATTTGTGTTCCGCCAACAGGACTATGTCTAGAAAAAGTTTTTTACTAAAAGTAACCTAAATGTATTGACACGCCCGTAAGCGTGTATTATAATTGTATTTGTTTGTAAGAGAGATGTACGGGATTCAATATGAATCTTAACATAAAGTACGAGGACATATAAAACCTATTTTAAAATTCTAGGGAGGGAAAACGATGAAATCATACATTGCAAAAGCACAAGAAGTTGAAAGAAAATGGTATGTTGTTGACGCTGCTGGAAAGCCACTAGGAAGAGTTGCTAGCCAAGTTGCTTCAATATTAAGAGGAAAGAACAAGCCAACATTTACACCAAATGTTGATTGTGGAGATTTCGTTATCGTTATAAACGCTGAGAAAGTAGTTTTAACTGGTAAGAAATTAGATCAAAAAATGTTAAGAAAGCACAGCCTATATGCTGGTGGATTAAAAGAAACTCCATACAGAGAAGTTTTAGAAAATAAACCAGAATTTGCTTTCGAAGAAGCTGTTAGAAGAATGCTTCCAACAGGCGTTTTAGGAAGAAAAATGTTAAAGAAATTAAATGTGTACAGAGGAACTGAGCACAAGCATGCTGCTCAAAATCCAGAAGTACTTGAGTTAAGATACTAATTATAAGCTCGGGAGGAGGAGTTCAAATGGCAAAAGTTCAATACATGGGAACTGGAAGAAGAAAGAAATCAGTTGCAAGAGTAAGACTTGTACCAGGTGAAGGTAGAGTTGTAGTAAATAATAGAGAAATCGAAACATATTTCGGATTAGAAACTTTAAGAGTTGTAGTTAACCAACCATTAGTTTTAACAGAAACTAAAGACAAATATGACGTTTTAGTTAACGTTCATGGTGGTGGATTATCAGGTCAAGCAGGAGCTATAAGACATGGTATATCAAGAGCTTTATTAAAAGCTGACGAAAACTTAAGACCAGAATTAAAGAAAGCTGGATTCTTAACTAGAGACCCAAGAATGGTTGAAAGAAAGAAATGCGGTTTAAAGAAAGCAAGAAGATCTCCACAATTCTCAAAGAGATAATATTGTTTTTATCAGAAAGAAGGAGGAACACCTCCTTCTTTTTTTATATCTTTTTGTAAATATGAGAACTTTTAATCAATAAGATGATTTCATCTTAAGAATAAAAAGTATTTTCTTTTTTTATATAGGCTAAGTTTAAAATAAATATTAGTATTTACAAATACTGAACAATATTTATAGGTAACAAAGGAATATATTACAATAAATATTAACAAATTTGAAATATAAATATGAATAAATCGATTAGACAATAAATGTTATAAAATCTTAAAAGTGGCTTAATAACTTAATGTAAATGTATTCTATGTTTAGTTCTTTTAAATAAATTGGATATTAATTAGAAAAAATTTCAATAATTTGGATTCTATATTAAGTTTAAGTTAAAAAGAATATTTAAAACTTAACAAGCAAGTGATTATATTGTAAAATGTTATAGGATTGATATTTTAAAATTAAAAAAGAAAAATTAGAGATTTGTACTTTACAAATTAAGCAAATTGGAGGAGAAGTATCTTGAAAGATGCAATTTTTACTTTAATTGAGGTTGCCGGTGGTTTAGGACTATTCCTTTTCGGTATGAAGTTAATGGGAGAAGGACTAGAGAACGCTGCAGGTGATAAGTTAAAAAGTATATTAGAGAAAGTTACTAAAAATCCTATATCAGCAGTTTTAGTAGGAGCTTTTGTTACTATGGTAATACAAAGTTCAAGTGCTACTACAGTAATGGTAGTTGGATTCGTTAATGCAGGTCTTATGAACTTAGCACAGGCTGCTGGAGTAATAATGGGAGCTAATATTGGGACAACCATTACAGCACAACTTGTTGCCTTTAAGTTAGATGAGATTGCACCTTTATTTGTAATAATTGGTGTTGTGTTATTAATGTCAGCTAAGCAAAAGAAAAGAAGAGATGTGGCTAACATAATATTAGGATTTGGTATCCTATTCATGGGTATGGGAATAATGAGTTCAGCATTAAAACCATTAGCTGCATCACCAATGTTTAAAGATCTTATAGTTGCTATTGGACATAATTGGTTTTTAGGAATATTTACTGGATTAGCACTTACAGCTATACTACAAAGTTCATCAGCTACAACAGGGATATTAATAGCTTTAGCATCAACAGGTAGTATAGATATAAAAGTTGCATTACCAATATTATTTGGATGTAACATAGGAACATGTGTAACTGCTTTATTAGCTAGTATTGGTGCCAATAAAACAGCGCATAAAGCTGCTGCAATACATTTAATGTTTAATGTTTTAGGTACATTGATATTTATACCATTTATAGCACCACTTGGAGATCTTGTTATAAAAATGAGCCCAGGGGATGTTGAAAGACAAATAGCTAATGCGCATACAATCTTTAATATAACTGCTACTATAATACTTGTACCATTAAGTAAGTACATGATTATGATAGTTAACAAATTAATTAGAGGTGAAGATGAAATTGAGCACTGTGGACCTAAGTATCTTGATGAAAGATTATTAGAAACACCAGTAATAGCTGCAGGACAAGTTCAAAAAGAAACTTTAAGAATGGCGAATAAAGCTAAAGAAAACTTAGAGTTAAGTATGAAAGCTTTTAAAGAAAATAATGAGAGCTTAGTTAAAAAAGTATATGAAAATGAAAAACTTATAAATGTATTAGAAGAAGCAATAACTTCTTACTTAGTTAAATTATCTAAGTGTGAATTATCTGCTAAAGAAAGTAACTTAGTAGCATCAACTTTCCATGTTGTAACTGATATTGAGAGAATTGGTGATCATGTTGAAAATATAGCTGATTTAACATTGGAAAAGGTTGGAAGAAGTCTAAAATACAGCGAAGATGCTTTAAAAGAAATAGATTATATATATAATCAAACAATTAAAGCTTTAGATGTAACAATAGATGCCTATGCAAATGAAAATGTAGATGAAGCTGGAACTATTTACGAAATAGAAAGAAGAATAGATTCATCACAAAAAGAATTTAGAGAAAATCATATTAAGAGATTAAGTCAAGGTTCTTGTAGTGCTTATGATGGTGCAATATTTATGGACTTATTAAGTAACTTTGAAAGAATCGGTGACCATGCAACTAACATAGCTGAAAGTGTTATGGAAGTTTACTAAGATTATTAAAAGAACACCTAGAATTAGGTGTTCTTTTTTTGTATAAACTTTTAGAATATTTCTTTATATATAGGAAAAAATAAATTGGACTTCATAATTAAATAAGTTGTTTATTTTAGAGTAATAATTAAATTTACTTTGATATTAATGCTTCTTTATGGTTTCTAATTAAAGGAATCTTAGAGATATATAATTATATAAATATAGGAGGTATTCTAAATGAAGAAAATAATTAAGATTTTATCAATGATGATGATTTCTTTTTTAGCTTTTAATATGATTCTGGTAAAAGTTAATGCAGAGGAATGTAGAAAAGTTATATTGATAGATCCTGGCCATGGAGGAATAGATGGAGGAGGTAAAAGTGCAAGTGGAATATTAGAGAAGGATATAAACCTATCAATATCCTTGAAAACTAAGGCTATTTTAGAAAGCAAGGGATATAAAGTAGTAATGACAAGAAGTGAAGATGTGGGGTTATATAGTGAAGGTAAAAAGGTAAGAGAAAAGAAACAAGAAGATTTAGCTAATAGAGTTAAGATGAAGAAAGAAAGTAGTTGTGATGTTTTTATAAGCATACATCAAAATATGTTTCCTCAAAAAAGTTGTAAAGGAGCTCAAGTATGGAGTGCCAACAATGAAGCGAGTCAAAAGTTAGGGCAAATAATTCAACAAAAGTTTAGAGAAGAGGTTGATTCTAGTAACAAAAGAGCACCAAAAGTTGCAAAGAAAGAATATAAAATATTAAGTGATGACCATGAATGTTCTTCTGTAATATTAGAATGTGGATTCTTATCAAATCCAGAAGAAAGTGTATTATTAAGTAAGGAAGAGTACCAAACTAAAATTGCTAATGCCATATCAAATTCAATAGATGAATATTTTAAAACAGTAGATGAAAAGAAAAACTAGGCTTGAAAAATTTACTTCAATATCATTAGGTCTAATAGAATTAAATCTATAAGATAAAAAAATAAGGTTTAAAATTAAGAAAAATAGTATTATAAATAAAAGACATATTAAGAAATTAAGTAATTTAAACTTATTCATAAAAACTCCCCAAAATAAATCTACTATATATATACTTTAATTTATTTAGTTATTATGACAATAAAAAAGCTATGCTGTATTAGCATAGCTTTTATTTTATATATTTTTAAAGCCTTTTCCTTTAACTTCTGAAACGTCAATTATAGTTATAAAGGCACTTGAATCTATATAATGTATTGTGTTTTTTAACTCAATCATTTGTCTTGTAGTAACTAGACAATAAAGCATTTTCTTTCTATCGTGAGTATATTCACCTTCAGCTAAAAGAGAAGTTACTCCTCTATGAAGATCATTTATTATGTAATTTATTACTTGTTGTTCTTTATCAGTTATTATAAGTAGTAACTGTTTTGAGTGAATACCTTTAATAACTTTATCAACTAATACTGTCTGTACAAATATAGATATAAGTGTATAAAGTGCTGTTTCTAAACCAAAGAAAATTCCACCTAAAGCAACTATACACATGTTCAGTACGAAACTTAGTGATCCTATATTAAAGTTTGAGTATTTTTTACGGATAACCATAGTAACTATATCTGTTCCTCCAGTTGATCCACCTTTAGAAAATACTAAACCATAACCAAAACCGCATATGGCACCACCAAAAACACAGTACAATAATTTATCATCTAATGATACAAGATGTGATACTGGTGCTGTTATCATTAATGATATAGATAAAGCTAACATTCCTATAGCTGAGTTAAATGTAAACTGCTTTGAAAGTTTAAAATAACTAAGTATAAATAAGGGAATGTTTATGAGTAAAACAACAATACCTGAGTTAACTCCCATTAAGTATTGAAAGATAAGTGCAATACCTGTTGCTCCACCACTAAGAAGTTTAGCATTTGATAAAAATAGGTTTACGCCTAAAGATGCGATAAAACAACCTAAAATAATAAATGCATTATCAATTAGTAATTCTTTTTTCTCTCTAATGTAATTCATTGGGATTCTCCTAAATTTACAATAAATAATTTCATAGGTTATTATAATGCTTTTTTTTTTAAAGTAAAGCAAATAGATACATTGAAAAAGCAACTGATGTGTTTTTATGGTAAAATACATTGTATATACTATGATTTTCACTGAATTAATAGTAGAATTTATATCTTAATAAAATCGTAATAAATAAATATGTTAATTTTAATTTTCCTCCTTTACTATTTAAGGGAGGCATAAGTTTAAGGAGTGCTTTATTATGGAAAAAGAAAAGTTTAATGTTTTAGTTGTTGATGATGAGAAAGAAATAAGAGATGCAATAGATATATATTTAAGAGGTGAGGGAATAAATGTAATAAAGGCTGGAGATGGATTTGAGGCCTTAGAAGTTCTTGATAAAGAAGATATCCATTTAGTAGTTTTAGATATAATGATGCCTAAATTAGACGGTATGAGAACTTGTTTAAAGATAAGAGAAAGTAGAAATATACCAATAATATTACTATCAGCAAAATCAGAGGATAGTGACAAGATATTAGGGCTAAATATTGGTGCAGATGATTATGTGACAAAACCATTTAACCATCTAGAGCTTGTTGCTAGAGTAAAATCTCAATTAAGAAGATATGACTATCCTTTAAATAGAGAAAATACTCAAGACTTAATAGTAATAAAAGATTTAACTATAGATACGGTAAATAAGCAAGTTGCTTTAAGAGATGATAATATCAAGTTAACAGCAACAGAATATAAAATATTAACACTTTTAGCATCTCATCCAGGAAGAATATTTTCAATTAAAGAAATATATGAAAGAGTATGGGAAGAACCTTTTTATAAAAGTGAGAATACGGTAACAGTTCATATAAGAAGAATGAGAGAAAAAATAGAAATTAATTCAAAAGACCCTGAGTATATAAAGGTGGTGTGGGGACTTGGGTATAAAATTGACAAATAGTTTTTCTAGATGGTGGAGAAACTATAGCCTTTCAGTAAGAAGTATAGAAAACATGTTTATAATAATATTTGCAGTATTTATTCCTGTTCTTTATATTATTTTATTTGGAGGATATACTTTCGAAAATATAGTAAAACTAAATGCAAAGGCAAATACTGATATAAGTAACACTGTTATGTATAGAAATGCATTAATAAATCCACAGAGATATAGAGAAAGTAGACTTTTAGCTCAATCTGTAGATATATCGGATTTTCTATATAATGAAACCAACTATTTAAGTACATTAGATAGCCTAGATACAAGAGAAGAAAAGCAAGCTTTTATTTCAAAGCTTCAAGAAAGAGCAACTAGTTATTCTGGAGTTGTTTTAGTAAATAAGAAAACTGGAGAATATTACTCTAATAGAGTATGGTTTTATGAAAAGCCATACAATCTTTCAACCCCTAAAGAAGTTTTAGAAAGCTTATCAAAGAATGATAATGTAGTCTTTAAGGAAATCAATCCTTCAGATAATTATGAAGAAATATATTTTTCTAGAGGAGAGCTTTATGATTCTGAAATAAGTTCAATTAAAATTGCTTTTATTGTGACTATGACAACTACAATTTTAATGATACTTTTAATTATAAAAAAACTAGCTATGATTAAAAATATGGGAATAAAGGCTTATAAAAAAAGCTGGAGAAATGGTTATTTCTATAAATTTTTAGAGTGTTTAAATGTATTAATTACGAAGAAGATGTTTATAGAAGAATTTTTAAAAGATAAAGTGGTTATATTCACTATTTCTTTTACAATAATATATATTCTTATAAATGGTTTTATGAGAAATATAGAATTCGTATGGAAGCAATATCACTATGTCTTAACAGATAATAGATATTTATGGTTGATTCCAATTATTTTTATAGTTCATTTTATTGGAAAATTCATAAGAAAGTATGATGGGTTAGATACTATAATAAAAGATATAGAAAAAGTTAAAAAAGGTGATACTGAAATTGAAATAAAGGATAATGATGACAAACAAGTAAGAGAGTTAGCAGATGATGTTAATGATCTAAGATTAGGATATAAAGAATTAGTTGAAGAGGGAGTAAAAAATGAAAAGCTAAAAACAGAACTAATATCTAATGTTTCACATGATTTAAAAACTCCATTAACTTCAATAATAAATTATGTAAATATCCTTCAATTAAATGATATAACAGAAGAGGAAAGAAAAGAATATATTGAAATATTAGATAAAAAATCTCAAATGCTTAAAAAGCTTATAGATGATTTATTCGAGGTTTCTAAGATGTCTTCAGGTAAAGTTGAATTATTTAAGTATAATATAGATATAATTCAACTTATATATCAATGCATAGCAGAAGTTGAGGACATATATTCAGAAAAAGAAATTCAGTTTAAGATAAATTCACCAGAAGAATGCATTGTAAAAATAGATCCTCAAAGAATGTCTAGGGTTTTTCAAAATTTAACTACTAATGCTTTAAAATATAGTTTAGAGAAAACTAGAGTATATATTGAAATTAAAGATTTAGAAAACTATTTAGAAATATCATTTAAAAATATTTCATCATATGCCTTAGATTTTGATGAACAGGATATTTTGGAAAGATTTGCAAGAGGAGATGAATCAAGAAATTCAACTATAGAAGGATCAGGATTAGGATTAGCTATAGCTAAAACTATCGTGGAACTTCATAACGGTAAATTTAGAGTTGAATGTGAAGGTGATTTATTTAAAGCTTTTGTAATAATACCTAAGAATAAGGAAGACAATAATGAATAAGAATTATAGTCTTTTATTATTAACTTATTTTAAAATCTTCACATAAAGAGTATAATTACTATATAATAATATTTATTTAATAAAATTATTTGTTAAAATATTAATTAAGAGAAGGTGTGAGGAAATGAGTTATTTATTTTTAGAGTATCCTAAATGTAGCACTTGTAGAAAGGCTAAGAAGTGGCTTGAGGAGAATAATATAGATTTTATAGATAGAATGATAGTTGAAGAAAATCCGACTAAAGAGGAATTAAAAACTTGGTATGAAAAAAGTGGAGTTAAGTTAAGTAAGTTTTTTAATACTTCAGGTAAATTATATAGGGAAATGAACCTAAAGGATAAAGTAAAAACTGCTAGTGAAGATGAGCTTTTAGAAATACTGTCAAGTAATGGTATGTTAGTAAAAAGACCGCTACTTATAAAAGATGATTTAATTCTTATAGGATTTAAAGAAGAAGAGTGGAATGAAAATTTAAAATAATTAAAAGACTACAGGAGAAGATTCTGTAGTCTTTTTTTATTAGTATACCAAAAGCATTATTCTACTTATTGTAGGAATAAATTTAAATTGTCAATAATTATTATTAAGCAAATAACATTAAAAAAAGAAAATATAACTTATATAATAAGAGTTATTGATATAAAAACCTAACTTTTTCAAGAAATTCAAGTTTTACAAAACAGACTTAAATTATTATAATAAATTGTCAAGATATTGTGCGAAAATAAAGATTAATTACTATATATTGTGGAGGGGTAGCTAATGACACTATTAAAGAGATATTGTGCATGGTCTATAGAAGAACTAAATGATGAAACGGGACTATATACTGAAGAAAAGTTAATGGTAGCTTTAGATAATATAGTTACATCAAAAATGGGAGAAAAAGAGATAATAAAATCTTTCATACAAGTTTCATTAGAGTTAACTTCTCAAACGGAACCAAGATGGCAAGAAGTAGCGGCAAAGTTATAT
Organism: Clostridium sp. LIBA-8841; assembly: GCF_057782475.1. Classification (NCBI taxonomy): domain Bacteria; kingdom Bacillati; phylum Bacillota; class Clostridia; order Eubacteriales; family Clostridiaceae; genus Clostridium; species Clostridium sp. LIBA-8841. Next base: position 3,503,772 of record NZ_CM173488.1, on the reverse strand, counting down.
GTTAAGAATTTATATGAAGAGGTAAGGATAAACAGAGGATTAGAAGGTGGTGTAAATCCATATGATAACTTCTATGATTTTATAAAAGAACTTACTGATAAAGGTTTATACGGAAAATATATTTTAGAAAATTATTCTAAAGAAGATATAGAAGAGTTAGAAAAAGAAATAAAAAGAGAAAGAGACTTTTTATTTACATACAGTGGAATAAATTTATTAGCTAAAAGATACTTAGTTCAAGATTTTAATAGATTACCATTAGAGCTTCCTCAACAAATGTTTATGGGAATTGCTATGCATCTTGCTATTCCTGAGAAAAAGGAAAAGAGACTTTATTGGGCTAAAAGATTCTATGATGTTTTAAGTTCTATAAAAGCTACAATGGCTACACCAACTATGTCTAATGCTAGAAAGCCATTCTATCAATTAAGCTCATGTTTTATAGACACTGTAGATGATAGTTTAGCAGGTATATATAAATCATTAGATAACTTTTCAAAAGTTTCTAAGTTCGGTGGTGGAATGGGAATCTATATGGGTAAGGTAAGAGCTCTAGGCTCAGCTATAAGGGGCTTTAAAGGTGCATCAGGCGGAATTATACCTTGGATAAAATTATTCAATGACACAGCTGTAGCCGTTGACCAACTAGGAGTTAGAAATGGATCAGTTGCTATTTGGTTAGATGCTTGGCATAAAGACTTACCAGAGTTTCTTCAAATAAGAACAAACAATGGAGATGACAGAAAGAAAGCACATGATATATTCCCAGGGCTTTGTTATCCAGATTTATTTTGGAAGTTAGCCGAAACTGATATAGATGCTAACTGGTATATGATGTGTCCTCATGAAATAAAGACTGTTAAAGGATATTCCTTAGAAGATTTCTATGGAGAAGAGTGGGAAAAGAAATATTATGAGTGTGTAGAAGACTCTAGAATAGAAAAGAGAGTTATGAGTGTTAAGGACATTGTTAGACTTATAATAAAGAGTGCTGCAGAAACAGGAACACCTTTTGCTTTCTATAGAGATACTGTAAATAAATTTAACCCTAATAAACATAAGGGTATGATATACTCATCAAATCTTTGTACTGAAATAATGCAAAATATGAGTTCTATGGAGATAGAGCAAACAGAGATTAAGGATGAAAATGGTGATGTAGTAGTTATTGAAAAAACTAAACCAGGAGACTTTGTTGTTTGTAACTTATCTTCAGTGGTATTAGGAAATGTAGATGTTACATCAGATGAAGAAATAGAATACATAGTTGAAACTCAAATAAGAGCTATGGATAACGTAATAGATTTAAATTATTATTCAGTTCCATTTGCTGAAATAACAAATAAAAGATATAGAGCAGTTGGATTAGGAACATCAGGATACCATCACATGCTTGTAAATAATAAGATTGTATGGGATTCAGAAGAACATTTAGAGTTTGTAGATAAGGTTTATGAAAGGATAAACTTCTATGCTATAAAGGCTAGTTTAAATATAGCTAAGGAAAAAGGAAGCTATCCATTATTTGAAGGTTCAGACTGGAGCAATGGTGATTATTTTGAATTAAGAGAATATAATTCACCACAGTGGAAAGAACTAAAAGAAGAAGTTACTAAGCATGGTATGAGAAATGGATACTTATTTGCAGTGGCTCCAAATGGTTCAACAGCTACTTTAGCGGGAACTTCAGAGGGAGTAGATCCAGTTATGAATAGATTCTGGCTAGAGGAGAAAAAAGGAAGCATAACTCCAAAAGTAGCACCAGGGCTATGTCAAGAAAACTTCTGGTATTATGTTTCAGCTTATAATGTAAATCAAGAGTTTACTGTTAGAGCTAATGGAGTGAGACAAAGACATATAGACCAAGGACAATCATTTAATCTATATATAACTACAGACTATACTATGAGACAAATCATGAATCTTTACATAGCTGCATGTAAAAATGGAGTTAAGAGTATTTACTATGTAAGAAGTAAATCATTAACTGTTGAAGAGTGTGAGAGTTGTTCAGCATAGAAAAAATAGATTAAGAGAATAAAGATACTCATCTAAATTTAGATGGGTATCTATTACGTATAAACCAAGAAATAAAGTGATGAAAGGTGACGCAGAAATGGAAATAAATAAAAGACCTCTTTTTAATGAGTTTGGAGATACTGAAACTAATAAGAAGAGAATGATAAATGGTAATACAACTAACTTAAATGACTTTAATAATATGAAATATACTTGGGTTTCAGAATGGTACAGACAGGCTATGAATAACTTCTGGATACCAGAAGAAATAAATTTAGCTCAAGATTTAAAGGATTATAAAAAGTTAACTAAGGAAGAAAAAACAGCTTATGATAAAATATTATCTTTCTTAATATTCTTAGATTCAATACAAACAGCAAACTTAGGAAATATAAATAGTTATATTACTGCTTCAGAGGTTAACTTATGTTTAACTATACAAGCTTTCCAAGAAGCGGTTCACTCACAAAGTTATAGCTACATGTTAGATAGTATTTGTTCACCAGAGGAAAGAAATGAAATACTATTCCAATGGAAGGATGATTCTATATTACTTCAAAGAAATAAGTTTATAGGAGAGCTATATAATAACTTTTTAGAAAACTCAACTATGGAAAATTTTATAAAATCAGTAATGGCTAACTATATCCTAGAAGGTGTTTATTTCTACTCAGGATTTATGTTCTTCTATAACTTAGAGAGAAATGGAAAAATGCCAGGTTCAGCTCAAGAGATAAGATATATAAATAGAGATGAAAATACTCATTTATGGTTATTTAGAAGCATAATAAAAGAATTAAGAGAAGAAATGCCAGAGGTATTTACTGAAGAATTAAAGAATGACTTAAGAGAAATGGTTAGAACTGGTGTCGAGCATGAAATTGCATGGGGACATTATGTTATAGGTGATAATGTTAATGGGATAAATAAAAATCTTATAGAAAAATATATAAAATATATAGGAAACTTAAGGGTTAAAGCTATAGGATTAGAACCTTTATTTGAAGGATATAATGAAAATCCAGCACCATGGGTAGATTACTACGCTGATGCAAACCAAGTAAAAACAGATTTCTTTGAAGCCAAATCAACAGCTTATGCTAAAGCTGGAGCTTTAATAGATGATCTATAATCTTTAATATATTCAACATAAGAAGAGGCTGTATTAATAGTGCTTAAAATAAAATTTATAAATATATTCTGAGAATTACTAAATTCCAGCAATAATTTATAAGTTCTATTATATAAGATTTTTATACAGTCTCTTTTTTTACATGTTTTTATTTTGTCATGTCTTAAAATGGTATTAAATTTTAGCTAGATTTAAATAAAATGGTTTATTCCAATAAATCAGGAGAATTTAAATCATAATGCAATCCACAGCTACAGAGGCCTTCTCCAAATAAGATTGAATATGATTGAGGAAAAGCACTATTTATCTTTATCACTTCTTTAGCAAATTCCTCTCTGTCTTTAGGTATATCCATTAAAGCATCAGCCTTTTCTTGTGTATCAATTATAGCACCAGAAGGTATAAACTTATTTGGAGGTATTTTAATGGCTCCTGTTACCAAGGTATTTGCAGAAATATAAGTTCCTTCACCTACTATTGCATAGAAAACAGTACTATTAAAGCCAACAAAGACATTATCTTTTAAGTAACAAGGACCGTGAATTATGGCACCATGAGCACAGGAAACTGATTTGCCTATATAAATAGAGTATTTTTTATTGTCTATAAGAACTTTTTCTTTAGCTAATCCATGTAATATAACACCATCTTGTAGATTGGAGCTTTCACCAATAAAAAATGGAGAACCTTCATCACATCTAACAGTAACATTGCAGGCTATAAAAACATTCTTTTCAATAGTTACATCTCCTATAATTGAAGAAAAAGGACCAATAAAGGCTGTAGGGTCTATACTTGGAGAAATACTTACTTTATTAATCTCAGTTTTAGGATTTGGACTTATAACATATGGATGAGTATTTAAATTATATACATTTTGACGTGAACTAATAGAATTCATAACTTATCACCTTAAATTAACTTTATAACTTCATAATATTAACATGCTAATTAGAATGTGTTATTACTAAAATAATGTATAAATTTTTATTTCAAAATAGACAATAAAATTATAGTTTAAAGATAGAGTGAGTATTTAAAAGCATTAATAAGATAAATAAATATAAAATAGATATTCGTTAATGATAATCATTTTCAATGAGATAAAGTTTATGTTAAAATGACATCATAGAAAAACAAACATTTGGAGGTTTAATATGGCTAAAATGATGGGACCTCGTTTCAAAATGTGTAGAAGACTTGGATTAAATGTAATAGGACATCCAAAGGCGATGGAACGAGCAAGCAGAGGAACAAGCAGAGCAGATAAAAAATTATCTGATTATGGTGTTCAATTATTAGAGAAACAAAGATTAAGAGCTTATTATGGTGTTATGGAAAGACAATTTACTAGATATGTAGATCAAGCTTTTAATAGTAAAGAACAACCAGGTGAAGCTTTACTTATGATTTTAGAGTCAAGACTTGATAATATGGTATATAGAATGGGATTTGCAACTTCTATAAGACAAGCTAGACAAATGGTTAACCATGGACACTTCTTAGTAAATGGAGAAAAAGTAAATATACCATCTTTTAGATTAAATGTTGGAGATGAAGTTGTTTTAAGAGAGAAATCAAGAAAAACAGAAATGTTTATAAACAACTTTAAGGATAGTATAGGAAGTGAAGTTCCTTACGTAAGTAAAGAAGAGGAAAGCTTTAAAGGAATATTTACTAGAAAACCTAAGAGAGAAGAAATTCCAATAACAATACAAGAGCAATTAATAGTTGAATTCTATTCTAAATAATAGTAATGCTGTATAACTGTTTAATTCAATAGGAAATTTAGTTTTAATTACCAAGCTGTTCCCGTAGTTAAGACTAAAATATCTTGTCATAATTATACCTAATAATGTTACTAAACTCTTACTAATAAAAAACACTTGGAGGTGTGCTGGCCTCCAAGTGCTTTTTACTTTTATTATTTTTTTACATCTATATTATACTTTTTACATTTTAGAGAAACTGTTCTATGAGTTAATCCTAAAGCTTTACCAGCCTTATTAAATGATTTATATTTTTTCATAGCTGCTTCAATTATTTGCTTTTCATATTCTTCGAAAGGAAGGATATGATCCACATCAATATTTAAAGCGAAAGAAGTAGATTCAATTGGCTTTAAATAAGAAGGAAGATATTTGCTATCTATATAATCTCCATCGCATAGATTTATAGCCCTTTCCATTATGTTTTCAAGTTCACGAATGTTTCCAGGCCAAGAATATTCAATTAAGAGATTAAGAGCATCTTGGTTTATTCCTAATATACTTTTATTTAGCTTTTTATTTAGCTTAGTTATAAAATGCTCAACTAATTCAGGGATATCTTCCTTACGTTCCTTAAGAGGAGGAAGATTAATACCAAGGACATTAAGTCTATAATAAAGATCTTCTCTAAATGAACCTTCCTCAATCATTTCTTCTAAATTTCTATTAGTTGCTGCAATAACTCTTACATCAATGTTCTTAGGTGCAATTCCTCCAACACTTTCAATTTCTCTTTCTTGCAACACTCTAAGTAGTTTAACTTGCATTGATAAAGGCATATCACCTATTTCATCTAAGAAAATTGTTCCAGTATCAGCAATTGCAAATTTACCTGGCTTACTTTGAACTGCACCTGTAAAAGCACCTTTCTCATATCCGAATAATTCACTTTCCAATAGATTTTCAGGTATTGAAGCACAGTTAACTCTAACAAAGGGTTTATTTTTTCTATTACTATTATTATGTATAGCTTTTGCTATAAGCTCCTTTCCTGTACCACTTTCACCTCTAATAAGTACTGTAGAAGTAGTTTCAGAAGCTTTTTGACACATATACATTATGTCTTTTAATGTTCTAGTTGAACCTATAATGTTTTTAAAAGAAGAATTTTTAGAAAGTTGTCTTAAAAATTCATTTTTATAGTAATCTAATTCTTGTTCAGATTTATTTAATTTTGACATAAGCTCTTTAATTAAGCTAACTGGTCTAGAAGTTGAAATAACTCCTTTAAATTCACCATCAATAAATAGTGGGTCAATAGTACTTATGACATTAGTACCATTTTTCTTATGAATTACATCTTTTAATAAAGTTTTTTCTTTAAATACTTTAGCTCTAAGCCCTTTAGGAGAAACATCAAAAATGCTTTTTCCTATAATATCAGTACTTACTTTAGAGAAATTTTTAATATATGCAGGATTTAAGTAGTTTATTATGCCATTTTCATCTAAAAAGCAAATCATATCCTGTGAGTTTTCAAGTATCTTTGTAAATTTCTCGTTTATTTCCTTCATACCTATAAGATCAGATACATCTTGAATTACACTAACAGCTCCTATAATTTTTTCATTTATAAAAAGAGGAGAACTATTCACTAATCCAACTCTATTATTAATATGAAGTGTAGAACCATATTTTTTTAAATTACTAAGCATAACATGAGGAAGTTGAGATGAAGGAATTACCTCGTTAATTTTTTTACCATTAACATCTTTTCTATCACATCCAATGAATCTTAAAGCATATTGATTTATTGTTATTATATTTTGGTCTATATCTATAACAACAATTCCTATAGGTAGACTTTCTAGAACCTGTTCGTTAGCTACTATACTAGCATCAATTATTTCATCAATTTCACTATCTTCAGATTCTGAAGAATCATTTATGTTTTTATCAATAAAATCCATAAGAGATTGAACTGCTAATTTTTCAATCATTCCTTCATTTTGACATCCAATTAATATTCTTTCACCAGGTAAAACCTTAAGGGAAAGAATTGCAAGCATACTTATTCCAAGCCAATCAGTATAAGAATCTTTTTTTATATAAAGCTTAACTTTATATTTTGACTCTATTTCAGAGGCTTTATTAACAATCATAGCAGAGTATCTAGTATGTAATCCTAAGGGCGTTTTTATGATTAATTCTCTTGAATACATTAAATGAAATCACCGTCCAAAGTTTTATTTTAATGAATTATATACAAAAAAGTGAATGTACTTGATATTTTTTATCAAGCATTAATAATATATTATCAGAAAAACATATTATTTTAAAGGTTTTATATATGTTATTATTAATAAAAAAGAAATTTCTAAAGAAAATGTGATAAAAAATATCAAGAGTAAAATTTGATTGATATTTTTTATCACATTTAGTATAATAAAAGCAATTAATATAACTAATTATTTTTATGTAAGTTTTTAATGAATAAAATATTTTTATAAGAATTATAGGCATTTTTACTAGGGTTTATGAGTATAATATATCTTGAAAAATATTATGCTTTAAAAACTTGGCACGCAAATTGCTGTTGTATATAGGCAGTGAATTTGAAAAGTGAATTAGTTGAATTGTGATTGATATTTAATGTTGTATTTAGTTGAGTACGAACTTAAAGGAGGACTACATAATGAAAAAAGGTATTGCTGCTTCAAAAGGATATGCAATAGGAACTGTATTTATACAAGAACATGAGGAAATAGTAATAACTGATGCGAAGGTTTCAGATATAGCTGCTGAAAAAGAAAAGCTAGCTAAAGCTTTAGCTCAATCAAAAGAGCAATTAGAAGCAATAAAAGAAAAAACAGCTAAAGAAATCGGAGAGCATGAAGCTCAAGTTTTTGAAGCTCATTTAATGTTATTAGATGACGTAGAGTTTACTGGTCAAATGGAAATGACTATTGAAAATGATCAATTAAACGCTATGAAGGCTGTACAAAATGTTACAGATACTTTCGTTATGATATTTGATTCTATGGATGACCCTTATATGAGAGAGAGGGCAGCAGATATAAAAGACGTTTCTAAGAGAATAATAGCTAACCTAGCAGGTAAGGGCGGAAACGGAATGGAAAATGTAGGAGCTAACACTGTTGTTGTAGCTCATGACTTAACACCTTCAGATACTGCTCAATTAGATAGAAGTAAAGTTGTTGGTTTCTTAACTAACATCGGAGGAAGAACTTCTCACTCAGCTATAATGGCTAGAACATTAGAAATACCAGCTGTTGTTGGATTAGGTGATATAACAACTTCAGTTAAAAATGGAGATACTATCATAGTTGATGGTATTGAAGGTGTAGCTATAATCAACCCAGATGAAGCTACTATAAATGAATACAAAGCTAGATTAGAGAAGTTTAAAGCAGACCAAGAAGAATTAAAGAAATTAATAGATGTTAAAACAACTACTAAATCAGGTAGAAGAATAGAGGTTTGCGGAAATATCGGTAAACCAGAAGATATAGATCAAGTTTTAGAAAATGGTGGAGACGGAGTTGGACTATTTAGAACTGAGTTCTTATACATGGATAGAGATGAAGCTCCAACTGAAGATGAGCAATTTGAATCATACAAATATGTTTTAGAAAAAGCAAATGGTAAGCAAGTTGTTATCAGAACATTAGATATCGGTGGAGATAAAACTCTTCCATACTTACCATTACCAGAAGAAATGAACCCATTCTTAGGATACAGAGCTATAAGATTATGCCTAGACAGAAAAGATATATTTAGAGTTCAAATAAGAGCTTTATTAAGAGCTTCTGTTTATGGAAATCTTGCAGTAATGTTCCCAATGATTTCAGGATTAGAAGAATTCCAACAAGCTAAAGCATTTGTTGAAGAATGTAAAGCTGAATTAAAAGCAGAAGGAATAGCTTACTCTGATTCAATTCAATGGGGTATCATGGTTGAAATTCCAGCTGCAGCAGTTTATGCTGATGAATTAGCTAAGCATGTTGATTTCTTCTCAATAGGAACTAACGACTTAATCCAATATACATTAGCTGCTGATAGAATGAGTGAAAAGGTATCATACCTTTACAACCCAATGCATCCAGCTGTATTAAGATTAATCAAAATGACAATAGATGGTGCTCACAAACATGGTAAGTGGGTAGGAATGTGTGGAGAGATGGCAGGAGATGAAAGAGCTATACCAACATTAGTTGAATATGGCTTAGATGAATTCTCAATGAGTGCTTCATCAATCTTAACTGCTAAAAAGATAATAATGGAACAAGAATAATAGTCAATAATTTAAAAATTAATATACAACACTCAAAACCCTAAGTTTTGGCACGAATTGTTTCGTGCCTTTTTTTATATAAAAACTTATTTTTTTATTAAATAAATTTATTATTGAGTTTTAGGTAAAAATAATAATAATTTAAATAAAGGAGGTGTATTTTTTGTTAAAGATAATAAAAAATATAGAGGTTTATGATCCAGAGTATTTAGGCAAAAAGGATATTGTTATATTAAGTGATAAAATTGAAGGGATATATGATGAAGTAACTGTTCCAGAAAATTTTATAAATATTCAAGTTATTGATGGAGAAGGAATGATAGCTGTTCCAGGATTCATAGATTGTCATGTCCATATAATTGGTGGGGGTGGAGAAGGTGGATTTAGAACACGAACTCCAGAACTTCAATTAAGCAGTATTATAAAAGGTGGAATAACTACCCTAGTAGGGTGTATAGGAACCGATGGAGTTTGTAGAGACATGAAGGGATTAGTTGCAAAAGCAAAGGCTTTATGTGAAGAAGGTGTTACTTGCTATTGTTATACTGGATCTTATGATGTTCCTGTAAATACTATAACTAAAAGTATTAAGAGTGATTTACTTTTGATAGATAGAGTTATAGGTGTTGGTGAAATAGCCCTTTCAGATCATAGAAGTTCTCAACCAACCTATGAGCAGTTTATTAATATAGTAGCTCAGGCTAGAGTTGGAGGACTTTTATCAGGAAAGGCTGGGATAGTAAATGTTCATTTAGGTGCTGGAAAAAGAATGATCGAGTATATAACTAGATTAATAAATGAAACTGAGATTCCACCAAACCAGATTGTTCCTACTCATATGGGAAGAAGTAGAGAGCTTTTCGAGGCTGGTATAAACCACGCTAAAGCTGGTGGTCAAATTGATTTGACTACATCATCAGATCCTCAGCATTTAGAGGAAGGAGAGCTAACAGCTGGCGAAGGACTTAAAAAGCTTTTAGATGCTGGAGTAGACATAGAGAGAATAACCTTTTCTTCAGATGGAAATGGAAGTATGCCATTATTTGATGAAAATGGAGAGTTAAAAGGTTTAGGAATATGTTCAGTAGAAAGTCTTTTTAATGAAGTTAAGGAGGCTATAAAGCTTGGGGTACCTTTAGAAAAGGCTATAAGAGTTATTACTAGTAATGTTGCTAATGTTTTAAAGTTAGAGCATAAAGGCTTTATATCAACAGGAAAAGATGCAGATATAGTTTTATTAGATAAAAAAAATTTAGATATAAATTCTGTTATATCTAAAGGGAATATTTTGATGAATGATAAAAAATTGTTAGTAAAAGGTACCTTTGAATAACAAACTTATAAAAGTTAAATAATAGTTATTATTTGTAACATTGACTTAATATTTTAAATATAATATAATTGTAAGTAATAAAGTACCCCTAAGGGGTATATTAGGAGGCGCGTAAAAATGGTAAAACACATAAATGATCAAGATTTTAATACAGAGGTAATAGAAGCAAGTGAAGTAGTAGTTGTTGATTTCTGGGCAACTTGGTGTGGACCTTGTAAAATGATAGCACCAGTTATAGAAGAGTTAGCAAATGAAATGACAAATGTTAAATTTGTTAAAGTTGATGTTGATAAAAACCCAGGTTCAGCTGGAAAATATCAAATACAAAGTATACCAACTTTATTAATATTCAAAGGTGGAAAAGTTGTTGATACTTTAGTTGGATTTAGACCAAAAGCTGCATTAGTTGAAGCTATCAAAAAACACGTTTAATGAGCTTCTTAAGGAGATGAACAATTTTGAGCGAGAGATATGATATAGCCATAATAGGAAGCGGACCAGCTGGTCTTTCAGCTGCATTAAATGCAAAAATCAGAAATAAAAAATTTATTCTTTTTGGTAATGATGATTTAAGCACAAAGCTTGTTAAAGCACCAAAAGTAAATAACTATCTTGGATTTGTAGGAAAAGATGGTATTGACCTTAAGAATCAGTTTATGGGTCATTTAAAAGAAATGGATATAGAGATAACTGAGGAAAGAATAAATAGTATTTATGCTATGGGAGATTATTTCGCTCTTATGGTAAATGAAAAAATGTATGAAGCAACTTCAATAATAATTGCAACTGGTATAGAATACACAAAACCTATGAGAGGTGAATCAGAATTCTTAGGTAAAGGTGTAGGCTATTGTGCTACTTGTGATGCTCCGTTATATAAAGAAAAAGTTGTAACTATAATTGGTTATAATAAGGAAGCTGAAGAGGAAGCTAACTTCGTAAGTGAATTAGCAGCTAAAGTTTACTATGTTCCTAGATATAAAGGAGAATTTAATTTAAATTCATCAATAGAAGTTGTTGATGATATTCCTGTAGAAATACAAGGAGATAATAAGGTCACTAAACTAGTTACTAAGAATGGTGAAATAGATACTGATGGTATATTTGTATTAAGAGATAGTATATCACCAGGTCAATTAGTACCAGGTTTAAAAATAATTGGTGATCATATAGATGTTGATAGATCAATGAAAACCAATATAGAAGGATGTTTTGCTGCAGGTGATTGTACAGGTAAACCATATCAGTACATGAAAGCTGCTGGTGAAGGAAATGTAGCTGCCTTAAGTGCAGTATCGTACTTAGACAGTAGAAAATAAGAAAAAGCTAACACAAAGTGTTAGCTTTTTCTTTAGGTAACATTAAAAAATACATGTTGACCTATACTTTTTTCTCCTGTCTTTTCAACGCCTTTCATCCACGAGCATGTAGCAATTTTAGGGTTATAAAAATATAATGCTTCATTTGTTGGGTCACAGCCTTCTATAGCTTTAATAACAGCATTATAGCTATCACTATCAGGTACTACGTCTATTTTACCGTTTCTAACGCAGGAAAAGGCATTTTTTTGAGTTATTACTCCTTGAATAGTATCAGGGAAGTGAGAATCTGTTGTTCTGTTAAGAATTACTGAAGCAACAGCGATCTTGCCATCAAAAGGTTCACCTTTACTTTCAGCATATACAACCTGAGACATTAAATATATGTCATCTTTGGTCAAGGATATTGTAGAGTTTGAGCTCTTGAATACAGCGACAACCTCGTCAGGTGTATTACAGATTTGATCAGATTCTGGGTTTTGTGAATTAGCAGCTATTTCTGCTAATTCTATATAATCATTTTTGGTTACATGCTCATTTGAAAGAGAAAGCCCTAAAACTTCTTTCTCATTAAGTGTAGTGATAAGAAATAAGGCGAAGGCGAAGATGAAGTAAGTATAAATACTCTTTTTCATAAGAACCTCCTTTTAGGTAATTATTTTACTTTGTATATTGTAACCAAAAAAATAGACTTAATACGCTATTTTAATTTTTAATATAATTATCTAAGGACTTTTCGGCAGATTCTAATGAATAGATGAATTCATCAAATAGCTCAGAAGACTTATCATAATAATCTTCTGCAGTCTTTTTATTTTCGATCTCATCTAAAAGACCCTTGTAGAAATAATCAATGTAGTTACCATAAGATTTTAATGCCTTTTCAAGAGCTAAGAAGCAATCATTAGCTTGTTCTGGAATAGGCAAGGAATATAAATCATTTTTAAGTTCTTGGAGAGAAGCAATTTTACTGTCTATGTCGGTTGTTAAAACTTTTAAATCTCTATTGGATTCTTTTATTAGGTTTGCTGTTTCAAAAAGTTTTTCATCCATTGAAGAAAGTTTTAAAGCTATTGATTTCATGGCAACCACAAAATCATTTTTTTGGCTTTGGACAAAGTCTTTATCTCTATTTGTTTTTATTAACTCATTTATATAATAAAAAATGTCTTGAAGATAAGTATTTCCTTCTTTGTATAAATAAACAGGAATTAAATTAGCTCTACATAGGTAATAGTAATTTTCACATTCTTCTTTTAGCTTTAACGCAATAGCATATTCATCAGCTAGATTTAAGGCATCTGGTGTTTTTAGAATAGATAGTATTTTATTGAAAAGTTCAATATTTTTTTCTAAGCCATTACTAATAGGTGTTAATAAATATTCTCGTTTTGGAGAAACTGTTAAAGATTTTATATTAGAATTTATGTTTGAAAGTTTTTCAAGTTTATTTTCTATGGAGTTTATATAATTTTCTGAAGTTATGGTTCCTTCAGAAAAATCATAAGTAAGATTAATTTCAGAAATAGATCTTCCTAAGTCTTCAAGCTTAGATTTTTCATTATGTGCTCTAAAAAAGGAAAATCCTAAAACAAATATTAGTATTAGAACTGCAAATATTATATATATCAAGGAATTATCAATATATTTTTTATACTTAAAGTCCATAATAAGTACCCCCTCATTTGATTTTTATTAAAATATATGAAGAAATACATGATAACATTACCTAGAATATGTAAAACTACAAAGAAATGATTTAAAATATATTTTATAATTATATTTTTATTGTATAATTTAATTGTTAAGGTAATGGAGGTGAATTTTGTGCAAGAATTAATAATGATATTTACAAATAGTTTAAAGGATATATCTATTTGGTCAATCATAGATATTTTAATTGTAGCCTTTATATTTTATAGAGGTTATATATTAATAAAGGAAACTAGAGCAGAGCAATTATTAAAGGGAGTAATATTATTATTGATTTTAATCCCTATAAGTTATGTTTTAAGACTTCAAATGTTAAACTTTATATTAACAAAGACATTAACAATAGGAGTATTATCAATAGTAATTATTTTTCAACCTGAAATCAGAAGGGCATTAGAACATATAGGAAGTACTGCTTTTGATGATTTTCATGTAATTCAAGATGATCAAAAACTAGAGGAAGTTATTGACCAGCTTATAACAGCAGTAGAAGACATGGCTGAGACTAAAACAGGAGCTTTAATTGCTATTGAACAGGGAACTGGTTTAGCAGAAATAATATCCACAGGAACTCAGTTAGATGCTATTATAACATCAGCATTAATAGAAAATATATTCTTTAAGAATACTCCATTACATGATGGAGCAACTATAATTAGAAATGATAGAATCGTTTCAGCTGGTTGTGTTTTACCATTAACAAATAATAATACTATAAATAAAAAGTTAGGAACTAGACATAGAGCGGCTATAGGATTATCTGAGATATCAGATGCTTTAGTTATCGTCGTTTCAGAAGAAACAGGAGCGATATCCTTAGCTGTAAAAGGAAGATTAACTAGAAATTATGATGGTAAAAAGTTAAAAAATATATTATTAAAAGTCATGAGGAATAGACGTGATAAGAGAGGTAAATCTTATGGGGAGAAGGTGAAAATATGCTTAAAAAAATTAAAGGAAAAAATTTCTTGATAAAATTTATATGCTTATTATTATCCTTTTCACTTTGGTTATACATAATAAATGTGGAGAATCCAGTTAGAGAGTATAAATTGAATAATGTTCCTGTTCAAGTTGTAAATGCAGATGTTTTAAAGGGATATAATTTAGTATTGATCCCTAATCAAAATTTAACAGTAGACTTAGATTTAGAGGGGCCTTCAACTGAAATATATAAGGTTAAGAAAGAACAATTTAAAATAGTTGTTAATTTAGGAGAGTATGTTTTAAAAGAAGGAGATAACAACATACCAGTACAAATAGAAAGTTCTCCTAATAATATAAATATAAAAAACAATGGACTTTTAAGAGTTAATGTAGCTCTTGATAAATATCAAGAAAAAAGTTTACCTATTGAAAGTAAAATAAAAGTAAATACAGAACAAGGAACTTATGCTGATAAAATAACTATTAATCCACAGAATGCTACTGTATCAGGGGCTCAATCCTTAGTAAGCAAAGTTAAAGCTTTAGAAGTAAAAGGTGAGATAAATGATGTTAGCAAAGCTGTTAATATGAGTTTACCCGTTGTTGCTGTAGATGAAAATGGAAATGAAATTAAGGATGTAAATATAAGTCCAAATAAGGTAGATGTATCTTTTGGAGTTAAAAAAGCTAAGGAGGTACCAGTTAATGTAATAACAACAGGAACTCCTAAGGAAGGCTTAGCCTTAAAATCAATTACTCCAAGTATTGCAAAAGTTAGCTTAATTGGACCGGAAGATGCATTAAGTAAAGTTAGCTTTGTGGAAACTACACCTATAGATGTATCTCAATTTGCAGATGATGCAGAGGTAACAACGGTGTTAAAAGTTCCAGATGGAGTAAGCTTAACTTCTAATGATCAGTCTCAGATCAAAGTTAAATTAGATTTTAGCAAAGACGCACAAAAAGAAATTGATGTTCCAGTAACTATAGAAGGAAGTTTAGAAGGTTATACACCTGAAACTGATGTTAAGACCGTTAAGTTAACATTAGATGGGCCAGAAGATTCTATAAGTAATATAGATGTAAGTAAGTTTAAATGTAGTATTGATATATCAAAACTTACAGCAGATGGAGGAAGTGTAAAACCAACTATATCAAATTCTTATGATAACATAAAAGTTATTAATATGAATCCAGTAGAGGTTAAGGTAACTTTTAAAAAGAATGCTGAGTCAACTGGTGGTACTGATAATAATACTAATCCAGAAAATCCAAACAATAATAATAGTGATAATAGTAACAGTAGTAACAGTAATAATAGTAACAATAATAATAGTAATAGTAATAGTATTTCACGTGCAAATAATAAGCATAATAAAAATAATAAGCAATAAATATTTACCACAGATTACTTTAGGGTTATTCTGTGGTAAAATAATTTACTAAAGAAAATAAAATGGAGGCAATTTTATGACTATTAGAATAAATAATATTAGTTTAGATATAAATGAAGATTTAAGTCTTTTAAAAAATAAAGTAGCTAAAAAATTGAAGATGTCTAAGGATGAAGTTGGAGATATAAAGATAATAAAAGAGTCTTTAGATGCCAGAAAAAAGAATCTTATAAAATTTAATTATTGTATAAATATAGAGCATGAAAATGAAGATAAAATAGTTGCTAGACTTAATGATAAAGATGTGAAAATAGAAACGGTTAATTATGACTTTGATTTTAAGTTTGGAGAAAAAAAGCTTGAACATAGACCTGTAGTTGTGGGATTAGGACCATCAGGATTATTTGCAGCTCTTTTATTAGCTAAAAAAGGATTTAATCCAATAGTATTTGAAAGAGGAGAAGATGTTGATACAAGAACTAAAACTGTAGAAGAGTTTTGGAGAAGTGGGGAATTAAATCCAGAATCAAATGTACAGTTTGGTGAAGGTGGTGCAGGAGCATTTTCTGATGGAAAGCTTACAACTAGAATAAAAGATACAAGATGTGATTACGTACTTGATGCTCTTGTAAGAAATGGAGCACCAGAGGAAATAATTTATAAAGGGAAACCTCATGTAGGAACCGATATATTAAAGAATGTGGTTAAAAATATTAGAGAAGAAATAAAAAGATATGGCGGAGAAGTTCACTTTAATTCAAGATTTGAAGGAATAATAAAAAAGAATAACAAACTAAAAGGAATTAAGGTTAATGGAGAAGAAGTTCCATGTGAAGTAGTAGTTTTAGCTTTAGGACATAGCTCTAGAGATACATATGAAATGTTATTTAATGAAGGAATATTCATGAAGCAAAAACCTTTTGCCATAGGAGTTAGAATAGAGCATCCACAAGAAATTATAAACTTAAGTCAATATGGAGAAAAATATGCTAATCATCCTAGATTAAATGCAGCAGAATATAGACTATCATATCAAAGTAAAACTTTAGACAGAGCAATATATTCTTTCTGTATGTGCCCAGGAGGAGTTGTTGTTAATGCATCTTCAGAAGAAAATAGATTATGTGTAAATGGTATGAGTTATCACGCTAGAGATAAAGAAAATGCTAATTCTGCCTTAGTTGTAACTGTGGGATCAAATGATTTTGGAGGTGATCATCCTTTAGAGGGAATGAAGTTCCAAAGACATTATGAAGAACTTGCATTTAAACTAGGTGGAGGAAACTATAATACTCCTATTCAGTTAGTTGGAGATTTTATGAATGATAGAGTTTCAACCAAATTAGGAAAAGTTAATCCAAGTGTATTGAGTAATGGGTATAGATTTGAAGATTTAAGAAAATGTCTTCCTTCTTATGTAATAGCAGGATTAAAGGAAGGTATCACTGATTTTGATAGAAAGATAAAGGGTTTCGGTCATAATGATGGTGTTTTAACTGGTATAGAGACAAGAACTTCAGCACCAGTTAGAATTGAAAGAAATGAAAAGTTACAAAGTATATCTTTAGAAGGACTATATCCTGCCGGAGAAGGTGCTGGTTTCGCAGGTGGGATTGTTTCAGCGGCAGTAGATGGATTAAAGGTAGCTGAAAATATAATGAAAGAATATAGTGTTTAAAATTTAACAATTAAATAAAAAATAATAATTTGAATATTCTGAAAACTTATGTTTTCAGAATATTTTTTGGTAGAATATAGTTATGTAGAATTAATTTTGAATTTATAAAATTATGTAATCGAA
The DNA here is from genome assembly GCF_057782475.1 of Clostridium sp. LIBA-8841. Taxonomy (NCBI): domain Bacteria; kingdom Bacillati; phylum Bacillota; class Clostridia; order Eubacteriales; family Clostridiaceae; genus Clostridium; species Clostridium sp. LIBA-8841. Next base: position 3,486,110 of record NZ_CM173488.1, on the reverse strand, counting down.
TTTTTTTTGTTTGTAATTGTTATAAATTTAACAAAATTCAAGGGAGAGGGTTGAGTATTATGGCTAAAAATTTTAATGAATTGTTTTCAAAACTAAGAGAGAATGGAATGAAAAAAGTTTCCGTTGCAGTTGCTCAGGATGAACCAGTTTTAGAAGCAGTAAGAGAAGCAAAAAAATTAGGAATAGCTGATGCTGTTTTAGTTGGTAATGAAGAGAAGATAAAAGAAATAGCTAATAAGATAGATATGAATTTAGCTGATTTTGAAGTTATAAATGAGCCAAATGATAAAAAAGCAGCTTTATTAGCAGTAGAGTTAGCATCAACAGGCAAAACTGATATGGTAATGAAAGGATTAGTTGATACTGCTACTTTTTTAAGAAGTGTACTAAATAAAGAAGTTGGATTAAGAACAGGTCAACTAATGTCACATGTATCTGTATTTGAAATACCAGGAATGGATAGATTACTTTTCTTAACTGATGCAGCATTTAATACATATCCAGAGTTAAAAGATAAAGCAGCTATGATAAATAACGCAGTTAAAGTTGCACATGCTTGTGGAGTTTCAGTTCCTAAGGTTGCTGTTATAGGCGCAGTAGAAGTTGTGAATCCTAATATGCCAGCAACAATCGATGCAGCATTATTAGCTAAAATGAGTGATAGAGGACAAATAAAGGGATGTATAGTTGACGGACCGTTTGCCTTAGATAATGCTATATCAGAAGAGGCTGCTGAACATAAAGGTGTAAAAGGGGAAGTTGCAGGAAAAGCAGATATATTATTATTACCTAATATAGATGTTGCGAATGTAATGTATAAAACTTTAACTTACATGTCAGATTGTAAAAATGGTGGATTATTAGTTGGTACATCAGCACCAGTTATATTAACTTCTAGAGCAGATAGTTTTGAAACAAAAGTTAAATCAATAGCTATAGCAGCAGTAGTTGCTCATGATTTAAAATAATAGATTTTGGGGGAGAGTTATATGGCATACAAATTATTAATAATAAATCCAGGTTCAACATCAACTAAAATTGGTGTTTATGAGGGAGAAAAAGAAATTTTAGAAGAAACATTAAGACATTCAGCAGAAGAAATATCAAAATATGATACAATTTACGATCAACTTGGTTTTAGAAAAGAAGTTATTTTAAATGTTTTAAAAGAAAAGGGAATTGATATAAAAGAGTTGGATGCCGTTGTTGGAAGAGGTGGAATGCTTAAACCAATAGAAGGTGGAACTTATGAAGTTAATGGTGCTATGGTTGAGGATTTAAAAGTTGGAGTTCAAGGACCACATGCTTCAAATCTAGGTGGAATATTATCTAATGAAATAGCAAAAGAAATTGGTAAAAGAGCATTTATAGTAGATCCAGTTGTTGTTGATGAAATGGAAGATGTAGCAAGACTATCAGGTGTTCCTGAATTACCTAGAAAAAGTAAATTCCATGCATTAAATCAAAAGGCCGTCGCTAAGAGATATGCGAAAGAACATAATACTTCATATGAAGATGTTAATTTAATAGTTGTTCATATGGGAGGCGGTGTTTCAGTAGGAGCACATAGAAAAGGAAGAGTTATAGATGTAAATAACGCATTAGATGGAGATGGACCATTTTCACCAGAAAGAGCTGGAGGAGTACCATCAGGAGAATTATTAGAAATGTGTTTCTCAGGAAAATACAGCAAAGAAGAGGTTTATAAAAAACTAGTTGGAAAAGGTGGATTCGTTGCTTACGCGAATACAAATGATGCAAGAGATTTAATAAAGTTATCACAAGAAGGTGATAAGGAAGGTTCATTAATATTTGATGCATTCATATACCAAATAGCAAAAGAAATAGGATCAATGGCTGTGGTTTTAGAAGGAGAGGTTGATGCTATAGTATTAACTGGTGGAATTGCGTATAGTGATTATGTTACAAATGCTATAAACAAAAAAGTAAAATGGATTGCACCTATGGTTGTATACGGTGGAGAAGATGAACTTTTAGCTTTAGCACAAGGTGCAATAAGGGTATTAGATGGTGTAGAGGAAGCAAAAATATATAAATAAATTAATAAAATAGATATAAATTTTAAGAGTGTAAAGTATTTAGGGGAAGAATTTTGTAATTCTCCCTTAAATTTTGCTTTAAAAAAGTGTTCATAAAAGTCTGAAATATTTATATTTCACAAATATTATGTTAGAATAGTAACGATGATTTTTAAATTAACTGATTTTTACGATATAAGAGTTGATGTTTAGTATTTATTAAAAAATCCTAAAAGTGGAGGAACAGCATGAATAAAATAATAATCAATGATAAGACTATCGAATTTGATGGTGATAAGACGATACTTGACTTAGCTAGAGAGAATGGATTTGACATTCCGGTGCTTTGTGAGTTAAAAAATTGCGGAAATAAAGGACAATGTGGAGTTTGTCTTGTTGAGCAAGAAGGAAATGATAGACTATTAAGATCTTGTGCAATAAAAGCTAAAGATGGAATGGTTATTAAAACTGAGAGTGAAAAAGTTATAGAGGCTAGAAAAGAAAGAGTAGCAGAACTTTTAGACGAGCATGAGTTTAAATGTGGACCATGTAAAAGAAGAGAAAACTGTGAATTCTTAAAGCTTGTAATAAAAACAAAAGCAAGAGCTCATAAACCATTTATAGTTGCAGATAAATCAGAATATGTAGATGACAGAAGTAAATCAATAGTTTTAGATAGAACTAAGTGTGTTAAATGTGGTAGATGTGTTGCTGCATGTAGAACAAGAACAGCTACTAACTCAATAAAATTCCATAGAATTGATGGTGTTAGATTAGTTGGACCAGAAGAATTAAAATGTTTCGATGATACAAACTGTTTATTATGTGGACAATGTGTTGCTGCTTGTCCAGTTGATGCATTATCAGAGAAATCACATATAGAAAGAGTTCAAGATGCATTAAATGATCCAGAAAAGCATGTAATAGTTGCTATGGCACCAGCTGTAAGAACATCAATGGGTGAATTATTCAAGATGGGTTACGGCCAAGACGTTACTGGAAAATTATATACTGCTTTAAGAGCATTAGGTTTCGATAAAGTATTTGACATAAACTTTGGTGCTGATATGACAATAATGGAAGAAGCTACTGAACTTATAGAAAGAATCAAAAACAACGGACCTTTCCCAATGTTAACTTCATGTTGTCCATCATGGGTTAGAGAAGTTGAAAATTACTTCCCAGAGTTAGTAGAAAATCTTTCAACAGCTAAGTCACCACAACAAATATTTGGTGCGGCATCAAAAACTTACTATCCACAAGTTGCTGATATAGATCCTAAAAAAGTATTTACAGTAACTATAATGCCTTGTACTTCTAAAAAATTCGAGGCGGATAGACCAGAAATGGAAAACGAAGGAATGAGAAATATAGATGCAGTTTTAACAACTAGAGAATTAGCTAGAATGATAAAAGCTGCTAAAATAGATTTCGCTAAGTTAGAAGATAGCGAAGTAGATCCAGCTATGGGAGAATACACAGGAGCTGGTGTTATATTCGGAGCTACTGGTGGAGTTATGGAAGCTGCTTTAAGAACAGCTAAGGACTTCATGGAAAATGATAACTTAGATAACGTAGATTATGAAGTTGTTAGAGGATTAGCTGGAATAAAAGAAGCTGAAATAGAAATAGCAGGAAATGAATATAAATTAGCTGTTGTAAGTGGAGCTGCTAATGTATTTGAATTAGTTAAGTCAGGTAAAATAAATGACTACCACTTCATCGAAGTAATGGCATGTCCAGGTGGATGTGTTAACGGTGGAGGACAACCACATATCTCAGCTGAAGATAGTGATAAAATGGACATTAGAGAAGTAAGAGCTTCTGTTCTTTACAACCAAGATAAGAACTTAGAGAAGAGAAAATCACATCAAAACTCAGCTTTATTAAAAATGTACGAAAACTATATGGGTCAACCAGGTCATGGAAGAGCTCATGAGTTATTACACATGAAATATAAAAAATAATATTTTAAATATAAACAGAGTGTTTAAATTTTAAAACACTCTGTTTTTTTATAGCCTTTTACAAAATATAAAAAAATTAATAAAAAATATCACAAGAAAAATGAAATTTGTACAGGCTATTTAGATTATCATACAAAAAATAATGAATTCTTTTGTAAATAATGTCCATAGATGAAAACGGTTAATTGGTATAAAATAAAATCATAAAAGAAATTCGAGAAAATAACTGAAATTTATGGGGGAGTATTAATATGGCAAATTTATCACTTAAACATATTTATAAAGTTTATCCAGGAGATGTTACAGCAGTTAAAGACTTTAACCTAGAAATAGCTGACAAAGAGTTCATCGTATTCGTTGGACCATCAGGTTGTGGTAAGTCTACTACTTTAAGAATGATTGCTGGATTAGAAGAAATATCAAAAGGTGAATTATTCATTGGAGATAGATTAGTTAACGAAGTAGAACCAAAGGAAAGAGATATAGCAATGGTTTTCCAAAGTTACGCACTATATCCACATATGACTGTATATGATAACATGGCTTTTGGACTTAAATTAAGAAAAGTTCCAAAAGAAGAAATAGACAAGAAAGTTAGAGATGCTGCTAAAATACTTGATATAGAGCATTTATTAGATAGAAAACCAAAAGCTTTATCAGGTGGACAAAGACAAAGGGTTGCATTAGGAAGAGCTATAGTAAGAGAACCTAAAGTATTCTTAATGGACGAACCTTTATCAAACTTAGATGCTAAATTAAGAGTTCAAATGAGAACTGAGATTTCTAAATTACATCAAAGATTACAAACAACATTCATATATGTTACACATGACCAAGTTGAGGCTATGACAATGGGTACAAGAATCGTTGTTATGAAAGATGGTATAGTTCAACAAGTTGACTCACCACAAGAAATATACAATAACCCAGCTAATATATTCGTTGCAGGATTCATTGGAAGTCCACAAATGAACTTTATAGATGGTACTATAAAGGAAGAAGGCGGAAAATATTTTGCTACTTTCCAAAATGAAAAAATTGAAATGCCAATGGATAAAGCTAGATTATTAAAAGAAAAAGGATATATAGGAAAAAATGTTATAATAGGGGTAAGACCTGAACATTTAGATGATGACCAAGAGTTAGTTGCTGCAAATCCAACAACAGTAATAAAATCAAAAGTTGAAGTTACAGAATTAATGGGAGCAGAAAGTTATATTTATACTAAACTTGCAGATCAAAACATAACAGTTAGAGTAAATGGAAGTACTAAATTACAAAATGGTCAAGAAGCTAAGTTCTACGTTGATGCTAATAAAATTCATATATTCGATAAAGAAACAGAATTAAAATTAGTTTAATCAGCAATAGCTTTAATATAGAGGGGTAATCAATATGTACAGTTTTCATAAGTTCTTAGAAGAGTTATATTTAAATACAAAAATACCTTTCAAGGTTACTTTGGATGATAAGGAGTTTATATTATCAGAATTTGATAATAGTGATACGGTTTCTTTAGACTTTGAAGTTAATGATAAAAAGGGAAAAATAGTAACTCAAAAAGAATATGAAAGCTGTACTTCTTTATTGAGATATTTAATTGAAAATAAAATTAAAGAGGTATCGAGCAATAAGGAAAAGCTTATTAAAAAAGCCTTAAATGGAGTAGTTATAGACAAAAATATTATTGATAAAGAACTATATTTTTTAAAGGATGAGTTCTTTATAATTAATGTTTATTTAGCTTCACATATTCAAGAAGGCTTAGAACTTATAAATGAGTGTTATGGCAATAAAAATATAGTTAGTGTATTAAGGAATGATAGTATAGTAATCATTGGAACGCTAGAAGATATTGAAGAGCATCTTAATAGTATCAAAGATTCTATAGCCTCAAACCTTTATACAAAATGCTATATAAGCTATATGAAATTAAATAATATAAATGAAATAAAAGAGGCCTATGAGATAAATATGTCTAAAATAAATCTTGCAATAAAATACGATTTGGATGAAATTGTTTATGGAGATAGAGATTTACTTTTCGAAAATTTAGTTGACTCTATAGATGAAGATTTAAAAAATAAGATGTATGAAGATTTTGGATTAGGGTTCTCTAAGTTAGATAGAGAAATGATAAAAACAATAGAAACTTTCTTTAAGTGTGGACTTAATATAAGTGATGCATCTAAAGAATTATATGTACATAGAAATACTCTTATCTACAGATTGGATAAAATTCAAAAATGTACATCTTATGATATAAGGAATTTTAATGAGGCTGTAATCTTTAAAATAGCTTTTTTAATATGGCGTGGAAAAGAAATCAGCAAGTAATAATTAAATATATTTATGAGATTAAAGAACTGTATCAAATATATGCTTTAGAAAAATTAAAGTTAAGTTATATTTGATACAGTTCTTTCGTTTTTAGAAAAATAATTTGGTTTTGTAATAGTAGAAAACTTATTACCAGTTACAAGATAAAATGGAAAATAAAGAAATAAATAAAAATTATAAGAAATCCAGAAAAATTTCAAAAAAGGTATTGAAAATGTTTTCTGAATATTATATAATAATCTTGGAAACGATACCGAAACGAAACTTTTCAAAAAATATTTGTTAGTAAGCAAATTAAATATTTTTTTAAATTGTTTTGGTATCGTTTCCGAAGGCGAGAATGAAGAATATAGCTTTTAGCTAATTATAAGTTATGAGGGGGATTTTATAATGGGAAAACGTACAAAAATTCTAGCAACTGTAATGGCAGCAACAATGTTATTTGCAGGATCACTAGTGGGCTGTGGAGGAAAAACTGATTCAGGAAATGCTGGAGGTTCAGAAAAGGAATTAACAGTATGGTCACATTTAACAACTCCAGAAGTGGACGAGATAAACAAATTAGCTCAAAAATGGGGCGAAGAAAATGGAGTTAAAGTTAAAGTAGTAGAAGATAAATCAGAAATGCAAGCTTACATACAGGCTGCAAATAGTTCAAAGGGACCAGATATCATGTTTGGTTTAGCACATGATAACTTAGGAACATTCCAAAAGGCAGGACTTTTAGCAGAAGTTCCAGAAGGAACTATAAATGATTCTGATTACGCATCACATCAAGTGTTAGATGCTGTAACAATAGATGGAAAAAGATATGCAGTTCCAATAGCACAAGAAACTTCAGCTCTTTTCTATAATAAAGATAAAGTTAAAGAAGTTCCAAAGTCTATGGAAGATTTAGTTAAGGTTGCAGAAGAGGGCGCAGGATTTAAATACGACATCAATAACTTCTATGCTACTTATGGATTCATAGCAGCAGATGGAGGATACGTTTATAAAGATAATAACGGAAGTCTTGATCCAACTGATATTGGACTAGCTACACCAGGAGCTATAAAAGGATATCAATTCGTTCAAGATTTAGTTCAAAAAGATAAATTAATGCCAGCTGATATAACTGGAGATATAGCTAAAGGTGATTTCTTAGCTAAGAACACTGGATTCTATATTTCAGGACCTTGGGATGTATCAGCATTTAAAGATGGTGGAGTAAACTTTGGAGTAGCTCCAATGCCAACATTATTTGGAAAACAAGTACCAACTTTCTTAGGAGTTCAAACTGCTTTCGTAAGTGAAAAATCACAAAATAAAGATTTATCATGGAAGTTACTTAAATATTTAGCTGAAAACTCAGGAGATATATTATTAAACAAAGGTAACAGAATTCCAGTATTAAATAAATACTTAGATAGTGCAGACTTTAAAAACAATGAATATATGAGTGCTTTCGCAGAACAAGCTAAATTTGCTACACCAATGCCTAACATACCAGAAATTCAAGCTATGTGGACACCTGCTGGAGCTAACTTACAATTATTAACTTCAGGTCAAATCACACCAGAACAATGTGCTCAAATGACAGTAGAGCAAATTAAAGAAGGTATAGCTCAACAAAAATAATTAGAAGTCTTAACTAGGGGGATGAAAATTCCCCCTTATTTATAAGAATTATCTTAGAGGGTAGAGGTATTTTATTAAGGAGGAGAGTATGTAATGCAAGTAGTAGCAGATAAAAAGGCAGCAAGAAAAAAGAGTAGAGCTCAAACAAGAAAATCTATTCCATATTTATTACCAGCACTTATATCAATTATAATATTCACAATTTTTCCTATATTATATACAGTGTATATATCTTTTACAGATTATACAATGTATTCACAAGGTAATATCCAATTTGTAGGATTAGCAAACTTTGTAGAGGTTTTTACAGGACCTTTTAAAGAAATATTTTTCCCAGTTCTAGGTTGGAACTTAGTGTTTGCAATAGCTTCAACTTTAGGAACTTTCTTCTTAGGATTAATAGTTGCTATGGCAGTAAATAATCCTAACTTAAAAGAAAAAGCAATTTATAGAGCAATACTTATAATTCCATGGGCTTTACCAGCAACAGTAGCAATACTTTCATGGAAAGGTCTTTTAAATGGAAGTTATGGAGCAATAAATAACTTGTTAATGAATATGCATATTATAGCTGATCCTATTCCATGGCTAACAGATCCAATGTGGGCAAGAGTTGCACTTATATTTGTTGGTATATGGTTAGGATTCCCATACATGATGAATGTTTGCTTAGGAGCTTTAGGAGCTATTCCAGATAGTTATTATGAAGCAGCAGATGTTGATGGTGCTAGCAAATGGCTTCAATTCAGAAAAATAACATTACCATCATTAGCACAGACTGCTTATCCATTAATAATTTCATCATTTGCATTTAACTTTAATAACTTTGGACAGGCATATTTGATTACCAATGGTAATCCACCAAGGATGGCGACTCAGTTTGCTGGATACACAGATATCCTTGCATCTGTAAACTATAAATTATCAACACAATTTGGTAGATTTGAAATAGCATCTGCAATAAGTATAATAATATTTATTTTATTAGCAACTATATCATATTATCAAATGAAATTATCAGGACAATTCGAGGAGGTTGAATAAAATGCAAAGTAGAGTACAAAAAAAGAGCGGAATAAACACTTCCTCAGATATTAAATATAAAAAGAAATTAAGACCATCAGAAGTAAGATCAGTATGGATATCAAGAGTGTTTCTATGGTTTATGTGTCTTGTAGTATTATTCCCAGTTTTATCTATAGTAACTGCTTCTATGGCTAAAGGGGAAGCTTTCGTACAAACAACATTATTACCACAATCATGGACACTTGAAAACTATTCAAAGGTTTTAACTGAAACAAACTTTTTAATATGGGTTAAAAATACTCTTATCATATGTGTTGTAGTATCTGTAATTCAATTATTTTTAACAATACCAACAGCATTTGCTTTCTCAAAATTAAGATTTTGGGGGAAGAAAAAAGGGTTAATGTTCTTGTTATTACTTCAAATGTTCCCAGCAGCTATGGCATTACCTGCAATTTTAGGTCTTGCATATAGATTAAATGGTATGGACCATTTAATTACATTAGTAATTATAGCTGCAGGTGCTAGTGCATATAACATTTGGTTAATGAAAGGATTTATAGATGGAATTCCTAAGGAACTTGTAGAAGCTGCAAGTGTTGATGGAGCAACTACTTTCCAAATATTTATGAAAATAATATTACCATTAACAAGAAATATGATTTTAGTAATATTCTTATTTACATTCATAGGATCATACAGTGAATTTATATTTGCTTCAGCAATATTAAAGGATCCTCAAAGTTTAACACTTGCGGTAGGAATGCAACAATTTATTAAGAATGACTTCTCAGCTAACTGGACTCAATATTCAGCGGCTGCAATAATGGCTTCAATTCCTATAGTAATTCTTGCAACTGTAGGTCAAAAATACATGGCTAAAGGTTTAGTTGCCGGATCAGTTAAAGGCTAAAATAATATGAGACTTTATATGGAATAGAACTTAAATACCTTAAATATAATAATAGATACTTCTTATAAGATATATATATTGATGGAAAATGTAGAGGAAGTTTAGGAGCTTCTTTCTACATCCATCAAAATATAAGAAATAATTATCAAAATGTGTGTTTAAGAATATTAAATTCTAGATATAAGAAATTTTATTATAATTATTTAAACTCTTGTAAGTATTATTGCTAATGCTTTCTATGAGGTTTATAATTAAGTTGGTATCGTTACCGAAACAATTTCCAAGTTAATTAAAGATTATAGAAAATCAGGAGGATTTTTATATGAATATAAGAGACATAGCAAAGCTTGCTGGCGTTGGTGTTAGTACAGTATCAAGAGTTATAAATGAGCATCCAGATGTAAAGGATGAGACTAGAGAAAAAATATTAAAAATAATAAAAGAGAGTAATTACATACCTAATAATAGTGCTAGAATTCTTAAGAAGAATTACACAAACAATATAGGAGTTCTAGTAAAAGGGGTATTCAACCCATTCTTCGCTGAGATGATAAATATTATAGGTAATAGGATAAATGAAGCAGGCTATACAATGATATTACAACAAAATGATTATGCTACAGAGGATGATGTAGATAATTTAATAGCTTTTGTTAAGGAGAAGAGACTTCAAGGAATCATTTGTTTAGGGGGAAACTTCTTAAATATAAACGATGAAAGTTTTCAGTTTTTAGATATTCCAGTAGTATTAACCTCTGTTAATACAATATCTAAAGAGAGTAAAAGTAAATATTCATCAATAGGAATAGACAATATATTATCCGCAAAAGAGTCAACCCAATATCTTATAGATAAAGGACATAAAAACATTGCTATTTTACTAGGAGAAAAAAACGACGTTGGTATCAGTGGATTAAGACTTGAAGGATATAAAGAGGCATTAAAAGAAAACAATATACCATATTCAGAAGACAATGTATTTATAGGTGACTACGATTATAGTGGAGGTTATAAAGCTACAAAAGAAATTATAAATAATAGAAAAGATATAACAGCTATTTTTTCAATATCAGATATTATGGCAGTTGGTGCAGCTAAGTCAGTGATAGATCAAGGATTAAAGGTTGGAGAGGATATGTCTATTATCGGATTTGATGGTATGGATATAAGCAAATATTATAATCCAGGAATAACAACTGTAAAGCAGCCTAAAAGACATATGGCTAATAATAGTATAGATTTACTATTAGCTCTTTTAACTAAAAAGGAAGAGCATAAGCATATAATTTTTGAAACAAAAATTATAGAGAGAGAGTCATGTAAAGACATGAGATAGTTATTATAATGGGGGAGATATTATGAGAATTAATGGTATCAATAATCACATAACTAAATATACTTTTGGAACTCCTTTTAATACTGAGTCAGTTGTTTTAAAGGAAGGTTCAGAAATAGAGAACCAAGAATTAAAATATTTAAATTTTGAAAATAACACTTTTACATTAGATCTTAAGGATGAAGATGTAATCTATGGATTAGGAGAGAATGTAAGAGGATTAAATAAAAGAGGCTGGATATATGAAAGTTTCTGCACAGATGATTTTTCACATACTCCAGAAAAGAAAAGTCTTTATGGAGCTCATAATTTCTTAATGGTTTATGGGGAAAAAACTTTTGGGATATTTATAGATTATCCTGGAAGAGTAAAGTTTGATGTAGGTTATACAAGAAGAGATGAATTAAAGATAACAATAGATGATGAAAACTTTGATTTATATATTATTGAAGGCGAAAGCTTAAAAGACATAGCAAAGAGTTTTAGAGAGCTTATAGGTGAAAGTTACATAGCTCCTAAATGGGCATTTGGTGCTCAACAAAGTAGATGGAGTTATAAAGATAGCAATGAAGTTCTTGAAGTCCTAGATAATTTTAATGAATTAGAACTTCCTCTTGATTGTTTATACCTTGATATAGATTATATGGAGGATTTCAAGAACTTTACTATAAATAAAGAAGCATTCCCTGACTTTGAAAACCTTGTAAAAGAAGTTAAAGATAGAGGAATTAGGCTTATCCCAATAATTGATGCAGGATGCAAGATTGAAGAGGGATATGATGTTTATGAGGAAGGCGTTAAAAATGGTTATTACTGCTTAGATGAAGAGGGAAAACCTTTTGTAGCAGCAGTTTGGCCTGGGAAAGTCCATTTCCCAGACTTCTTAAATAAGGATGCAAGATTATGGTTTGGAAACAAGTATAAAGTCCTTACTGATAAAGGAATAGAAGGTTTCTGGAATGACATGAATGAACCTGCAATATTCTATTCAGAAAAAAGATTAAATGAGGCTTTTGAAAAAATATCAGAGGCAAAGGGTAAAAACTTAGGTATATATGATTACTTTGATGTTAAGGATACATTCCCAAGACTTCAAAATAGTATGGAAGATTATCAAAGTTTTTATCATAGAGTAGGAAATGAAAAAATAAGACATGATAAAGTTCATAATCTTTATGGATTTAATATGACAAGAGCAGCCGCTGAAGGTCTTGAAAATATAGATGAGAATAAGAGATTCCTACTTTTCTCTAGAGCATCTACAGTGGGTATGCATAGATATGGGGGAATATGGACTGGAGACAACATGTCTTGGTGGGAACACATTAAGTTAAACCTTCAAATGATGCCAAATATCAATATGTGTGGATTTATCTATACAGGAGCTGATACTGGCGGATTCGGGGGAGATGCTACAGAAGACTTAGTTATAAGATGGTCACAATTAAGTATGTTTACACCTTTATTTAGAAATCATGCAGCTTTAGGTACAAGACATCAGGAACCATATGCATTTAGAGGTGAGAGTGTCAAAGTATTAAGAAATATATTGGAGTTAAGATATGTTATGGTTCCATATCTTTATAGTGAGTATATGAAGGCTGTTTTAAATAATGAAATGTATTTTAAACCATTAACATTTGAATATGAAGATAACTTTGTGAAGGGAGTAGAAGATCAATTGCTTTTAGGTGATAGTTTGATGTTAGCACCTATATATGAGCAAAATGCTTTAGGAAGATATGTTTATCTTCCAGAAGAAATGCTTCTATGGAGAGCTAGAAAATATGATGAGGGAGATTTTGAAGTTTTACAAAAAGGTCATCATTATGTAGAGGCTAAATTAAGTGAAGTTCCTATATTCATAAGAAAGAATAAAATAGTAACAATGGCAAGTAAGCCAAGTAAAAGGGTGGAAAATTTAGATACTAGTGAATTAAATCTAATTGCTTTTGTTGATGATATGGCTGAGTACACATATTACAACGATGATGGAATTACTAAAGACTATAAAAAAGGTGATTATGAAGAGCTTAAAGTTAAAATCACAAAAGCAGAATCAGATTATGATTTATCAATAGAAAATAAAAATTCAAGGGTTAAAAAGTTAAATATAAAGATATTTGATTTAAATAAAAATATGATTGAAAAAGAGATATTAGTTCAATAATAGTAACTAGGGGGAAGCAATATGAGAAGATCAAGTGGAATAATAATGCATATTGCTTCCTTACCTGGAAAGTATGGAATAGGTACTTTTGGTAAGGAAGCATTCAATTTTGTAGATTTTTTAAAGAAATCTGGACAAGGATACTGGCAAATATTGCCCTTAGGTCCTACAAGTTATGGAGATTCACCATATCAATCATTTTCAGCTTTTGCAGGAAATCCATATTTCATAGATTTTGATATTTTAAATAAAGAAGGATTACTTGATAAAAAGGATTATGAAGGAATTAATTTTGGGGATGATCCAGAAAAAATAGATTATGCTTTATTATTTGACAAGAAAATGAGAGTGTTAAGAATAGCATATGAAAAATCTTTAGATAAAAACAAAGAAGAAATCGAGAAGTTTAGAGAAGAAAATAAACTTTGGATTGAAGATTATGCTTTATATATGGCAATTAAAAATGAAAATGACTTAGTTAGTTGGCAAGATTGGGATGAAAAACTAAAGTTAAGAGATAAAAAGACTTTAGAAGAATGCAAAGCTAAGTTAACTAAAGAAATAAATTATTGGGTATTCTTACAATATCATTTCTTTAAACAATGGAGTGAGTTAAAAGAATATGCAAATAGTTTAGGAATTAAGATAATAGGAGACATGCCTATATATGTTGCAGAGGATAGCGCAGATGTTTGGGCAAATCCAAAAGCCTTTTTATTAGATGAAAATAATGTGCCTAAAAAAGTGGCTGGATGTCCACCAGATGCTTTTTCAGAAACAGGTCAGTTATGGGGTAATCCTATATATGATTGGAGTTATATGGGTGATACCGGCTATAGTTGGTGGATTGATAGAGTAAGAGAAAGCTTTAAGCTTTATGACATATTAAGAATAGATCACTTTAGAGGATTTGAAGCTTATTGGCAAATACCATATGGAGATGAAACTGCAGTAAATGGTGAGTGGATTAAAGGACCTGGAATAAAGCTATTTAATGCAATCAAAGATGCGTTAGGAGAGGTTAATGTAATAGCAGAGGACCTTGGTTACTTAACTCAAGGGGTTATAGACTTTAGGAATGAAACTGGCTTCCCTGGAATGAAGGTTTTACAATTTGCTTTTGATTCTAGAGAAGAAAGTGATTATCTTCCACATAACTACCCAGTAAATACAATAGCATATACTGGCACTCATGATAATGATACATTTAGAGGTTGGTTTGAAGTTACAGGGAATAAGGAAGATGTGGAATACTCTAAAAAATATTTAAAACTTACTGAGGAAGAAGGTTATAACTGGGGATTCATCAGAGGAGTTTGGAGTAGTGTAGCACATACTGCAATAGCTCTAATGCAAGATTTCTTAAACTTAGGAAATGAAGCAAGAATAAACTATCCATCTACTCTTGGGGGCAATTGGCAATGGAGAGTTAAAGAGGATGCTTTAACTGATGAATTAGCAGAGAAAATATATGATATAACAAAACTATATGGAAGGGTGAATAACAATGAATAAAGAACAAATTAAGAGAGGAATCGAAAGATACCTAAAAGTAAAGTATGGAAAGAGTTCAATTAAAGATGCTAAAGATTTTGAGGTGTTTAATGCACTATCATTAACTCTTTTAGAAAACATTGTTGATGATTGGAATCATACAGAAGAGCTTTATGAGAAAGAAAAAAATGCATATTATTTCTCTGCTGAATATTTAATGGGTAGAGCCTTAGGAAATAACTTAATAAGTTTAGGGCTTTATAATGAAGTAAAAGAAGTTTTAGATGAAATAGGATTTGATTTAAATAGAATTGAGGAAATAGAAGAGGATGCTGGGCTAGGAAATGGTGGTCTAGGAAGACTAGCAGCTTGTTTTATGGATTCAGGAGCTTCATTAGAAGTACCGCTAAAAGGCTATGGAATTAGATATAACAATGGTTTATTCTCTCAATATTTTGAAGATGGATTCCAAAAGGAAGATGTTGATAGCTGGTTAAAATATGGAGAACCTTGGAGTATAAGAAAAGAGGATGAATTTGTAACTGTTGATTTTGAAGATATGACAGTTAAAGCTATTCCATATGATACTCCTATAATAGGATATGCTAGTAAGAATATAAATACTTTAAGATTATGGAAGTGTGAACCTGTAAAAGAATTTGACTTCAAATTATTTAATGAACAAAAATATGATGAAGCATTAGAACTTAAAAATAGAGCTGAAGATATATCAAGAGTATTATATCCAAATGACTCAAATAGAGATGGTAAGTTATTAAGATTAAGACAACAATATTTCTTAGTAAGTGCATCATTAAAAGATATAATAAGAAAGCATAAAGAAGTATTTGGAAACGTTACTGAAGATTTTGCAAAGCTTCATGCTGTTCAATTAAATGATACTCATCCAGTTTTAGCAATTCCAGAGCTTATAAGAATTCTTGTAGATGAAGAAGGATTCACTTTTGAAGAAGCTTACAATGTTGCTTCAAAAACTTTTGCTTATACAAACCATACTATATTAGCAGAAGCTTTAGAAAAATGGGATGTTGATTTAATAGAAGAATTATTCCCAAGAATATTAGAAATAATTAAAAAAATAGATGCAGAGTTTATAGTTAACTTAGAAGAAAAAGGATACTCAGAAGAGGAAATAGAAGAATTCAGAATAGTTAATGATGAAAAAGTTAGAATGGCTAACTTAGCAATACACGTAGGATTCGCCGTTAACGGTGTTGCACAATTACATACAGATATATTAAAAAACATTGAGCTTAAAAACTGGTATGAATTATATCCAGAGAAGTTCCAAAACAAAACAAATGGAATAACTCCTAGAAGATGGTTAAGGTTATGTAACCAAGAATTATCAGCTTTAATAACTGAACTTTTAGGAAGTGAAGATTGGGTTAAAAACTTAGACTTATTAAAAGGATTAGAAAAATACAAAGATGATGAAGAAGTTCTAAAGAGATTTATGGAAATCAAGCACACTAAGAAAGAGCAATTAGCTGCATATATTAAAGAGCATGAAGGTGTGGAATTAGATCCAGATTCAATATTTGATATACAAATTAAGAGATTACATGAGTATAAGAGACAATTATTAAATACTCTATATATCTTAGATTTATATTATAGATTAAAAGAAAATCCAGATATGGATATACCAAAAGTAACATTCATATATGGAGCAAAAGCTTTCCCAGGATATAAGAGAGCTAAATCAATAGTTAAGTTAACAAATGAAGTTGCTAGACTTATAAACAATGATGAATCTATAAAAGGAAAAATAAAAGTTGTATTCGTAGAAAACTATAGAGTTTCTTATGCAGAAAGATTATTCCCAGCAGCAGATGTATCAAAACAAATATCAACAGCTGGTAAAGAAGCATCAGGAACAGGTAATATGAAATTCATGTTAAATGGAGCTCCAACTTTCGGTACTAACGATGGAGCTAATGTAGAAATTGTTAGAGAAAGTGGATTAGATAACAACTTTATATTTGGATTAGAAGTAGAAGAAATAGAAGAATTAAAAGGAAAATATGATCCAGTTGCTTACTATGAAGCTGATGAAGAATTAAAAAGAGTTTTAGATTCATTAGTTGATGGTACTTTTGATGATGGTGGTACTGGTGATTTCGAAGATCTTTATAACTCATTATTAGAAGAGGGAGATCAATATTTCTTATTAGCAGACTTTAAAGGATTTAAGGATACTGAAGAGAAAGTATTTGAGGCTTATAAAGATGAATTAGGATGGGCTAAGAAAGCATTTGAAAATACTTGTAATGCAGGTATGTTCTCAAGTGACAGAACAATACAAGAATATTGTGATGATATCTGGGGAATCAAAAAATGCACAAATAAATAATAGGGCAAAAGCTTATTTAATAAGCATTCCAATATATTCCCAAATATATTACTAAAAGGCCTATATTTCCTTAAGGAAATATAGGCAATCATAGAAAATGGCTTTGTTAAAACTTGAAAACTGAGTTAAAGTCCAAATTAAAAATTTGGAGAGCTAAATTTTACACTTTTTATAAAAGCGTAAAATTTAAGCGGGTTTTAGGTTTTTAATGCAAAGCCTTTTCTAAATTTATAAAGTATTTTTTATTAGGCTATGTTTAAAATAATGATTATTTTTTATTTAATTTTATTAGTTAGGTAAAATCAACATTTATTTGGTACATAGTTTTAAATTTATATATAAGTTTAAAATTTATAAAGATTATAGCAAAAAGGGTACTTTAGGTATTAAAATAAGGGGTGGCAATTTATGAAGTTTGGAAAAAAAGATTGGATTAGTTATGATAGAGGTATAGAAAAAGAATGGATGCTAACAAATGGCATAAGTGGATTTTGTGGAGGTACTGCTATTGGAGCAAACTGCAGAAAATATCATGGATTATTATTAGCATGTACTAATTCACCAGAGGAAAGATATATGATTCTTTCTAATTTAAATGAAGAAATAAATATTGGTGGAAAGGTTCACCAGTTGAGTTCTTGTAAATATACAGATAAAATAGTTGATGGCTTTAATAATTTACAAGGATTTTATTATGATGGATTACCTCATTTTAGATTTTTTGTAGATGGAGTAGTTGTGGATAAAAAAGTTGCTATGGAATATGGAAAGAATACTGTAGTAATAGAATATGACATATTAAATGAAAGTAAAGAATCAAAAATAAACATTGAACCACTAGTTACTTTTAGAAATCCAGGAGTATGTAGTGAACAAGAAAACTTAGAATTCAAAAAAACTGTGGATAAAGAAAAAATTGAACTTATTCCACAGCTAAAAGAGGACATAAACATAAGATTTTTAACTTATGGTGGAAAAATAATAGATAATTCAGGCAAAATTGTGGATAAAATTTATTATGATGTGGATAAAAGTACAGGTGATAAGTTTGTGGATAAATGTTACGTTCCAGGAACTGTTGAAATAAATTTAAAACCTAATGAAAGAAAAAAAGTTTATTTACTTTGTACTATAGAGAAAGAAAATGATTTTGATTGTGAAAAAATAATAAAAAATGAAGAAGAAAGAATAAGAAAACTTAGAAATACATTTGATGATTCAAGAGTTTTGGCTAAGTATCTTCCTATTGCAGCAGATCAATTTATAGTTAATAGAGAATCTATAAATGGAAAAACAATATTAGCAGGATATCCTTGGTTCTTAGATTGGGGAAGAGATGCTATGATTGCCATTAATGGTGTAACGCTATCAACTGGTAGATTAGATGATGCTAAAGATATTATAAGAAGTTTTAGTTTATACGAGAAAGATGGACTAATACCAAATATGTTCCCTGGAGAAGGAAAAGAACCACTTTATAATACTGTTGATGCTTCATTATGGTTTATAAATGCAGTTTATAATTATTTACTTTATAGCAATAACGATGAAGCAATAGAATTCGTTAAAAATGAAGTGTATGGAACAATAAAAAATATAATAAAGGCTTATAAAGAAGGAACTGAGTTCTCTATAAAAATGGATGAAGAGGATTCTTTAATAAATGCTGGTTCAGGTTTAGATCAAGTAACTTGGATGGATGTTAGAGTAAATGGAATAGTAGTTACTCCAAGACATGGTAAGCCAGTTGAAATAAATGCTTTATGGTATAATGCTTTAAAAATAGCAGCTTTATTAAAAGATAAGTTTGAAAAAGAAGAAAATAATGAATATGAAGAGTTAGCGAAAAAAGTTAAATCTTCATTTGAAAAAGCTTTTTGGAATGAAGATGGTAAGTATCTTTATGATGTTGTAAATGATGAAGAAAAAGATTCAAGCTTAAGACCTAACCAAATTTGGGCTGTATCATTACCATTTACAATGTTAGATAGAAAAAAAGAAAAGTATGTTGTACAAAAAGTCTTTGAAGAGTTATATACACCTTATGGTTTAAGAAGCTTAAGTAGAGATCATAAGGATTATCATGGAATTTATATAGGAAAGCTTTTTGATAGAGATATGGCTTATCATCAAGGAACAACATGGGGATTCCCACTAGGTGGATTTTTCACAGCCTATTGTAAGGTGAATGACTATTCTAAAGAAGCTGTTGAGTTAGTAGATTCTCTAATGAGGGATATGGAAGATCACATACAAGATCAATGTTTAGGAAGTATTGCTGAAATTTTTGATGGTGATAATCCATATAAAGCTAGAGGATGTTATGCCCAAGCTTGGAGTGTTGGTGAAATGCTTAGAGTTTATTATGAAGATATATTAGGAAATAAGAAAAAATTAGAAAAAGCCCACAAAGATATATTTATATAAATGTTTTGCTAGAGATTAATTTTATAATCTCTAGCTTTTTTGATTTTTTGTAATTATTAAGTTCTAACTTTTGGGATATAATTAAAGGAAGAACTTAACATAAAGGAGCGATAGGTGTGAGAACATCATTAAACATAGAAAATCAAATTAATATGATATCTGAAATGAGAGGAGACTCTGTATTTCAAGTTTTAGAATATGATAGTTTAAGAGGAGGAAACTCTTTAGATCTTGCGATCAAGTTAAACCAAATGAGAGAGGCTAATATAAAGCTTAGACAGGTAAGAATTATATTAGAAGACAGTTCTGTAAAGATAGAAAAAGGGGCTTTAAGTTATATGAGAGGCCCGATATCTATGAAAAATAAGATTGGTGGACCAATAGGGTTAGGTAAAAAGTTTTTTACTAGTAAAGTTACTGGAGAGAGTACTTTTAAGCCTAGATATGATGGAACAGGAGATATATTTTTAGAGCCTTCTTTTGGACATTATGCATTAATTGAATTAGAAGATGATGAGATAATAGTTGACGATGGATTGTTTTATGCTTGTGAAAGTAGTGTTGAAATAACAGCTCATATGAATAAGTCACTATCATCTATGGTTTTAGGAAATGAAGGTATATTTCAAACAAAACTTTCAGGAGAAGGAATAGTAGTTTTAGAAATACCAGTACCTGAAGAAGAAATATTTAAATGTAAGATAAATAATGATGTTTTAAAAGTTGATGGTAACTTTGCAGTTTTAAGAACTGGAGATATTGAATTTACAGTTGAGAAGTCATCTAAATCTTTAGTATCTACAGCTACTGGTGGGGAAGGTCTTTTAAATGTGTTTAGAGGAACAGGAGAGGTATGGTTAATACCAACTAAATCTGTTTATGAAAAGCTTGAGCATGGATGGGATTCACTAAGACCTTTAACAGACCCAAGTGGTAGTTCAAATACTGAAGTATAATTTACTTATAATATAAGTATTTAAATGACTATTACTAAAGAAATATATTCAAATTAAAATTCACTAAAGTTTAGATATATTAAACTAACTCTATTGCAAGTATTATTTTCTTTATTATAATAAAGAGATATAATTAATTTGTTAAAGAATTTAAAATATATTTGATTTTTATAGAGTTATATTAATATACAAGTAGTTAAAGGAGAAGATTATATGAATGGAGTGCAATCTAAACTAAAAAGTAAGGATTTAGATTTTTTATTTGAGGCTATATTAAAATTAGAGGATATAAATGAATGCTATAGCTTTTTCGAGGATATATGTACAATTTCAGAATTAAAAGCACTAGCTCAAAGATTGCATGTTGCAAGAATGCTTAGAGATAAGAAGACATACACTGAAATTGCCGATGAAACTAAGGCATCAACAGCAACTATAAGTAGAGTAAATAGATGTCTAAACTATGGAGCAGATGGGTACAATGCCATACTAGATAGGTTAGAAGAAAGTAAATAGGTGTAAAAATCACATTAGGAATAATGTAGTGAAGAAAAGACATACTAATATCAACTAAATATTTAAGGAGGTATATAGTATGCCAAATTTAAAATGTGGAGTAGATAACTGTACATATAATCAAAATGATATGTGTTCATTAAACACAATAAAAGTAAATGGTTCCTTTGCTAAGCAATCAGAAACAACTTGTTGTGGAAGCTTTGTTGAAAAAGGTGGATTTACTAATGCTGCTGTTGATGTTGGAGAAGCTGAACCAGCAACTAGTGTTGATTGTGAAGCAGAAAAATGTTGTCACAATAAAGATTGTAAATGCCATGCAGAAAGCATAGATATTTCTGGTGATTATGCACAAAATCAAGAAAGCACAAATTGTGCAACTTTTAAACCTGAATAATTAAGTTATATTAACTTTGCTAATTGAGAAAGAAGACTATATAAGTTAGTCTTCTTTTTATATAAAATAATTAAATTAATACGAAAAAAAGCAGACAAGCTATCTGATTACGATTTACATGTATACTATAATAAAAATATAAGCATAGAAAAGCCTAAAATATTTCTACATATTATTTATATATTTCTTTTATATAAATAATATACAAATAGAAAATCTAAAATATTTAGTAAGAGGTGTAAATTTTGAATATATTATTAGTTGATGATGAAGAAAAAATAGTAGAGGTCTTAGAAGCCTATTTAAAGAAAGAAGGATTTAATGTTTTTTCTTGTAGTAATGGAGAAGAGGCTTTAAAAATATTCGAAAATAATAATATAGATCTGATTCTTTTAGATCTTATGCTTCCAGATTTAAGTGGAGAGGAAGTTTGTAAAGTAATAAGAGAGAAGAGTTGTGTTCCAATAATAATGATAACTGCAAAGACTGAAGAAGAGGAGTTGTTAGAAGGTTTTGATATTGGAGCTGATGACTATGTTACTAAGCCTTTTAGTGTTAAACAATTAATAGCTAGAATAAAGGCCATTATTAGAAGAAGTATTAATTGTCCAAAAGAAGAAAGTGATAGTTTAATTTTTGATAATGGAGAATTAAAGATTAATGCAAATACAATGGAAGTTTGGGTAAGAGGAGAATTAATAACTCTTACATCCACAGAATTTAATATACTTCTTTGCTTAAGTAGATATCCAAAGAAGATATTTACTAGAGATGAAATACTTGAGTTAGTTTTAGGTGATAAAAGTGATAGTTTTGATAGAGTCATAGACTCTCATATAAAAAATTTAAGAGGTAAAATAGAAGAGAATACAAGAAAACCTAAGTTTATAGTAACTGTATATGGGGTGGGGTATAAGTTTGAAGGTAAGAAGATATAAGAGTTTAAACTTTAAGGTAATAGTTCCTTCTATAGCTATTATAATAATTGCTACATTGCTTACTGTATTTGTATCAAAGTTTTATTTTGATAAAAAATTTGGAGATTATGTTATGGTTAAAAATCAAAATACAGTACAAAATATTTTGATTGATTTAGGTGAGCAATATTCTAATGGTAAGTGGAATTATCAAAATTTAGAAAAGATAAGTTATGATGCCTTAAACAAAGGAATTATAGTTGCCTTATATGATAAGGAAGATCAAGAGGTAATTAATATAGAGAAAAACTCTAAAGAGAAATGTAATAAGGTTATGAATTTTATAAAAAGTTCTATGGAAGGGAAATATGGTTCTACTACAAGTCAATTTGAGCCAGTATATTATCCTTTAATCAAAAATGGAGAAAAAATAGGGGAAGTTAGAGTTAAATTTTATGGTCCTATTTTTTATATGGAGGATGAATTAGTGTTCTTGGATATGGTAAATAATATTATTTTAAGTATTGGAGCATTATTAATCTTGGCCTTTACTATAATAGGCTTTATAATTTCAAAATCTATAACAAAACCAATAAATAAGCTTATGATAAAAGCAAAATATATTTCAAATGGAGATTATGATAAAAAAATTGATATAAATACAGATATTTTAGAGATTAATGATTTAATAAATTCTATAAATAATCTTTCACAGAGCATAAAGGAACAGGAGAACATAAGAAAAAGGCTTACAGGAGATATTTCTCATGAATTAAAAACACCTTTAACAAATATACAATCACATTTAGAGGCTATGATAGATGGAATATGGGAACCTACAGAGAAAAGGCTTATGAGCGTCAAAGAGGAAGCAGAAAGACTAACTTCTTTAGTTAGTGATATGCAAAAGCTTAATAAATATGATGAGGCTTCTATGAAGATAAAAAAAGATCTTGTTAATATAAGTGATGTAATTTGTTTTGTAGTATTTCAATTTTCTAATTTAGCCAAGAGTAAAAAAATAAAAATTAAATACGAAAAAAATAATATTCAGATATATTGTGATAAAGATAAAATAACTCAAGCTTTAGTAAATATTCTTTCAAATGCCATTAGGTACTCTAATGAAGGAAGTACTATAGTTATAGAGGAGAAACTAAACGATGATAAGTTGAGTATATCTATAGAAGATGAAGGAATAGGTATTTCGAAAGAAGATTTACAATATGTATTTGAAAGGTTTTATAGAGCAGATAAATCAAGGACAAGAGCTACTGGGGGAACTGGTATAGGGTTAACCATAGTTAAGTCTATAGTATCTTCTCATGGTGGAGAAGTAAGAGTACAAAGTAAATTAGGAAAGGGAAGTAAATTTACAATAATACTTCCTAAATAAAGTTATAAAAGAAGCTTACTAACTAATACTTTGTTAGTAAGCTTTAAATTTTTTATTTTAAGTCATTTAATTCAGTTCTTATTTCATGCATTTCATTTTGAACTTCTTTGACTTTAGCCTTATTACTTTCAATTCTACCTTTAATATCCTCAACTATTTCTTGGTATTTTTCAATAGTTTCTAATGAGTTGTTTCCAGGTCTAACATTGAATAATCTGTTAGTGAAGTCAGAAAGTCTTTCTTCGTCTTGGCTAATATATTTCTTTAACTTTTTAACAAATTCATCTTTGTTTTTAAGTAATCCATTTAAGAAGTCTCTTTGTTTATTAGCTCTAGCAGCATTTATATTATCAAAATATTCTTGTCTAGCAGCATAGAATCCGTCTCTTATTTCTTTGAATTCATTTATAAGTTTTTCATTTTCTTCTTTTCCGCAGAATCCTATTTTAAAGAATTCATCACTTATTTCTTTTACTTTAGCTGAAGCTTCTTTCCAGCTATCATTTTCATATAATTTCTTTAACTCTTCTATAAGAGCTGTTCTCTTTTCGATATTAACTTTATTTTTAGCTTTTAAAGCATCGAAGAATTCTTGTCTCTTAGCAAAGAAAGCATCTTTAGCTTCTTTGTAACCTTGAGATATTTCTTCATTTCCTTCTTTTCCAGAGAAGCCTATTCCTTTAAATTCTTCACAAAGAGCATTAAACTTTTCAGTAGCTTCTTTCCAGTTTTCATTGTTAACTAAAGCCTTAAGCTCAGCAATGATTTCTCTTTTTCTTTCAGCTTTATTTACGAATTCTTCTTTTAAGCCTTCCATAGCAGCTTTTCTACTTTCTTGAGCGGCATTTCTAGCAGCTTTAAATCTATTGAATAATTCAGTATTTACTTCTTTGCCTGCAAAGCCTAAAGCATAGAATTCCTCAGATAAAGATTTAGATAGCATATCTCCAGCTTTTATATCATTTGTATAAACTAAAGCTTCAAGTCTTTTTATAACATCTTCTTTTTTGGCAGCATTTTCTTTGAAACCTTCGTTAGCTTTTTCAAAGAATGCTTTTCTAGCATTGTAAAACTCATTTTTAGCTTCTCTTAATTCACTTTTAAGAGTATTCTCAGCTTCTTGGTCATAGTAATAAATATTGTTAAACTCTTCTAAAAGAGAGTTGAATTCTTTATTAGCTTCTTTCCAATTTTGAGCGTTTTTTGCTAAGCTTTTAATTTTCTCAATTACCTCTTTTTTTCTTTTACAAGAATTTTCTTCTTCAGCAGCTAAAGCTTTTGCAAAATCTTCTGTTTCTATAGGATTTTTATTTTCATCTATGTAATTAGATTCATTAGTTGTCATGTTAATTATCCCCTTTCTTTTATATCACTCAATTAATATTTTAAGGCGTAATAGGAGTTATGTCCATAATTAAAATGTTTTCACGAATATTTATGTAAGATATATAGAAATATACTATTAATAGGTATTTTAATGAACATAAAACACAACACCTTTCTAATTTCAAGTATATGCTAATATGAAGGATATATTATATTAAAAGAAGTAAAATTCCTTAGAGATTTGTTAAAATAATATTAATGAAAAAGTGGTCTAAAAATAATATTTTAGTAATAAATAGGCTTTATTCCTATGATAATATAAAAAATGACTATGAAAAATAGAAAAAAATTTAAATTTCTATTAACTAATATTTGACAAAAAGTAGTACATACAGTATTCTTTGAAAGTGTAAAAAGTATTAATTAAGTAGCAAAAATAAAAGAATTTTAATTAAATATAATATAAATTTATTAGAGGGGTGACAGAAATTGTCAAGATTATTTGGAACAGATGGAGTTAGAGGAATAGCGAATACTGAATTAACAGCAGAATTAGCATATAATTTAGGAAGAGCAGGAGCTTATGTTTTAACAGAAGGAACTCATAAACCTAAAATATTAGTAGCAAAGGATACTAGAATATCTGGAGATATGTTAGAAGCGGCTTTAGTTGCTGGTATATTATCAGTTGGGGCAGAAGCTGTTTGTTTAGGAGTAGTTCCAACACCAGCAGTAGCTCATTTAACAAGAGAATATGGTGCTGATGCTGGGGTTATGATATCAGCTTCACACAATCCAGTTGAATATAATGGAATAAAATTCTTTGATGATAAAGGATATAAATTATCAGATGAATTAGAAGATGAAATACAAAGAGTTATAGAAAGTGGCTTTGAAAATGTTCCATCACCAACAGGAGCAGATTTAGGAAGAGAAATAATAGAGAAGGCTGCTTTAGAGGATTATATAAACTTTGCTAAAGATACAGTAGGAGTTTCTTTAGAAGGATTAAGAATAGCTTTAGATTGTGCTAATGGTGCATCTCATGAAGCTGCTGTTAGAGCTTTCAGAGAATTAGGAGCAGAAATATTTGTAATAAACGATAATCCAGATGGAACTAATATAAATGAAAATTGTGGATCAACTCATCCAGAAGAATTAATGGAGTACGTTGTTAAGAAGAAATGCCATATGGGATTTGCTTTTGATGGAGATGCAGATAGATGTTTAGCTGTTGATGAGCAAGGAAACTTAGTTGATGGAGACTTTATATTAACAATATGTGCTAAGTACTTAAAAGAATTAGGTAGATTAAAGGATGATACTTTAGTAGTAACAGTAATGAGTAACTTAGGTTTAATGATAGCATGTAAAAATGAATCAATAAACACAGCCGTTACAAAAGTTGGAGATAGATATGTATTAGAAGAAATGTTAGCTAAAGGATATTCTTTAGGTGGAGAGCAATCAGGACATATTATATTCTTAGAGCATAACACAACAGGAGATGGTCTTGTTACTGCACTTCAAGTAGCTAGTATAGTTAAGAGAACAGGAAAATCTTTATTTGAATTAAAGAATGTAATGAAGGTATTACCACAAGTTTTAGTTAATGCTAAAATACCAAATAACATGAAAAATATTCATGAAGAAGATGAAGAAATAATAGCTGAAATCAAGAGAATAGAAGTTGCTTTAGAAGGTTGCGGAAGAGTATTAATAAGACCTTCAGGTACAGAACCATTAGTAAGAGTTATGCTTGAAGGTGAAAATCAAGCTGAAATAGATGAAATGGCTCATAATTTAGCAAAAATGATAGAAGATAAATGTAATTAATATATAAGATAATATATTTTAAAGCTATAAATACATGAAGAGATATAGTAAAAACTTTTCATGATATTTATAGCTTTTTTTATAAATAATAGTAGAAGTTTTAATAGTTACTATTTTAAAAAATAAAAGTTATATTTTAAAAATTATTATGTGGATTAACTAGTGCTTTGAAATAAAATGAAAGAATTTTATTTAAGACTTTCTTTGGGGAACAGAATTTTAAATATTTAATTGGTGCTTTAAAGGTTATAGATGTCTATACAACTATACATTAATATATTAAAAAGAAGAAATATAGAGGTATAGACAGAAAAATAAAAATAATCTTAAAAAATAATCAAAAATAAAGAAAAATGGACAAAAATAAGTGAAAAAAGCTTGAAAAATTTTTTGAAAGTGCTAGAATAAGTTTGTAGATTTTTTAAAAGATGATGCATAGAATATATTAACTTTCAAGATAATAAATTAAAGCGCCAGGGCTTAAAGTTTTTATGGCCATAAGTTAATAAGTCGCCTGACCTTAAATGGAGGTAAGATTTATTAGTATTCATAAAACTTTAAGTTGACGAGGATGGGGAGTATCGAGATTTCGGCGGGTGCCCCACGGTAAGACACTACCGTAAAAGGTTAGTTAAAGCTTAGAAGTAATTTTAAGGACAAAGCTAACTAGGTGTTAAAACCTTCTATGCATTGAGAAGTTATATATAACTTATTTTGAAAGTTGAAATATAATTTGAAAAACGGAAGGAAGAAAATAATATGTGTGGAATAGTTGGATATGTAGGCCAGAAAAAGGCAACTAATGTATTAGTTGAAGGGTTATCAAAATTAGAGTATAGAGGATATGATTCAGCAGGAGTTGCTGTATTAGAAGACAATAAGATAAAAGCTGAGAAGCATAAAGGAAGATTAGCAAACTTAGAAGGAATGTTAGAAGAAAATCCAATAGAGGGTGGAATCGGAATAGGACATACTAGATGGGCTACACACGGTGAGCCATCAGATGTTAACTCACATCCTCATTTAAATAATAAAGGAACAATAGCTGTAGTTCACAATGGAATCATTGAAAACTATAATGAATTAAGAAACTGGTTAATGGAAAAAGGATATGAATTCCATTCAGAAACAGATACAGAGGTTATTCCAAATTTAGTAGATTTCTACTATAAAGGAGACTTATTAGATGCTGTTATGAAAGCTACTAAACACATGGAAGGTTCATATGCTATTGGAGTTATATGTAACGATGAACCAGAAAAATTAGTTGCTGTAAGAAAAGACAGTCCATTAATAGTTGGATTAGGAGAGAAAGAATATTTTATAGCTTCTGATATACCAGCAGTTTTAAATTATACAAGAGAAGTTTATCTTTTAGAAGATAAAGAGTTTGTTGTATTAACAAATGATGGAGTTGTTCTTTATGATGAAGAGAAAAATCCAATAGAAAAAGAAGTTTATCATATAACATGGAACGTTGATGCAGCTGAAAAAGGTGGATATGAAGATTTCATGTTAAAAGAAATTCATGAGCAACCAAAGGCTATAAAAGATACAATGACATCAAGAGTTATGGAAGGAAAAGAAGTAACTTTAGATGATATATCAATAACTAAAGAATATTTAGATAATGTTGATAGAGTATATATAGTTGCTTGTGGAACAGCTTACCATGCTGGAGTTATTGGAAAATACGCTATAGAAAAATTAGTTAGAATACCAGTTGAAGTTGATATAGCTTCAGAATTTAGATATAGAGATGCTGTTATTACAGATAGAACTTTAATAATAGTATTAAGTCAATCAGGAGAAACTGCAGATACATTAGCAGTTTTAAGAGATGGACAAGCGAAAGGTGCAAGAGTATTGGCTGTAACTAACGTTGTAGGAAGTTCAGTTTCAAGAGAAGCTAATGATGTATTATATACATGGGCTGGTCCTGAGATAGCTGTTGCGTCAACAAAAGCATATGTAACTCAATTAATTGCTATGTACACATTAGCATTACACTTCGCTGAGTTAAAAGGAAGCAAATCAGTAGAAGAAATTGAGGAAATCAAGAAAGCAATGCTTGAATTACCAGAAAAAGTTGAAGAAATTCTTGGAAATACAGATTTAATAAAAGAATTTGCAGTTAAAGCATCTACAGAAAAAGATTTATACTTCTTAGGAAGAGGTATGGATTATGGAGTTGCAATGGAAGGATCATTAAAACTTAAAGAGATTTCTTACATTCACTCAGAGGCTTATGCAGGTGGAGAACTTAAGCATGGTCCAATAGCTCTTATAGAAAAAGATGTACCAGTAGTATCATTATTAACTCAAAGAGAGCTTATGGATAAAATGATAAGTAATGTTCAAGAGGTTGTTACAAGAGGAGCTAATGTTTTAGGTGTTTGCTTTAAAGGTGATATGGAAGAAAGTAAGAGAAAAATGTTTGAAGGATTAATAGAAATTCCAGAAACATTAAGCTTATTATCACCAGTTTTAAGTGTTGTACCACTACAATTATTCTCATATTACGTGGCTAAAGCTAAAGGATTTGATGTTGATAAACCACGTAACTTAGCTAAATCAGTAACTGTTGAATAAAAAGGGGGATTTTGAATATGAATAATGAGAGTTTATTAAAATTATTAGAAGAGTACAAGGAAACTAAAAAATGTCTTGAACTAGGTTTAAACTGGTTACAAGATAAAGACTATGCTAAAGGTAAATTAGAAATAGTAAATGTAATAATAAAAGATTTAGAATCAGCAATTGGGGCACAAGGAATTTAATTATATAGCTTAAAATTTAATCTTATTTATATGTGTAGAGAGTGTTGGAATTTATAATATATAGGGTTTAAAAATTCTATAAGAGAGTAAATTCCACACTCTCTTTGTTTTTATATGAATAAATAAAAAAATTATGGGCTAGAATGCGCTGAATTAAGAAATATATTGAAAAATAATTTTGGTTGAAGTATAATACTTTCGCTAAAACCTTATAATGCTGAGGAATAAGCTAATATTAATTAATGAGGTATTTACAGTGGAAAAATTTCAAGAAAATAATATTTTAGAAGATAAAAAAGTCTGTATTCAAGAAAATGAAGAGGCTTGGAATAAAGAAACATATGATGCTTGGGTTAAAAGATTTGGGACAGCTGAAGAGGCGGCAGAGAAAATAAAAGCTATGCCTGAGAAAAAGTTAAATGTTTTATTAGATAAGTTTGGAGATGTTAAGGGCAAAAAAATATTTAATCTTATGGGATCTAACGGAAATAAAGCTGTTGCTTTAGCTTTATTAGGTGCAGATGTTACCGTAGTAGATTTTTCAGAGGGAAATAAAAGATATGCTTTAGACTTAGCAAAAGCTTGTGGAGTTGAGATTAAATACATATTAAGTGATGTTTTAAAGATGTCTAAAGAGATATTAAGTGGAGATTACGATATAGTATTTGCTGAAATGGGAATACTTCATTATTTTTCAGACTTAACTCCTTTTATGGAAGTTATATATAGCTTACTGAAAGAGGATGGAAAGGCTGTAATAAGAGATTTTCATCCAGTATCAACAAAGCTTATAACATCAAGAGGAAGCACTGCAAAAGTAAGAAAACATAAGGTTACAGGAGATTATTTTGATACTTCACTAGAAGAAAAAGAGGTTGCTTATTCAAAATACTTAGAAGAAGGTAAGGTTGAGAAAGTACTTCTTCGTAAATGGAATTTAGGTGAAATAGTTACAGCAATAGCTAGTTCAGGGTTAAAAATTGAAAGTTTAGAAGAAGAACCGAATTTATCAAGTGAAGTTTTTGATAAGGGAATTCCAAAGACATTTACAATAATAGCAAAAAAATAAAGTTTTTATATAGGTGTATAAATTGGCAAATTTAATTTGTAGGAATCAATTTATATACCTATTTTTTATTTATAGTATTTTTTTATTTATAGTATTTTTTTATTTATAGTATTAGTTTAAATTAAAAATATTTTAATTAATCTAGTGTGAGTAATGGTAAAATAGAAATTTTCTTTATAATTTATGTATGAACTATAATATTAATTTCTTTCATATAGTATTGCAATACAAAATATGGTAAAATTATTAAAAATCTATGAGGAGTGAGTTCAATGGATAAGGGAGAGTTAAGAAAAGAAATTAAGCTTAAAAGAGAAGTTTTAGATAAAAACATAAAGTTAATGGCTGATGAAAAGATAAGAAAATCACTTTTTGAAAGTGAAATTTATAAAAATAGTAAAGTTGTATTTATATATGTAAACATGGACTCTGAAATAAACACAATAGATATAATAAAGGAATTATTAGCTTCAGATAAAATTGTTGCAGTACCTAAAGTTATTCCAGTAAGCTTAAAGGAAAGACAAATGAAGGCTCTAAAAATAAATTCAATGCTTCAACTAAATGAAAGTGGTGCTTTTGGAATTTTAGAACCAAGTATTGAATGTGAGGATATTAGTGAAGATGTTGATTTAATTATAATACCAGGTCTAGCTTTTGATATGAACGGTAATAGATTAGGATATGGTGGGGGATTCTACGACAGATTTTTAAGTAAATATCCTAATAGTAAAAGAGTAGCTTTATGTTATGATTTTCAAATTTTTGATGAAATTCCACATGAATTCTTTGACGAGAAGGTTGATTTAATAATAAGTGAGGAAAAAATTATTAACTTAAAAAAAGTGAAATAATAAAAGAGTATTTTTGATAATTTAAATTTATTGATAATAATTTTTAGTTGTGCCAAAATTAAAGGAAATAGAATTGTGAGGTGGAAAATGTATGAAATTTGAAGAGTTTAAGTACGAAAGACCTAATATAGAAAAAGACAGAGAAAATATTAGAGTTTTCATAAAAGATTTAGAAAAAGCGAAAGACTTTGATGAAGCTAAGAAAGTCATAGGAGAAATAAATAAAATAAGAAACAATACAGCAACCATGATGGCTTTATCAGAAGTTAGACACACAATAAATACTGAGGATAAATTCTATAATGAAGAAAGTGATTTCTGGGATGAAAATTCTCCTCTTATAGAAGAAGTAAACAATGAGTTCTATAAAGCTTTAATTGATTCACCTTTTAAAGATGAAATAGGTGCTTATTATGGAGAAACTATAATAAAAGAAGCTGAGTATTCACAAAAGAGTTTTTCTAAAGAAGTAATAGAAGACATGCAACTTGAAAACAAATTAGGTAGTCAATATCAAAAGCTTATTGCTTCTGCAAAGATTGATTTTGATGGAGAAGAAAGAACATTAGCACAGCTAGCTCCTTTTGTGACATCATCAGATAGAGATGTTAGAAAAAGAGCTTCAGAGGCTAAATATAATTTCTTTGTTAAGCATGAAAATGAAATTGATGAAATCTTTGATAAGCTTGTAAAGATAAGAACCAGAATAGCTAAAAAGCTTGGTTATAACAATTTTGTTGAATTAGGTTATGTAAGAATGAGAAGATATGACTACAATAAAGAAATGGTTGAAAACTTTAGAAAGCAAGTTGAAGAATTTATAGTTCCTATAGATAGCAAATTATATAAGAGACAAGCTAAGAGATTAGGACTTGAATCATTAAAATATTATGATGAAAAATTTGAATTTTTAAGTGGAAATCCAACTCCAAAGGGAGATTCAAAGTGGATAGTTGAGAATGCAAAGGTGATGTATTCACAGCTTTCAAAAGAAACTAAGGAATTCTTTGATTTTATGGTTGAGAATAACTTAATGGATTTAGTAGCTAAGAAAGGGAAAGCAGCTGGTGGATATTGTACAAACTTCCCTAATTATAAAGCTCCATTTATATTCTCAAACTTTAATGGTACAGCAGGAGATGTAGATGTTTTAACTCATGAAGCAGGACATGCATTCCAAAACTTTAGAAGTTCTTGGATAGAAATGCAAGAATGTCAATGGCCAACTATGGAAAGTTGTGAAATTCATTCAATGAGTATGGAATTCTTTACTTGGCCTTGGATGTATTTATTCTTTAAAGAAGATACAGATAAATATAAGTTCTATCATTTAGGAGATGCAATTAAATTTATACCTTATGGGGTAACCGTAGATGAGTTCCAACACTTTGTATATGAAAATCCAGAGGCTACACCAAAAGAAAGAAAAGATGCATGGAGAATAATAGAGAAAAAATATCTTCCACATAAAAACTATGATGAGTGTGATTTCTTAGAAAGAGGTGGTTGGTGGTTCCAACAAAATCACATATTCCTATCACCATTCTATTATATTGATTATACATTAGCTCAAATATGCGCACTTCAATTCTGGAAAAAAGATAGAGAAAACCATGAAAGAGCGTGGGAAGATTATTTAAATCTTTGTAATATAGGTGGAACAAAAACATTCCTAGGATTATTAAAATACGCCAACTTAAAATCACCATTTGAAAACGGATGTGTCGAAAGTATAGTTGGAGTAGTAGATTCGTATCTAGAAGGCATAGATGATAGCAAATTCTAATATGTAATAAATCAAAAAAGAACTTGGAATAAATTATCCAAGTTCTTTTTGTTTAACTAAGTCTTTTATAGATTTGAAAGTTCTTAGTTTTCTTTGTTAGCTATTTCAAGAACTATTCTATTTACTAATTGATCTAAAGGCATAGCACCTTCTTCACCATTCTTTCTGCTTCTTACAGAAACTTCTCTGTTTTCAGCTTCTTTTTCTCCAACTACTAAGATATAAGGAGATCTCTCTAATCTAGCTTCTCTTATTTTGTATCCTATTTTTTCAGCTCTGTGGTCAGCTTCAACTCTAACGCCTCTTCTTCTTAATTCTTCAACAACTTCATTTGCATAATCAGCATATTTGTCTGAAAGAGGAAGAACTTTAGCTTGAACTGGAGCTATCCAAGTTGGAAGAGCACCTGCATATTTTTCTATAAGCATTGCTAGTGTTCTTTCATAACATCCGATTGAACTTCTGTGAATGATGTAAGGACGTTTCTTTTCTCCATCTTTATCGATGTAGTACATTCCGAATCTTTCAGCTAAAGCAAAGTCTATTTGGATAGTGATGATTGTATCTTCTTTTCCATGAACGTTCTTGAATTGAATATCAAGTTTTGGACCATAGAAAGCAGCTTCATCATCAGCTTCTGTGAAATCTATATTTAAGTGATTTAATATTTCTCTCATTATATTTTGAGTATTTTCCCAAGCTTCAGGATCATTGATGTACTTATCAGTATTGTTTGGATCCCATTTTGAGAATCTGTAAGTAATATCATCAGCTATTCCTAAAGTAGTCATAACATACTTAACTAAGTCAACAGTGTTTTTGAATTCATCTTCTAATTGCTCTGGAGTACATACTATATGTCCATCAGCAAGAGTGAATTGTCTTACTCTTATAAGACCATGCATTTCTCCTGAAGCTTCGTTTCTGAATAGAGTAGAAGTTTCAGCAAATCTTACAGGTAAGTCTCTGTAACTGTGTTGAGTAGCATTGTATATTGCATATTGGAATGGGCAAGTCATTGGTCTTAAAGCAAATACTTCGTTATCTACTTCTTCATCACCTAAAACAAACATTCCATCTTTATAGTGATCCCAGTGTCCTGATATTTTGTAAAGATCACTTTTAGCCATTAAAGGAGTTTTAGTTAAAACATATCCTCTTCTTTGCTCTTCATCTTCAATCCATCTTTGAAGAGTTTGAATGATTCTAGCACCTTTTGGCATTAATAGTGGAAGACCTTGACCTACATTTTCATCAGTAGTGAATATTCCAAGTTCTCTTCCTAATTTGTTATGGTCTCTTTTTTTAGCTTCTTCTAAAGCTTCTAAATAAGCATCTAATTCAGCTTTTTTAGGGAAAGCAGTACCATATACTCTTGAAAGCATTTTATTACTTTCGTCACCTCTCCAGTAAGCACCTGTAGATCTTAATAATTTAACAGCCTTCATTGGCTTAATGCTCATTAAGTGAGGACCAGCACATAAATCAACGAAATCACCTATTTGATAGAATGAGATTATTTCATCTTCTGGTAATTCATTTATAAGTTCAACTTTGTAAGGTTCATCCTTCATAAGTTCTAAAGCTTCATTTCTTGGAAGCTCAAATCTTTTTATTTCAGGATTTTCTTTTATTATTTTTTTCATTTCATCTTCTAATTTGTTTAATTCATCAGCTGTGAATGGTTTCTCAGTGTCAAAATCGTAATAGAATCCATTATCTATTGATGGTCCTATAGCTAATTTGTCTTGAGGGAATAATCTTTTAACTGCAGCAGCTAGTATATGAGAAGCTGTATGGTTAAAAGCGTGTTGTCCTTCTTTAGAATCGAAAGTACAGATTTCTAAGTTGGAATCCTCATTAACTATGAATCTTAAATCCTCAACTTTTCCATTTACTATACCGCAACATGCGTTTCTAGCTAAACCTTGGCTTATGCCTTGAGCTATTTCAAAAACTGATAGTCCAGCTTCAACTTCTTTTATTGAACCATCTTTAAGTGTAATTTTTATCATATCAATTTCTCCTTTCAAAATTATGTTTTTCATATAGTTATTTATCATTCATATAAAATAAAAAACTCTCGTCTCTTTTCTATATAGAAAAGGGACGAGAGTGTATATTCCCGTGGTTCCACCCAAATTGTACTTTAGTAATATTAAATAAAGTACCACTTAAATTAATCGTAACGTGATTATAACGGACTGGATTAGAGTCACTCAGAGGTAGTCTTCAACTAATTCCATTTAAAAGTACTTGCAGCTAATGTACTTTCTCTCTGAAAATGTACCAAAGTTTACTCGTCTCTTCATTGTGTTAATAGATTTATAATATTTACTTTAGATTATAAGTTTATTGGTTTTGTATGTCAATGGATAAAATAATAAAATAAAACTTAATTAAAAATTCTTAGAGTTTGTAAAATATAAGAACAACTTAGT
Source organism: Clostridium sp. LIBA-8841 (assembly GCF_057782475.1). Lineage (NCBI taxonomy): Bacteria > Bacillati > Bacillota > Clostridia > Eubacteriales > Clostridiaceae > Clostridium > Clostridium sp. LIBA-8841. The sequence continues at coordinate 3,450,130 of NZ_CM173488.1, read as the reverse complement.
ATCTCAATATTATATAATCAAAGTTATACAATTGATACATTTAAATTAAAGTTTTTAGAGAATAATTTACAAAAAAAACTTGAAATAGAGTTTGAAAAATATTATAATTAAAACATAGTTTTGCAGGTGTGGCGGAATTGGCAGACGCACTAGACTTAGGATCTAGCGCCTACGGCGTGGGGGTTCGACTCCCTTCACCTGCACCACTAAGCGGGTGTAGTTCAATGGTAGAACACCAGCCTTCCAAGCTGGATACCCGGGTTCGATTCCCGGTACCCGCTCCAATTAAATATGCGGGAGTGACTCAATGGTAGAGTGTCACCTTGCCAAGGTGAAAGTTGCGAGTTCGAGTCTCGTCTTCCGCTCCATATAAAGCAACTGATATTTCAGTTGCTTTTTTCGTTTAATATAATAAATTAAAAGACTTTTATTCCAAATTTGGAATAAAAGTCTTTTTTTATACAGGAAATATTTTGAGTATAAGTAATTTGTTAAAATAAATCCTGATAAAAAGGTAACCTAAACTTTCTAGTATATTAGTCTTTTCTTAAGAATAAGGATATAAGAGGATATACAACTAATTAAATTTTTGTTTGGGAGAGAAATCTATGAAGAAAAAAGCCATAAGTTTATTATTAGCTACATGTATTGGAGGAACATGCATATTTTCAAATTATGTATCTGTGCTTGCAAATGAAAATAAAGATAACATAATTGAAGAGTTTGAAACTAAAGAACCTAAATTAGACTATGAATTAAATAAGAGCTTCAATGGTATTAATGACTATGTAGATATTACAGAAGACTTAGGGAAGATTGAAAATTTAACAGAGGGAACTATAGCTATTAAGTTTAAGGCAAATAATATTAATACATGGCAAACACTATTTTCTATGAGTGATAAAAATGATTCTAATAGTAGATTATTTGTTGGTATAACTAATACAGGTCGAATTCGATATGAAGTCAGAGAAAATGGACAATTAAAGCTAGGGTTTGAGTGGCCACATAGAAATTATAATGATGGAAAGTGGCATGGACTTGTTGTGAATATAGGGGGAGAGAATGGAGCAGAGTTATATGTAGACGGAAGTAAGTTATATTCTACTGGTAATAATATTAACATGAGCTTTTTTAATGGAGTAAATACGCCAAATAATTTAAATATAGGTAGAATATTAACCAGTGAAAATCAGAATGGACAATGGTATTTAAATGGAGAGATATCAAATATAAAAGTTTTTGATACGGCATTAAGTTCCAGTGAGTGTTTAGCTTTAAGTGAAGTAAATGAAGAATCTAACCCGGAACCAGAGGGAGAAAAGGAAGAGTTAATTAAAATGCTAAAAGGAGATAAGGATTTAAACGTAGTATTTACTGGAGATAGTATAACTCATGGCCCATTGCATACAAAAGGATACAGAAGTTACTCAGAACATTTTAGTGAAAGATTAAAAGGAGAAAGTATAAATAGAGTTACTAAAGAGGATAGTATGGTTTTTAATACTGGGGTTTCTAGTGCCACCACTAGAAATATAATAAACGGATTCGATACTTGGGTTAGTTTATATAATCCAGATATAGTCTTTATAATGATTGGTATGAATGATTCATCTAATCAAATGGTTCCTTTAGATGAATATAAAAGAAATGTAAGAGAGCTTGTTGATAGAGTAAGAGAAGGAGGAGCTATACCAGTTCTTCAGACAAGTAACACAATAAGAATGTCTTCTAATAGAGAGAGTCTTCCACTTTATATGGATGCTGTTAGAGAGATTTCAAGAGATAAAAATGTTACCTTAATAGATCATTATAAACATTGGGAAGATTTAGAGAAAGAAAATCCTAATATTAAAAATGAATTTTTGAATGATTCAATTCATCCAAATGAAAAAGGACATTTAGAAATGGTTAAGCTTATTTTTAAGGAACTAGAAATTTTTGAGGATGATAGTTATACCTGTAATTTAAATTATCCAATAAAAATAGAAAATGATTTTGGAAGGAGTGTAGATACAACATATTACCCTAAATATGAAGGCATAGAAGGAAAAGAAAGTTTAATCAATTATAATCTAGATAAGAAATTTAATGATGATTTTATAGACAAGTCAGAAGATTTGAATAAGGTCAGTAATTTAGGAAAAGGAACTATAGTCTCTAGGTTTAAAGTTGAGAATAATAGAAATGCTCAAACTATTTTAAGTCTTTCTGATTCTAGAGATGATGCTAGTAATGTTACTTTAGCTATAAATAATGGAAGTATTCACTTTTCAGCAAGAGAAAATGGGGTTTTCAAAAGTAATATAACTACCTCAAGAGGAGGTTATAATGATGGAATGTGGCATACAGTTGCAGTAGATGTAAGTGAAAGTGGAACTAAAATATATGTTGATGGAGAAATGATTCACAGTGATTCAAATAAAGGATTTTTTAATACTGTAACAGAAGCAAATACCTTAAATGTAGGAAGAAATTTAGATTATAAAACTTCTGGTGAATGGTTCTATTATGGGGATATATCTTATATAGATGTATATGATAATAATTTGTCTGAAGAGGAATTGATTAAATCAACTAAGGAGAATTTAAATGAAAACTTAGTTGATATTATAAAGATAATAAATGAAAATGAAAAAGTCTCTTGGGTATTTTTGGGTGATGATGATACTACTGGAAAAGGAGATACTTTTGGTTACAAGAATTATGTAGAGTATTTGGAAGAAAGAGTACGTTGGGAGTTAAATGGTGGAAGTATGGCTAAAAGAGAAAAGTTTATGGTGAACTCCGCTGTAGAAGATGCTAATTCTGAATATTTATTAAGTAATTTTGATAATTTAGCCACTAAATATAATCCTAAAGCTACTTTTATTATGATTGGAGGCAATGAAAACATTACTCCTGAAGAATTTAAAGCCAATTTAATTTCAATAGTTAATAGAACTGAGGAAATAGGAGCCGTACCAGTTTTACAAACACCAATTAAGAATGAAAAGAATATAGAGGATTATGTGCAAGTTATAAGGGAAGTAGCTAAAGAGGAAGAAGTATTATTAATAGATCACTATGAGTATTGGAGAAAATTAAATGAAAATCAAGAATGGCTTGGAGAATCTTGGCTCTTAGAGGGGAATCCAAATCATAGGGGACATCTAGAAATTGCTAAGAAAATTTTAAAGGATTTAAGAATATATAATTATAATAGTTTAACTTGTAGTTTTTCATTAGATACACCAGGTGATGCTATATTTGAAGAAGTTAGAGAACAGTTAGATTCTATTATAAATGAATATAAAATATTAAGTGATAATGTCAAAGAAGGATATGAAGTTGGAGAGTATATCTACGGTGCTAAAAGACTTTTAAATGATGCTTTAATTAAGGCAGAAGAATGTTTAAATACAGGTGCTGTAGGAAAAATGAAAGAAAATATAGGAGCTCTTCAAGATGCTAAAGTTATATTTGATTCATTAGAGATAAATGAATTAACGGGAGATTTAAATGATGATGGTTTCTTAAATATAGGTGATTTATCATTAGTCTCAATGAATTTTGGAAAAAATTCAAACTCTGAAGGATGGAGTGAAATAGAAATTTATGATTTAAATAAAGATAAGGTTATAGATAAATTCGAAATAGAGTTTATTTCTTTAAGAATATTAAATAATTAGAGAAATAAAAAAATAAGGCTGTATCAAAACCTAAAATTAAATTAATAGTTTTGATACAGCACATTTTATATACAACTTATTGCTTTTTGCAACATGAAATCTTCTATATATTCTTCTGAATAAACTTTTCTGCCCATGAGATTAAATATTAATTCATCTCTAGAATATCCTTCTTTATAACGCTTTAGGTTCTTAGTTAATTTTTTTAAGGAACCTGGTGTAAGCCCTAGCATAGTTTTTATATCATTACCGGTATAAAAACTTTTTATAAAAAGCTCATTAAGTTTATTCTGCATTTCAAGTTTATAATTTAAATCTACAAACTTATCTCTATGTGGACCATTTTTAGAACGGTGATGTTTCTTACATAAATATTTATAATTTAGTTTGAAATCTAGACCACCTTCTGCTCTATGAACTATGTGATGAACATCAGCGTAATCACCACAAATCTCACAACAATAAGACATATAATCCTCCTTAATTTTGATATACCCATTTATAGTAATAAAATAGCATAAAAAAATAGTTTAATCAATATAAGCGAGCTTTTTTAAATAGATATGAGGGTATATAAAGAAATTTAGGATTTTTTACACTTTGATGTTAAAAAAAGTTAGCAATATAATTAAATTATAAAATATATAAAGGGGGTTTTAAGATGCGTAACTTATTTCGTCAAAGATTAAAAAAAGAAGAAAATCCCGAGAAGTATTGGGGTGAATTAATAAGAAAAAATGAAACCCTAAAAGGAAGAATGTTCAAAGATGAACCTATAACTAAAGACACAAAATATCTACATTATGTAATATTTAATAGACATGTTGGATTCCAAAATGTTTGGGTAATGGTACCTGATTTTAATAGCCTCATACAGTTTATACAATATGTCTTTATGCCAGAGGCTTATTATAAATGGGTTGAAGGAAAAAGAAAATTAGTAACACAAATTCCATCAAATGATGTAGAAAAAATTATCTCTATAGTAAAGAGTAAAGCAACAGAAGAAGATAGAGAGAAAATGAAAAATGATATTTTAGCATTAAGAAAGTTAAATGGATTTAATGCTGAAAATGGAATGAGAAAATTAAAAATATTCTGTAGTAGATTTAATAACAATTGGATTGGAGATAAAGATGAGTTTTTATACTTAAAAGTCTTCAATAATGCTGAAGAATTAGGTAAGTTTGTTGTTGAAACTAACTTACAAACTGATTGTGAAGATTGTTATGAAAAAACTATAGGAATGACTACAGAAGAATGGTATAGAGTTTGTAAAAATGCTGATAAAAATAAAGAGGATGGAGAAAAATTTAAAACTGTGTTATTTAAGTACTTGGAAGATATTGTTTAAAATTAAATTCGCTTAGTATTAATAAAAATATAAAATAAATTCAAAAAAATGTTGACAATTTTTAAATGATTATGTATAATAATTTTTGTTGATTCAAGTTTGTATCTTTAGCTCAGCTGGATAGAGCAACGGCCTTCTAAGCCGTGGGTCAGGGGTTCGAATCCCTTAAGGTACACCATGTTGGGATATCGCCAAGCGGTAAGGCAACGGACTTTGACTCCGTCATTCGCAGGTTCAAATCCTGCTATCCCAGCCATTTTTTTGAATAATAAATCAAAAAATACTTGACAACATGTTAATATTATGTTAACATATAAACATACCAAGCGGGTGTAGTTCAATGGTAGAACACCAGCCTTCCAAGCTGGATACCCGGGTTCGATTCCCGGTACCCGCTCCATTTTTTAAGGTTTTACTGTAAAATTCTCTTAAAAAATGCAATATGCACCATTAGCTCAGTTGGTAGAGCACCTGACTCTTAATCAGGGAGTCCAGGGTTCGAATCCCTGATGGTGCACCAAGCATCGCTTACTAAGGCGATGCTTTTTTTATTTTAAAATATATCGGTACATTTGATATAAGAAAAATTAATTAATATAATACTGTGTAATGAGAAATATATATTTTAGAGCGGATTTTTGAAGGGAGATAAAAATGAAATCTATGAATAAAATTGCTGCTATACATGATATTTCATGTTATGGAAGAGCAGCTTTAGCGACAATAATTCCTATATTATCTTCAATGGGTAATCAAGTATGTCCACTTCCAACTGCGGTTTTATCAACACATACAGATGGATTTGGAAAACCTGCAATTAGAGATTTAAGTGATTTTATATATGAAACTAAGGAGCATTGGAAAAAGCTTAACTTAGGTTTTCAATGTATTTATAGTGGATATTTAGCAGATCCTAATCAAGTTAAATTTGTAGAGGACTTTATAAAAGAATTTAAAGAAGAAGATACTTTAGTTGTTATAGATCCAGTTATGGCTGATAATGGTAAGCTATATGATGGCATGAGTGAAAAAATGATTGAAGAGATGAGAGTTTTGATTAAGAATGCTGATATAATAACTCCTAATATTACAGAAGCTACTTTACTTTTAGGAAAAGACTATAAAGAAAACTTAACTGAAGAGGAGATTAAGGAGTATTTAATTTCCTTGGGAAACTTAGGACCTAAAATAAGTATAATAACAAGTGTACCAAGTTCAAAGGGAAATGAATATATTGATACTGTGCTGTATGATAAACAGGAAAAGATGTTCTACAATTATTCTCATAAAAAAATAAATGCATTTTATTGTGGAACTGGAGATGCCTTTGCATCCTTGTTAATAGGATGGATACTAAGAGGCGAATGTGATGAAAAAGCTTTAGAAAAAGCATGCAACTTTATAGCAGAGGCAATAGAATATAGTGAAAAATTTGATTATCCACCTAATGAAGGAATATTGCTTGAAAGTTTGTTATATAAATTAGTAAGTAAATAAATTATTAAAAACAATATAAATTAAATTGACAAAGTAATTTTGGCGTGTTAGTATTAAAAAAAATAAAATTTAATAAATCTTATCAAGAGAGGTGGAGGGACTGGCCCTGTGAAACCCAGCAACCGGTAATTCTTTGCGGTTAAAACAATACTGATTTTAAAATAATAAAAGTCAGTAATAATTTCATGTGCAAAGATTTATAGCGGTGCTAAATCCTGCGGTAGAAACTGAGAGATAAGAAAGAGAATCTGTAAGAATAATAACTTCTATCCTGGGATAGAAGTTTTTTTATTTTGTAGGATAAATAAGATAGGTTTATTAAATAGATTAGGAGGAGAGAAAATGAAAGAAGGAAAGTTTTCAGCATTATTACCATTAATAATTTTTGTATCAATCTATTTAGGAACTTCAATAGTAATGAAAGATTTCTACTCGGTTTCTATTTTAGTTCCTGGGATAATAGCCGCATTAGTCGGAATATTTATGAACAGAAAAAGAGGGATTGAGAAGAACATAGAGATATTCTGTAAGGGAGCAGGAAATAGCAATATAATCTTAATGTGTTTAATTTTTATATTAGCAGGTGCTTTCGCAGAAGTGGCTAAAAACATGGGAGCAGTAGAATCAACAGTAAACTTAGGTTTAACAATATTACCTAAAAACATATTAATAGCAGGAATATTTATAATATCATCATTTATAGCTATATCATTAGGAACATCAATGGGAACAATAGCTGCCATAGTACCAATAGCTATGGGAATTGCAGAAAAAACTAATATAGCATTACCTCTTATAGTTGGGGCAGTAGTAGGTGGAGCTATGTTTGGAGACAACCTATCAATGATTTCTGATACAACAATAGCAGCAACAAAAACTCAAGGTTGTGAAATGAGAGATAAATTTAGAATAAACTTTAAGGTTATATTACCATCAGCTATTTTAGTAATTATATTATATACATTCTTAGGAAGTGGTTCTAATGCTTCTGTAGGACAATATGACTATAATTTAATAAAAGTTATTCCATACCTAGGAATTTTAATAGCAGCATTAATGGGGGGAAATGTAATTGCTATATTATCAGGTGGAATAATTTTAGCTGGAGGAATCGGATTCTTTACTGGGGCTATGGATTTAAAAGCATTCTTTGATTCTATATCAGCTGGAGTTGCTGGAATGAGTGAACTTATATTAATTTCAATAATAATTGGAGGAATTGTTGAGATTATAAAAGAAAATGGCGGTATAGATTATGTATTAAATTTAGTTACTAAAAGAATCAATGGCAAAAGAGGGGCTGAATTTGGTATTGGATTATTAGTAAGTTTAATTGATGCATGTACTGCAAATAACACAATTGCTATTGTTACAGTTGGACCTTTAGCAAAGGATATTTCAAATAAATATAATTTAGATTCAAAGAGAGTTGCAGGAATATTAGATATGTTTTCTTGTGCAGTTCAGGGAATAATCCCATATGGAGCACAGTTAATGTCAGCAGCAGCTTTAACAGGATTAAGTTCATTTGAAATAATGAAATTCTTATTTTATCCATATTTAATGGGAATAAGTGCAATAATATTTATAGCATTTTTCCAAAAGAAAGAGAATACTGAAACAAGTGAAGAATTAGATGTTGCAGTAACTCAATAAACTATAAAAAGCAATAAGCACTAAAAAGGGGATTTTAGATATCGGATTTAAAGAAATGTAGTATAAAGTTGGATTTTATAAGTTATAAAAAGAGTATATACCTTCCAATGTTAAGGAAGTTATATACTCTTTTTTTATTTCATTAAAAGACAGATACTTTGAGAAGAAATTCCTTTACCTGAGCCAGTAAAGCCAAGACCCTCTTCAGTTGTTGCTTTAACATTTATTTGGTCTAAATTTATATTTAACGCTTTTGCTATATTTTCTCTCATTGTAGGTATATGAGGAGCCATTTTAGGTTTCTGAGCTATTATTGTTGCATCTATATTGGATATTTTATAGTTATTTTTATATATAAGTTCACCAACGAATTCAAGAAGCCTTATGCTATCTGCCCCTTTATATTTAGGATCAGTATCTGGGAAATGCTTACCTATATCACCTAAAGCTGCAGCACCTAAAAGCGAATCCATTATTGCATGTAATAAAACATCAGCATCTGAGTGACCTAAAAGTCCTTTTTCATAAGGAATTTTAACTCCTCCTAAAATTAAATCTCTATTCTCAACTAATTTATGAACATCATATCCCATTCCGATTCTCATTTTTATCACCTCTTAAAAATATTTATCATTATGGTGAGAGCCACCATAATTTCTATGGTTTCATTATATATAATTATTATTATGTTATCAAAGAGTATTAATCTTTATTATAATTTAGCAAAGATTAAAAATAAATTTGTAACATAAAGAGTGTAATATATAATTAAAATATAAATAAATTAAAGAATTCAAATTTATGAAAAAGATGTATTTACTGTATAAAATTTTATATAGATATGATATATGCTATGGTATAATAAATTGAGATTTAATTAAAGAAAATAGTGCTATTGCTTTTAAATATTTAAATTTATATAAAAGTAGTTATTTTAAAGCTTAAATTAGTAGATAGCATTATAATAAAAGGGAAAATTAAATAGAAAGGGTGCATTGAGAAGTGTGGGGAAAAATTAAAAATGTTTTAGGGATTTTTTTAATTGTTGCAGGGGTATCTCTTATTGGGATAACAATTTGGATGAAGTATGATACTTATAAACAACAACAAGCGGTTTTGGAGAGTTTTAAGAATCTAACTTTTGATGTTCCAGAAGGTGAAAATTCAAATGGTGAGGCAACTTTTGAAGAAGAGAATGATGGTAATAACAAAGTTGAAGGTAGTGAAACTAAAGAGAGTAAGAAACCAGAAAAGGCACAACTTGAAGAAGGAAATGGAATTGGTATTTTAAATATTCCAAAGATAGACTTAGAAATTGGTATAATAGAAGGCGTTAGATATGAAGATATCAAGTATGTAGTAGGTCACTTTCCAGGAGCACCTATGCCAGGAGAAAAAGGGAACTTTGCTATAGCTGGACATAGACAGTCATATTTTGGAGAGGCTTTTAAAGACATTGATAAACTTGAAAATGGGGACAAGGTTAATGTTACTTATAATGGAAAAGAATATACTTATGAAGTAACAGATATGTATGAGGTTACTCCAAGTCAAACAGAAGCTTTAGAGCCTACTAAAGATGCAACAATGACTTTAGTTACATGTACTATGGATGCTAAAAATAGAGTAATAGTAAAAGGAAAGTTAGTGGAATAAGACTGGGTTTTTGCCTTAGTCTTATTTTTTGTAAAATATATATAAAGGAGTGTAGCTTAATTGAGTGAGGTAACTTTTAGAAAAGATAAATATATGTTTTCTACTAGAAATATAAAGAAGAATCTAGATAAGAATATCTTAAAAAAAGAAATAAGTACTTTTATAAAAGAACTTAGAAAATTTAAAGTTAATATAAAAAATCTTTCTAATGAATCTTTTAATCTTGAAGAAAGAAATTTAATTCTTAATATAGCATATTTTTTAGTTGATGAGGAAGTTCTCTTAAGAAAAATATTGAATAGAAGAGAGTTGCCTACAAAAGTTATAGCTAAAAAAACAGGCTTTAGTAATGAAAAGATAATCAATTGGTCAAACTATATAATTGCTTATATAGTTTTATTATACAATGCAAATTATACAAATTTAGCAATGTATCTAAATATAAACTTTAAGGATTTAGAAAGCCTTGCAGTTATAAAAGGAACTAAGGGAGAAGAGACTGTTTATAAAGGATTAGTTATGTTAGAAGGGAAAAATAGTACCATAATATTAACTAAGGAAGGCCAATTTATAAGAATAAAAACAAGATGTGAAAATAAAGTTGGAGAGGAACTGTCCGGTAAGGAAAAGAAAACTTTAAGACATTATAGAAAGATAATAATCAGTGTTGTTTTAATTGCCTTTGTTCTTATAGGTGGATTTACATTTATTTATAAGCAACAAGAAACTACCATATTAATTCAAGGAACATCCAAAGTCAAAATTGGATTAAATAGATTTAATAGAATAGTCTATAGTTATTCACCAACAGAAAAGGGAAATATATTAGTAACAGAGTTAAAGTTAAATAATGATAAATTTGAAGATGGAATGATTAATATATTAAAAGGCTTTGAGGAGCAGGATATGATACCATCAAATAGAATTGTTAGTATTTATATAACTGGAAAAATGGTGGATACTATAGATTTAAATAATATCACAGCTTATGTTGATAGTGTAAACAAGGATGATAATGCAAATAATAATTTTAGAATAAAGATAAATAATTCAGGGTATGAAAAGAAAAATTAATAAGAAAGGGATTATTTATAGTGAGAAAAGTATCAAGGAATAACAACAGAAGAGAAAAAAGTTTTTCTAATAAAAAAAAGCATAGAAATGAAGAGAAAAAAATTAATAATCCAACAAAACAAAAAATAGCAAAGAAGGCTTCAGAAAAAGATATAGTTATATCAAATAAAAATGAAGTTAGAGATGAAGTTAGATTAAATAAATACATAAGTGAAACAGGATTTTGTTCTAGAAGGGAAGCAGATAAGCTTATAGAACAAAGAAGAGTCAAAATAGATGGAGTTGTTGCAACAACAGGAATGAAAGTTTCAAAAGGACAGAGTGTATCTATTGATGGTAAATCATTGAAGGTTGAAAATGAACTTGTTTATATAGCTTTAAATAAACCTGTTGGAATAACTTGTACAACAGAAAGCAAAGTAAAGGGAAATATAGTTGATTTTATGAATCATGAGAAGAGAATATTTCCAATAGGAAGATTAGATAAGGACTCTCAAGGATTAATATTCATGACTAATGATGGGGATATAGTAAATAAAATTTTAAGAGCAGGAAACAATCATGAAAAAGAATATGTTGTTACTGTAAATAAACCTATAACTGATGAATTTATAAAAGGTATGAGTAATGGTGTTCCTATACTAGGCACAATTACTAAGAAGTGTTTAGTAAAAAAAGAAGGGAAATATGCCTTCAGAATAATATTAACACAAGGCTTAAATAGACAAATAAGAAGAATGTGTGAGTATTTTGGTTATGAAGTTAAGAAACTAGAAAGACTTAGAATAATGAATGTTAGTTTAGGAAATTTAAAGATAGGTTCATGGAGATATTTAACCAAAAAAGAGTTAGCAGAAATAAATAGACTTACATCAAACTCTATAAAAACAGAAGAGGCTTCTAGATAAGAGAAGTTAACATAATAAAACTCCTATAAATATAGAAATTTCTATATTTATAGGAGTTTTCTTCTATAGCTTAATAAGCATTTTTTATTTGGCTATGTTTTGAGCTAGGGTTAAAAGTCTAGCTAAAAATCAATATTTATCTAGAACAGAAGCTTTTACTTTGTGTCATAAAAGAATAGTGCTTTTTCAATAAAATTCATTACTCTTTTTTCATAAAGGAGTTTATTGGTCGCTAAAGATTCAGCATGTTCAGCTCCTTCTACTAAATAGAGTTCTTTATATCCTCTAACTTTAGCATTAAATAAATCTACTGCCATATACCAAGGAACAAAATAATCTTCTTTACCATGAATAAACATAATTGGTATCTTAGTTGAGGCTACTATATCTATAGGAACTATTTTTTTCATAGAAAATTTTGCTTTTAATTTCATGAACCAGTCTGCGAAAATAAGGCCAGGGCTAAGAATTTTTCTAACTATTCTATTTTTGAAACCATGAGATATTTGAAAGCCTATAAGTCTGTAGAAATTAGAATAGCCACAATCTTCAATAACAAATTTTATAGAATTATTTAAAGGGATAGTTTCCATTACCGTTCCTGCACCCATAGATTCTCCGTGAAGTCCTAATATTATATCGTCTCCAAATCTAGATTTTAAATATTCAATCCACATGTTTACGTCATATTTTTCATAAAAACCGTATGTGGAGTATTTACCTTCACTTTTTCCATGTCTTCTTTGATTTACTATAAGAACGTTGAAGCCATTTCTATAAAAAATATCAAAATATTTTAAAGAACCAACATAACAAATAGAAACACCGTGCACTAATACTATAAATTTGTTTGTTGGTTTTTCATTCATTATTAATGTTGATGTTAGGTTAAGATTATCAAAAGATTTTAAAGTTATATCTTCTTTATGAACAGAATCATATAGTGTCTCATCAAAAAGATTATTTTCTACGTATATATTATAGCTTTGAGCTATATCATGAAGTTTTCTAGTTACAGTTGATTTAAATATATAAATACCTATTGCTGAGAAAAATATAATAACTAGAATTGCAATAACAATCAATATAATAAGGTATTTCATTTTTATCACTCCTAGCAAGATTTTAAATAGTTTTTTATTTATACATAATTATAACATTTAAGAGAAAAATAAATTGAGTTAATTATAAAATGGAGGTTTATTTTTATGAAAATTAAAAGAAGTTTTTTAGGGCTTATATTAGTAATTCTAGTCTTAGCGGTACCAGTTTTCGGAGAAGAAATAAACAAAATAGAAGTTGTAGAAAAATCTATAGAAGAAAATACTGATAAACATGAGGTTAAAGTTAAATATCCTATGATTCATGGCGGAGAAAAAGAAGTTGTAGACAAAATAAATAAAACCATAGAAAATTATACTTTAGATTGGATAAATGATATTAAATTACTGGGCGAAGAATATAGTAAAGAATATGAAAAAGCAGGAACTCCAATGCCTAAAATGGAGGCCTATAGTTTATTTGAAGCTTTTAATACAGATGAAGTTATAAGTTTACCTGTTACTTATTATCAGTATACTGGTGGAGCTCATGGATTGACAACTAAGGTTTCTTATAATTATGATTTAAAGACTGGAAAAATTCTTAAACTAAATGACTTGTTTAAAGAAGGATTTGATTATAAAAGTATAATTGATAAAAAGGTGAGAGAGGATATTGAAAAAGAAAAAGATATTTATTTTGAAAATGGGGCTTTATTTAAGGGGGTTAATGAAAATCAAGCATATTACTTAAATAAGGATGGAATTATAGTATACTTTCAACAGTATGAAATAGCGCCATATTCTTCAGGAATCAGAGAGTTTAAAATCCCTTATGGAGAATTAAAGGAAGGTCTCGTTTATAAATTAGGAGTTTGATATTGGAATAGTTTAGAAAATAAATTTTAGATTTTCTAAACTATTTTTTATTTTAATATTGATTAATTAATCAGTGATATATTTGAAAATAAATATAAAGGGCGTTTTATTATTTTTAAAAATACGATTATAATAGATAAAAAAGAAGAACTTATTTCCATATTATGATTAAAATTTGCATTAATTAAGTAAGATTATAATAAATTAAAAATGTTAACAGAAAGGGAGAGCTTTATGAGTGCGTTAGGAGAAAAGATAAATGAACAAAGGCAGTATTTTAGTACAAATGAAACAAAAGATATAGAGTTTAGAATAAATAAATTAAAAAAACTAAGAGAGGTTTTAAAAAGTGAAGAAGAAAAAGTTCTTGAGGCTTTAAGAAAAGATTTAATGAAATCAGTTTTTGAATCTTATATAACAGAAGTTGCCATGGTATATGATGAAATAAATATTCAAATTAAAAATATAAGAAAGTGGAGTAAAGATAGAAGAGTAAAAACTCCTATAGTTCAATTTCCAGCAAAAAGTTTTGTACACTTAGAACCTTATGGTGTTGTTCTTATAATTGGTCCTTTTAATTATCCTTTTATGCTTACAATGGATCCTTTGATTGGTGCCATAGCAGCAGGAAATACAGTTGTTCTAAAACCATCTGAATCAGCACCAGAAACATCTAAAGTGCTTAAAAGTATTTTAGAACAAGTATTTGATGAAAAGTATGTTCTTCATGTTAATCCCGAAAGAGGAAAAGAAGTGGTTGACGAATTGTTAAGAGAAAAATTTGATTATATATTCTTCACTGGAAGTGCCATGGTTGGAAAGATAGTAATGAAGGCAGCTGCTGAGAATTTAACTCCTGTGACCTTAGAACTTGGAGGAAAGAGTCCATGTATTGTAGATAAGGATTGTAAAGTAGAGTTAGCTGCAAGAAGAATTGTTTGGGGAAAAGCAATGAATTCAGGACAAACATGTGTAGCACCGGACTATTTGTATGTTCACAAGGATATTGAGGAAGAGTTTATTAAGAAATTAGAGGAAGAAATTAAAAAGCAATTTGGAGAAGAACCTCTAAAATCAGAGGATTATTCTAGGATGGTAAATGAAAAAGAGTTTAATAGAGTACTTTCTTATATAGATAAGGATAAGTTAGTTTTTGGTGGAAACTATAACAAGGAAACTCTTCAAATAGAGCTTACAATTTTAAAAGGTGTGACTTGGGATGATCCTGTAATGGAAAGAGAAATTTTTGGACCTATTCTTCCAATTTTAAATTTTGAGGATTTAAATGATGTTATAAAGATTGTAAATAGTAAAGACAAGCCTTTAGCTTTGTATTATTTTTCAGAAGATAAGAATAAGATTAAAAAGGTGCTAAATACTACATCATCAGGTGGAGTTACAATAAATGATACCTTAGTACATGTATCTTCATCTTATTTGCCTTTTGGTGGAGTTGGAAAAAGTGGAATGGGAGAATATCATGGCAAGTATAGTTTTGACTTATTTTCTAATAAAAAGGGTGTCATGAATAGAAAAACATTTTTAGATATAAAAATTAGGTATGCTCCTTTCAAAAATAAGTTGAAAATAGTTAAAAAAATTATGAAATAAATAAAAAATGGATGAATATGACTGGTTTTGTATGGAAATGATTTAAAAAGTTATGTATAATATAATTAAAGATTGTATATGTTTTCAATGAGCGGATAAAAAAGTTCTTAAAATATAGTGTTCAATTTATATTTAAAACATATAACTTAATTAGGAATACAATCTTTGAAAGTTACGTCTATGTACTAATGCCTGTTATTTATAGATGAACTTCTGACAAACCAATAATATTGTATAATAAACATATTAAAGATTAAGTTTTTATGCTTCAAGGTTTGGGGGAGCCTTTGAGTACAATCACTGTTGGAAATATGATTAAGTTTTATTTAAACTTAAAGAACATGTTTTGTTCTTACATGAATTTTTTTAGCTTCGACGGGGAAGAAGCTTAATGTATCTTTCAGCTTATGATAGATATTAGGGTATTTATATTGAGAAATTATTTTTATTAATTATTGAATTTTGAGAGAATTTATTAAATATGGTCATTTAAAGGGGACGTTTCAAGTTTAAATTAAAATTTAAATAATTGTATTAGTTATATTGGTTTGCGAAAAAAGGTCTAAGTTTATGCTTAGGCCTTTTTTTTCTTGAAATTAGCAACTATTTTTTGAATTAAGCCATATAAGAACTATAGAAATATTTATGTTTAAAATATACAATTAAATAAAGAAAAAGTTTACAAAGGTATAGGGGGTTTTCAAATGAAATATACTTTCCCAGAAAACTTTTGGTGGGGAGCTGCAACTTCAGGGCCTCAGTCAGAAGGTAGATTTAATAAGAAACATGATAATGTATTTGATCACTGGTTTGATATACAGCCAGAATTATTTCATAATGGTGTTGGACCAGATGTAGCATCAAATTTTTATAATAGTTATAAAGAAGATTTAGTAATGCTAAAAGAAATAGGTTTAAATTCTTTTAGAACTTCAATTCAATGGACAAGATTAATTAAGAACTTTGAAACTGGAGAACCAGATGAAGATGGAGTTAGGTTTTATAATGATGTAATAGATCAATGTTTAGCTAATGGAATAGATATAATAATGAATCTACACCACTTTGATCTTCCAGTTGAGCTATATGATAAGTACGGTGGATGGGAATCAAAGCATGTTGTAGAATTATTCGCTAAGTTTGCAAAGACTGCATTTGAATTGTTTGGAGATAGGGTTAAAAAGTGGGCTACATTTAATGAGCCTATAGTTATTATAGAAGGGCAATATCTTTATAAGTGGCATTATCCTTGTATAGTTGATGGTAAAAGAGGAGTTCAAGCGGCTTATAATATAGCCTTAGCTTCAGCCAGAGCTATAGAAGAATATAGAAAGTTAGGACAAGATGGTGAAATTGGAATAATAGTTAATCTAACACCGGCTTATCCAAGAAGCGAAGAAAAAGAAGATTTAAGAGCTGCTGAAATTGCTAATGCTTTCTTCAACGAATTATTCTTAGATCCAGCAACTAAAGGTGAATTCCCTAAGAACTTGATTGAAGTTTTAGAGAAAGACGGCGTTATGTGGGAGTCAACAGAGGGAGAATTAGAGGTTATAAAAAATAATACAGTTGATTTCTTAGGAGTAAATTACTATCAACCAAGAAGAGTGAAGGCTAGAGAGGAAGAATACACTGGAGAAACATGGGCACCAGAAAAATACTTTGATAACTATGATATGCCAGGAAAGAGAATGAACCCTCATAGAGGATGGGAAATATATCCTAAGGCAATCTATGATATAGCAAAAAATGTTCAAGAGAACTATGGAAATATAAAATGGTTCATTTCAGAAAATGGAATGGGTGTTGAAGGTGAAGAAAAGTTCAAAAATGCAGAGGGTATAATAGAGGATGATTATAGAATAGAGTTTATAATCGAACATCTAGAATGGCTTCATAAAGCAATAGAAGAAGGATCAAACTGTGTTGGATATCACTTATGGACTCCAATAGATTGTTGGTCATGGTTAAATTCATATAAAAATAGATATGGATTTATATCTTTAGATTTAGCTACTCAAAAGAAAACTATTAAAAAATCAGGAAGATGGATAAAAGAAGTTTCTGAGAACAATGGTTTTTAAAATTAGTATAAAATAAATTAATATTAATAAATTAGGAAGACCTTAGAGGGGTATTTTTACTTACACTAAGGTCTTAAATTTTTTTAATACTCACATAATGGCATATTTTCACATAAAATACACTATAACAATTAACGGAGTTGAAGGCAACATGCTTTACTCATTAATTTTAGCAGGGGGTAAGGGAACTAGACTTTATCCACTTTCAAGAAGCTCAAACCCTAAACAATTTCTTAGCATACACAATAATGGAAAGAGTTTTCTTAGTAATACTGTGGATAGGATTAGACCCATAATCGAGAAAGATAATATTTATGTGGTGACAAACAAAGAGTATGAAGACAAAATAAGAGATGAACTAAAAGATATAAGAAAAGAAAATATCTTTACTGAACCTGCTAATAAAGAAACTGCAACATGTATAGGTCTTTCGGCTGCCAAGCTTCTAAAGAAGGACAAGGATGCAGTTATGATTGTATTGCCTTCAGACCATTATATAGAAGGAGATAAAAGTTATCTTCAAACTCTGGAGCAAGCCGTAGAAATTTCTGATAAGAAGAGAGCTATTGTAACCATTGGAATAGAGCCGAGCAGACCAGAAACAGGTTATGGCTATATAGAAATGGGTGACAGAATTAACGGTGACATTCCTACCTTCAAGATAGCAAGGTTTACAGAGAAACCTAATTTAGAAGTTGCAAAGGACTTCTTATTAAAGGGGACTTATTTATGGAATAGTGGGATGTTTATATTTAGAGCTGATGTTATATTGAGAGAAATTGAAAAGTATATTCCTAAGATGTATAAATGTTTAATGGAGATATATCAACACATTGGAGAAGAGGATGAGGAAGAGATAATAAGAGAGCAATATTCATTAATTGATGGAATATCAATAGATTTTGGAGTAATGCAAAAAACAAGAAGATCCTTTGTCATAAAGTGTGATTTTTCTTGGGATGATATAGGTAGTTTCTCAGCTTTAAGTAGATTTTTAGAGTCTAATGGTAATAATAGAACTTCAGAAAATGTCTTTTTAGAGGAATGTGAAAATTGTTCCGTTTTTGGAAAGGAAAAATTAATAATAGGATTTGGAATAAAAGACTTAGTATTAGTTGATGCAGGAGATGTTATTTTGGTTATGGATAAGGGAAGAGACCAAGAAATAAAACATCTATTAAATTCTATTGGTGGTAAGAAGGAATTTAAAGAGTATTTATAAGCTTAATAGGCTTATGTAAAAAAAGACCTATATCATGTGTTCTTAAAGCATATGATATAGGTCTTTTTAATTATTTATATTAGTTTTAAACTTTTATTATAAAGAAAAATAATGAATTGAATTAATTACTTTTAAGAGTGATGTTTATTTGAATTTTATACTTTTTCACATAAATAAGTATTAATTAAAACTTTTAGTGTTTAAAATATGTTATAAATATGTTTTTGTGTTATTATAATAATAATATAAATTTGGACTTTACGGAGGTATTGTTTATGAGTGATAGAATTGTAGATTTCAATGAATTAAAGAATAAGGCAAGAGATAAAGATATAGATAATTTTGAATCATACATTTATGATTTATACTACTCAGTAGCTCAGGGAAATATGAGTATGATGGATCTTTCAAGAGAGATAACTAAATACATGAATGAAAATAATATTTCTCAGGAAAAGTTCTTAAACATACAAACAGAAATGCTTAAGAGATACGGCTTTGATATGGAAGATATTGAAGGTCAAATGAAAAACTTAGGGATAGATATGAGTAATTTTGGAATTCAAGAAGGAGACTATGAGGGCTTAAGAAAAACTTTAAGTTTCCAAGAGAAATATAAAGGAAAAGTAAAAACATCTAATGTTACTACATATTTTATAAAAAATGAAAAAAATGATATTGAATTAATTTTAGAAAAAAACAAGGTTCTTATAACTAGTCCTAAAAATATAGATCTTCAGGATGGTGAATTAAATGAGTTTTTATGCTCATACAAAAAAACTCTTCCAGATGATCTTTTAGATATAAGAATTTGTGAAAATGTAGGACAATATAATTACTAAAATACTTTTAGTTAGACCTAAACATATTTAAGTTTTATACTTAGTATGTTTAGGTCTTTGTAATTAGGTAAAATAAATTACTAATTATATTATTAAAATTTAGGTTTGGTTCTGAGTCAATATTCATATAAAGAGAACTGAAATTTAAGCGGAATATGACTTTGTTGGATTAAAGTTTATGTTACAGTTATATTTTTCTAAATAAAAAGTAGGTTTGTTAATAATTAATTAATAAATAAAAATTATTTTTGTAATATACTTTTATTAGATATGAAATATCATATTAATTAAGAGACTTTTTTAAAAGGGATTAGAGGTAATAAATTATGTTAATGAACACTCATGTTCTTATTGCACAAAATATATTGAGAGATGTTGACGTAAATTTTAAAATTAGTGAAAAAAATTTTATATATGGAAATGTAAAACCAGATATGGTTTCAAAGTATAAATTAAAGAAGCATTATTTAGATGAATCTTTTGATATGATAGTGAATAAGATAAAAAAATTATCATCACTTAGTATGTATGACTTTAAAAAGAAATTCTCAGTAAGCAGATTTAGCCAAGAACTTGGAGTTATATGTCATTTTATATGTGACTTCTTCTGTGTTCCTCATAGCGAAAGATGGGAATTTAAGCACAGTATGAATAAACATGTTAAATATGAAAAAAAGTTAGCTAACTTTGCTAAAACATATGTCCCTTCAAAAGATGAATTTGAAATATTGGGTAATATGTCTGTTGAGTTTTTCTTAAAGGAAGCCCATAAGATATATAGAAGGAGAGAAAGCTATAGAAATGATATGCAATATGCTTATTTTGCTTGTAGAAGTATTATTAAGTATATAAGTGATTCTATATCTATAAATACGCAAGTGGTTTATTCAGAAGTTATAGCTTAATGCAAATATTTCCTTTCCATTATAAAGTATGTTAAAATTGATATGTATTTAGACGAGTAATTTTTATAATAGAAAGGGTATGAGATGGAGAGTAAAGTAAATGAACCTATATACAAGCAGATTGCTTTAGATATTGCAGGAAGAATATATAATGATGACATGAAAATAGGAGAAAAGATACATGGTAGATCAACTTTAGCAAGTAATTACAATGTATCGCCAGAAACAGTTAGAAAAGCTGTTAAATTATTAGAAGATATGAAAGTAGTATCATCAAGCAAAGGCAGTGGAGTAACGATTATCTCAAAGGATAATGCTTATAATTTCATAAATAGGTTTCATTCAATTGAAAGTGTAACATCTTTAAAGCATGATATAGACTCTTTAATGAGAGAAAAAGAGACCATAGAAAAAAATATAGGAGAAATGATAGAGAGAATAGTAGATTATTCAAATAGACTTAGATATACTAATCCATTAACTCCTATAGAAATAGAATTGCCAAAAGAATGTGATCTTATAGGAAAGAGCGTTTCTGAATCAAAGTTTTGGCAGAACACAAAAGCGACTATTGTTGCTATAAGAAGAAATGGTGAGCTTATTATATCACCAGGGCCGTATTTGGTTTTTGAAAAAGGTGATAATTTACTTGTGGTTGGAGAAGAAGATATATTAAAAAAAATAGAGAAATTCTTAAAGAAATAATGAAAAGCTAAACTAATTTAAAATTAGTTTAGCTTTTTTTAGTTGCATTTTATATAGGACAGACATATAATATAAATGAACATATGAACAGATGCTCATATGTTAATGTTAATAATAGGAGTTTGAATTATGAAGAATAATAAGATAGAAAGTTGTAACTGTTCTACTATTCATGAAGATATACTAAAGAGAGTAAAAGAACACTTACCAAAGGAAGAAGTTCTTTATGAGTTAGCAGAAATATTTAAAGTTTTTGGAGACTCAACAAGAATAAAAATATTATGTGCATTATTTGAAGGAGAAATGTGTGTATGTGATATGGCAGAGTTATTAAAAGTAAGTCAATCAGCCGTATCTCATCAATTAAGGGTATTAAAACAAGCAAGACTTGTTAAGTTTAGAAGAGAAGGTAAAGTAGTATATTATTCATTAGCTGATGATCATGTTAAACACATTTTCAATGAAGGTTTAGACCACGTTTTAGAGTAAAGGAGATATTAGTCATGAAAGAAATAAAATTTTATTTAGACGGTTTAAATTGTGCAAATTGTGCAGGAAAGATTGAAGATAAGATAAATAAACTTAGTGATGTTGATGAAGCTGTTCTTAATTTTTCAACAAAGCTTTTATTAATAACTCCTAAAGAGGGGATTTCAGAAAAAGAGCTTGATGAAAAAGTAGAAAAAATAGTTTTAGGTTTAGAACCAGATGTAAAAGTTCTAAAGGAATCAGAAAAAAATAAAATGCAATCTTCAAACCATAGAGATTGTTGTGATGAAGAGGATGAACATGGACATGTTCATGGTCACTCACATAGTCATGGAAGTATCAAAGGTAATAATTTTGGAATAGATAAAAAAGACCTTATTAGATTAGGGGCAGCCTTAACTTTATTTATAATAGGAATGATAGTTAATTTAGATAAGATGTATGAATTTATTATCTTTGGTGTAGCTTATATTATAGCTGGTGGAGAAGTTCTTTTAAAAGCATTTAAAAATATATTAAAAGGACAGGTTTTTGATGAAAACTTCTTAATGACTATAGCTACAATTGGTGCATTTGCCATAGGTGAATTCCCAGAAGGGGTAGCAGTAATGCTATTTTATGAAGTTGGAGAAATGTTCCAAGATTATGCGGTAAATAAATCAAGAAAATCAATATCAGATTTAATGAATATAAGACCAGATTTCGCTAATTTAATTAATCTTAATGGAGAAGAACAAAAAGTATCTCCAGAGAGTGTTTCAGTAGGATCAATAATAGTAGTAAGGGCAGGCGAAAAAATTCCTCTAGATGGTACTGTTTTATCAGGTGAAGCAACGTTAGATGTATCTGCATTAACAGGAGAATCATTACCAAAAGAAGTAGAAAAAAATGATGATGTATTAGCAGGTTCAATAAATAGAAGTGGTTTATTAAAAATAAAAGTTACTAAGAGTTTTGGAGAATCTACAGTTTCTAAAATATTAGATTTAGTTGAAAATGCAGGTAATAAAAAATCTCCAACAGAGAAGTTTATAACTAAGTTTGCAAGGTATTATACACCAGTAGTTGTATTTTTAGCTTTAGCACTTGCAGTTATTCCACCTTTGGTAATAAGTGGGGCAAGCTTCTCAGAATGGATATCAAGAGCTTTAATATTCTTAGTTGTTTCATGTCCTTGTGCTTTAGTAGTATCTATACCTCTTGGATATTTTGCAGGAATTGGGGTAGCATCTAAAAATGGTATCTTAATAAAAGGAAGTAACTATTTAGAAGCTTTAAATAATGTAGAGAGTATAGTTTTTGATAAAACTGGTACACTAACAAAAGGTACATTTAAAGTTAAAAAAGTAGAGAGCACAAGCGAATTAAGTAATGAAGAATTATTAAAATTAGGAGCATATGCTGAGTATTACTCAAATCATCCAATTGCTAAGTCAGTAGTAAGTGCCTTTAATGGAGAAGTTGATAAATCATTAATATCAGATTATGAAGAGATTCCTGGAAAAGGTATAAAGGTAACAATTGATGGAATGACAGTTTTGGCTGGTAATTCAAAGTTAATGAATATGGATAATATAACTCTTACACCTATAAATGAAGTTGGAACTGTAGTTTATTTAGCTAATGAAAATAGTGAATTAGGCTATATAGTTATTTCAGATGAAATAAAAGAGGATGCTAAAGAAGCTATAAGTGGATTAAAGAAAATAGGTGTTAAACAAACTATTATGTTAACTGGAGATAATGAAAAAGTTGGAGACAGTGTTGCTAAAGAGTTAGGCATAGATAAAGTATACTGCAACTTATTACCACAAAACAAAGTAGAAAAATTAGAAGAACTATTTAACAATAAAAGTAAGGATAAAAAGATTGCTTTTGTTGGAGACGGAATAAATGATGCTCCCGTACTAGCTAGAGCCGACATAGGAATAGCAATGGGAGGTGTAGGATCAGATGCAGCGATAGAAGCAGCAGATGTTGTAATAATGGATGATGAACCAAGTAAGATAATAAAAGCAATTGATATAGCTAAAAGAACAAATAAAATTGTATGGCAAAATATAATTTTTGCTCTAGCAATTAAAGTTATAATTTTAATATTTGGAGCTTTAGGAATGGCTAATATGTGGGAAGCAGTCTTCGGAGATGTAGGTGTAACATTAATAGCTGTACTAAATTCAAGTAGAATATTAAAAAATAAGAAGTTATAACCGTGAAATTTGTCTAATGTTGTTGACAAGACTTAGTTTTTTTGCTATCCTTACATGGTAAGAATACTTTCAGGCATAGGGTATAGATTGTAAATAATTCCCTTAAACTTTTATATTAAACATTATGAAATGTTTAAATAGGCTTGTGTGCACGTAGGGTTTTAGACACGCAAGCCTTATTTTTTTTGTAGAAATTTATTAATAAGTTAAGTTATAACAAAATAATGCAATTTTAATTATATTAACCAAGTATTATAAAAATGGAAAAAAATATAAATAATATACTTAAATACAT
The DNA here is from genome assembly GCF_057782475.1 of Clostridium sp. LIBA-8841. Lineage (NCBI taxonomy): Bacteria > Bacillati > Bacillota > Clostridia > Eubacteriales > Clostridiaceae > Clostridium > Clostridium sp. LIBA-8841. The sequence continues at coordinate 3,426,032 of NZ_CM173488.1, read as the reverse complement.
ATATTTTTGATAGTGAAACCAAAAGAATGTTAAAATATAGACAAACTTTTTTGGGTATGGTAATATTTTAGAAGGTTAAATTTGTAATTTTATCATTTGAGTTTAGAATACATTCTAAAAAGTAATTGCTTTTTAAAAAAAGAACAATTTTAGAAAGAGGTGCTATTAAAATGGAAAAGAAAAAAGGCATATCTATGGCTGTTATAAAAAGATTGCCTAAATACCATAGATACTTACAAGAATTAATGGAAAATGATGTTGATAGAATATCTTCAAAAGAGTTAAGTGAAAAAATAGGATTTACTGCTTCACAAATAAGACAGGATCTTAATTGTTTTGGTGATTTTGGCCAACAGGGTTATGGATATAATGTAAAAGAATTATACAATAATATAGGAAGCATATTAGGACTTACAAGAGACTATAATACAGTAATAATAGGTGCTGGTAATATAGGGCAAGCGATAGCTAACTATAATAGTTTCAATAGATTAGGCTTTAAATTAAGAGGTATATTTGATGCAAATCCAAGAATGTTTGGAATTAAAATAAGAGATGTAGAGATACAAGATGTAGAGAAACTAAAAGATTTCGTAAAAGAAAATGACATTGAAATAGGAATAATTTGTGTACCAAGAACTAATGCTCAAAAGGTTTGTGATGATTTAGTTGAAGGTGGAATAAAGGGCATTTGGAACTTTGCTCCTATAGATCTTGAAGTACCTAATGAGATAAGAGTGGAAAATGTACATTTAAGTGAGAGTATGATGACTTTAGTTTATCTTTTAAATCACAATGACGTAAAATAGAGTGAATTTATCATAGGATAAATTGTTTAATATGGAAAAAAAGTATTAGATTTTCAAAAAAATATAAATAATATATTGAAATATTTACTATTAAGTTTTATAATTTAATTGAAGTACCAAGTACTTCAATTATTTTTTTGCCTTTGCTTGTTACAAAATTAACAATAATTTTGGAAAAATATAAGGTGGAAGAATATTAAGTTGTTAGTTATTAGTTGTTAAGCTATTTAAAACCATATATTCGCTATGGTATATGAGGGAGGAAATACGATGGAATTAAATAATGTAATCTTTGAAAAAGAGGGCAACATTGGAATTTTAACAATTAACAGACCAAAAGCATTAAATGCACTAAATTCAGAAACTTTAAAGGACTTAGATACTGCTATAGACCACATCGAGAAACAAGATGATGTATACGTTGTTATCTTAACAGGTGCTGGAGATAAAGCATTTGTTGCAGGTGCTGATATAGCAGAAATGAAAGATTTAAATGAAGAACAGGGTAAAGAATTTGGACTTTTAGGTAACAAAGTATTTAGAAGATTAGAAAAATTAGACAAGCCAGTAATTGCTGCTATAAACGGTTTCGCTTTAGGTGGCGGATGTGAAATTTCTATGGCTTGCGATATAAGAATTGCAACTACAAAGGCTAAGTTCGCACAACCTGAGGTTGGTTTAGGAATTACTCCTGGATTTGGTGGAACTCAAAGATTACCAAGAATAGTTGGAATGGGTAAAGCTAAAGAACTTATTTACACAGGCGATATGATAAAAGCTGATGAAGCTTTAAGAATTGGTTTAGTAAATAAAGTTGTTGAGCCAGAAACTTTAATGGAAGAAGCAATGGCAATGGCTAAAAAAATAGCTGCTAATGCACCAATAGCTGTTAAGCTATGTAAAGATGCAATTGATAGAGGTATGCAAGTTGATATAGATTCAGCAGTAGTTATAGAAGCTGAAGATTTTGGAAAATGTTTTGCTACAGAAGATCAAACTGAAGGTATGAGTGCTTTTGTAGAAAGAAGAGAAAAGAATTTTAAAAACAAGTAATTTTTTAAATAAATGGTTGTGTGGATTTAAGGAGGGTAATTAAAATGAACTTTCAATTAACAAGAGAACAAGAATTAGTTAAGCAAATGGTTAGAGAGTTTGCTCAAAACGAAGTTAAACCAATAGCTGCAGAAATCGATGAAACAGAAAGATTCCCTATGGAGAATGTTAAAAAAATGGCTAAGTTAGGAATGTTGGGAATTCCTTTTAGTAAAGAATATGGCGGAGCTGGTGGAGATACTTTATCTTACATCTTAACTGTTGAAGAATTATCAAAAGTTTGTGGTACTACAGGAGTTATAGTTTCAGCTCATACTTCATTATGTGCTTCATTAATAGATCAATTCGGTACTCCAGCTCAAAAAGAAAAATATTTAACTCCACTTGCTAAAGGTGAAAAGTTAGGTGCTTTCGGATTAACTGAACCAGGTGCTGGTACAGATGCTGCAGGTCAACAAACTACAGCCGTATTAGAAGGAGATAACTATATCTTAAACGGAAGTAAAATATTCATAACAAACGGTGGAGTTGCTGATACTTTCATAATCTTTGCTATGACTGATAAGAGTCAAGGTACAAGAGGAATCTCAGCTTTCATAGTTGAAAAAGACTTCCCTGGATTTTCAATTGGTAAATTAGAAGACAAAATGGGTATAAGAGCTTCTTCAACAACTGAGTTAATAATGGAAAACTGTGTTGTTCCAAAAGAAAACTTAATCGGAAGAGAAGGAAAAGGATTTGGAATAGCAATGAAAACTCTAGACGGTGGTAGAATAGGTATCGCTGCTCAAGCATTAGGGTTAGCAGAAGGAGCTTTAGAAGAAGCGGTTGCTTACATGAAAGAAAGAAAACAATTCGGTAGATCATTATCTGCATTCCAAGGATTACAATGGATGGTAGCAGAAATGGATACTAAAATTGAGGCTGCAAGATTTTTAGTATATAAAGCAGCTTGCTTAAAAGAAGCGGGTAAACCATATTCAGTAGATGCTGCAAGAGCTAAATTATTTGCTGCAGATGTAGCTATGGAGGTTACAACTAAGGCTGTTCAATTATTCGGTGGATACGGATATACTAAGGAATACCCAGTAGAAAGAATGATGAGAGATGCTAAGATAACTGAAATCTATGAAGGAACTTCAGAGGTTCAAAAAATGGTTATCGCAGGAAGCATATTAAGATAATTTTAGGAGGGCTTTGAGATGAAAATAGTAGTTTGCTTAAAACAAGTGCCAGATACAACAGCTGTTAAAATAGATCCAAAAACAGGAACTCTTATAAGAGATGGAGTTCCATCAATAATAAACCCAGAGGATAAGCATGCTTTAGAGGCTGCATTAGAATTAAAAGATAATAATGGAGCAGAAGTAACTGTAATAAGTATGGGACCACCTCAAGCTAAGAGTGCTTTAAGAGAAGCTTTATGTATGGGAGCTAACAAAGCAATTCTTATAACTGATAGAGCATTTGCAGGGGCTGATACTTTAGCTACTTCAAAAGCTTTAGCAGGAGCAATAAAGAAATTAGAATATGACATAATATTCGCAGGAAGACAAGCTATTGATGGAGATACTGCACAGGTTGGACCAGAAATAGCTGAGCATTTAAATATTCCTCAAGTAACTTACGTTCAAGGTGTTAAAGTTGAAGAAGATGGATTATTAATAAATAGAGCTTTAGAAGATGGATATGAATTAATAAAAGTTGATGCTCCAGTACTTTTAACTGCTATAAAAGAGTTAAATGAGCCAAGATACATGAATGTTAAAAACATATTTGAAACATCTGATGATGAAATCTTAGTATGGTCAGCTGATGACATAGATGTAGACAAAGCTGAATTAGGATTAAAAGGATCTCCAACAAAAGTTAAGAGATCAATGACTAAAGAAGCTAAAGGTGCAGGAGAAATAGTTAAAGAATCACCTAAAGATTCAGTTACTTATGTACTAGGCAAATTAAAAGAAAAACACTACATCTAAGGATTATGGGAGGTATTTAAGATGAATAAAGCAGATTTCAATGGCGTTTGGGTTTTTGCAGAGCAAAGAGAAGGTCAATTACAAAAAGTTTCATTAGAATTATTAGGTGAAGGTAGAAAAATCGCTGATAAATTAGGATCAAAATTAACAGCGTTATTAATAGGAAATAAAGTTGAAGGTTTAGTTGAAGATTTATCAAGACATGGTGCTGATGAAGTACTAGTTGTTGATTCTCCAGAATTAGAGCATTACACAACTGACGGATATACTAAAGCTATATGTGAGTTAGCTAAGGCTAAAAAACCAAATATAATCTTTATAGGAGCAACATTCATAGGAAGAGACTTAGGTCCAAGAGTTGCTGCTAGATTAGAAACAGGTTTAACTGCTGACTGTACATCTTTAGATGTTGATGTTGAAAGTGGAGATTTATTAGCAACAAGACCAGCATTCGGTGGTAACTTAATGGCTACAATCGTATGTCCAGATCACAGACCTCAAATGGCTACAGTAAGACCAGGAGTTTTCGAAAAACTTCCACTAGGAGAAAATGATGCAACTGTAGAAAATGTTGAAATAGAATTTAATGCTAACGATATAAGAACAAAAATAGTTGAAATAGTTAAAGAACACAAAGATATCGTAGATATCTCAGAAGCTAACGTATTAGTTGCTGGTGGTAGAGGTGTTGGTTCAGAAGAAAACTTCAAAATGCTTAAGGAATTAGCAGAAGTTATGAACGGATCAATAGCAGCTTCAAGAGCAGCAGTAGAAAAAGGATGGGTAGATAAAGATTACCAAGTTGGACAAACAGGAAAAACTGTTAGACCAAACATATATGTAGCTTGTGGTATCTCAGGAGCTATACAACATGCTGCTGGTATGCAAGAATCAGATATGATAATAGCTATCAACAAAGATGCTAATGCTCCAATAATGAAAATTGCTGACTATGCAATAGTTGGAGATGTAAATAAAGTTGTTCCAGAATTTATAGCTCAATTAAAAGCTATGAAAGAGGAAGCTTAATTAAAAGGTAATATAACAAGGGTAAACTTATAAAATTTTTCAATTAATGGTGTAGGACTTTTCTGAGAAATCAGAAAAGTCCAATTAAAGAGAGTATTTAGGAGGAACTTAATATGGAAAAGATTTTTGTAATTGGTGCAGGTACAATGGGTGCTGGAATAGTTCAAGCATTCGCACAAAAAGGATATGAAGTTATCGTTAGAGATATCAAAGACGAGTTTGTTGATAGAGGAATAGCTGGAATCAATAAAGGTCTTACTAAATTAGTTTCTAAAGGAAAAATAACTGAAGAAGATAAAGAAGCGGTATTATCAAAAATCACTGGAACTACTGATTTAGGAATGGCTGCTGATTGTGACTTAGTTATAGAAGCTGCAGTAGAAAACATGGAAATCAAAAAGCAAATATTTGCTGAGTTAGATAAGATATGTAAAGAAGAAACTATATTAGCTTCAAATACATCTTCATTATCAATAACAGAAGTAGCTTCAGCTACAAACAGACCTGATAGAGTTATAGGAATGCATTTCTTTAATCCTGCAACAATAATGAAACTTGTTGAAGTAATAAGAGGTATGGCTACTTCACAAGAAACTTTTGACAAAGTAAAAGCTATGTCAGAAGCTATAGGAAAGACTCCAGTAGAAGTTGCTGAAGCACCAGGATTTGTAGTTAATAGAATACTTATTCCTATGATAAATGAAGCTGTTGAAATATATTCAGAAGGAATAGCTTCAGTTGAAGATATAGATACTTCAATGAAATTAGGAGCTAATCATCCAATGGGACCTTTAGCCTTAGGTGATTTAATAGGATTAGATGTTTGCTTAGCTATCATGGACGTATTATTCAAAGAAACTGGAGATAGTAAATATAGAGCTAGCAGTCTTTTAAGAAAATATGTTAGAGCTGGATGGTTAGGTAGAAAAACTGGTAGAGGATTCTACAACTACAATGTATAGAATTGAAATTTAAAAAAGTTTATAAAAATTAAATAATTTATATTATAAATATTTATTATAATAATTGCATAAATAGTTTTATAGTGTGATATTTATATGATTAAAATTTAGTTGAGTTATGCAAAAGAGGTTGATATTTTATCAACCTCTTTTTAGTTATTTTTTAGTTGATTTAATTTAAAAAATTCATTATAATTAGAGGAATGAAAATAAATATTAATTAATAACGTATATCATTAAGGGGGAAATATGTTAAAAAAATTTATACAATATTATAAACCATATAAAAAATTATTTATTTTAGATTTATTAGCAGCCTTTTTAGTTGCTGCTTGTGATTTAGTTTATCCTATGATTACAAGAAATATAATCAACAACGTTATTCCAAATAAACAAATAAGGTTGTTGTTTGTTTTTGCTACGGTGCTTACTTTGATATTCTTAGTTAAAGCAGGTTTAAACTACTTTATGCAATATTGGGGGCATGTAGTTGGTGTAAGAATGCAAGCAGATATGAGAAGAGATTTGTTTGAAAAATTACAAGACATGCCTAATAAATATTTTGATAATAATAAAACAGGGGTTCTTATGTCTAGAATAGTAAATGATCTTTTAGACATATCAGAATTGGCACACCATGGTCCAGAAGATTTATTTATATCAATAGTTATGTTATTTGGATCATTTATAATTTTATGTACAATAAATATACCTTTAACAATTATTACTTTTGCTCTTTTACCATTTTTAATTTTCTATACTATTAGAAAGAAAAATAAAATGAGGGAAGCATTTAAAGATACTAGAGTTAAAACTGGAGAAGTAAATGCTACTATAGAAAATAGTATTTCAGGTGTAAAAGTTACTAAATCATTTGGTAATAAGACTTATGAGATGGATAAGTTTGATAAGAGTAATAATATATTTAAAAAGGCAAGAGAACATGCATATAAAGCCATGGCTGAGTATTTTTCAGGAATGTTTTTCCTTATAGATATGCTTGAACTTATAGTATTAATAGCAGCTGGATATTTCACTTATTTAGGAAAAATAAATCTTGGGGATTTTGCAGCATATTTACTATATATAAAGATGTTTTTACAACCTATTAGAAAACTTATAAATTTCAATGAAATGTTCCAAAATGGGATGTCTGGTTTTGAAAGATATGAAGAAATTATGGGCGAAGAAAATGAAAAAGAAATTCCTAACGCAAAGGAACTTAAAGATGTAAAAGGGAAAATTTCAATAAAAGATGTTACTTTTAGATATGATAATAAGGAAAGTATACTAGAAAACTTTAATTTAGACATTAAAGCTGGTAAAATGGTTGCTTTAGTTGGTCCTTCAGGTGGAGGAAAAACAACAGTATGTAATCTTATTCCTAGATTTTATGACTATGAAAGTGGAAAGATATTTATAGATGATGTAGATATAAGCACTGTTACTTTAAAATCTTTAAGAGAAAACATAGGAATAGTTCAACAAGATGTATTCTTATTTACTGGAACTATAAAAGAAAATATAATGTATGGAAATCCTAAAGCAACTGAGGAAGAAGTTATAGAAGCAGCTAAAAATGCTTGTCTACATGACTTCATAATGGGATTAGAAGATGGATATGATACATTTATAGGAGAAAGAGGAGTTAAGCTTTCTGGTGGTCAAAAGCAAAGAATAGCAATAGCTAGAGTATTTTTAAAGAATCCTGCAATATTAATCTTAGATGAGGCTACTTCAGCTTTAGATAATGTTACTGAATATGAAATACAAAAAGCCTTAGAAGAATTAAGTAAGGATAGAACAACTCTTGTAGTTGCGCATAGACTTTCAACTGTTAAAAATTCTGATGAAATAATTGTGTTAACAGACAAGGGGATAGAAGAGAGAGGAAATCATGAAGAACTTATAAAACTTGGAGGAGTTTATAGTCACCTTCATAACCTATAGAATATTTGTTTTAGAATTGGTTGTATCAAAACTTTATTTAAAGTTACTTTTGATACAACCAATTTATATTTTAGAAGTATTTTAAAATATAAATTAAAAAAATATATTTGAAGAATTAAATACTAATAAAAAGTCATATTTTACATAATATTTGAATATAAATATAATAGGGCAATTGTATCTATATTTAATATTTAGTAAGGGTGAGTTTATGAGTAATAAAAAGATAGGTAATACAATATATTATATAGTTGTAGGTATGTTAGTTCTTATATTAATAAACAACTTTATGAGCAAGTCAGATGCAATATTTAAGGCTGTTGGGTTTAGAACATATTCAATATTAAGTGGAAGCATGGAACCTGAGATTAGAACCGGAGATTTAGTTATTGTTAAAAGTGCTGAAATTAATGAAGTTGATTCTGGAGATGTAATAACTTTTAAATATGAAGGAAATATTGTTACTCATAGAATTGTAGAAGAAAATGAAGAGGGGTTAATAACAAAAGGTGATAATAACAATGCAGAGGATACTGAGATGGTTAGAGAGGAAGATTTAATAGGAAAAGTCTTATTTCATATACCATTCCTAGGATATGTTACAGTATTTTTATCAAAGCCTATAGTTATATCTGGACTTATGGTATTAATTGCAATAAGTATTCTTTGGGATACTTTTAAAGGAGATAAGAAAAAAGTATTGAAGGCTTAGTTTATAACATGGAGGGTGATTCGAAAGAACACCTATCCATGTTTTTATTTTGTTTTATATAAAAAGACTATTTATTAATAACCTTTATTAGTATAATATTATTCATATAAGGTTTTATGAATAGAATTAGATAATACTTTTAGATTTAAATTCTAACTGGTTTATCTTATAGATATATAATTTTGAAAGAGAAATTTTTTTATTTATAATAACTATAAGATAAATATTGATATAATTAATAAAACTTTATTTTGGAGGGATAATATGTTAGTTGAAAAAGCAAGAGAAAAGTGGGATAAAAAACATGATTTGAATTGCGCAGAGTGCATAATGTATGCTGCAAATGAAGAATATAATTTAAATTTATCAAAGGAAACTTTAAAAGTAATGTCATCTTTTGGTGGTGGATTAGCAATAGGAAATGTATGTGGGGCAGCAACAGGTGCAGCTGGTATTCTTGGTGTTATGTTCACAGAGGATAGAGGACATCAAAGTCCTCAAACAAGAGCTTTCACAAAAGAGTTTATGGAAAAATTTTATGATAGATTAGGCGAATATAATTGTACTGAGTTAAAAGCTAAATATAAAAAAGACGATGATAGAAGATGCATAGTTATGATAGAGACTGCATCTGAAGTTTTAGATGAAATCGTAAGAAGAGAAAGATAGAAAGATAGGTGAAATAAATGGATTTTAAAAGTGTAGAGTATAGAGAGGATAAAGTAATATTAAAGGATACAAAAAACTTTAATATAAAACAAGTTTTTGAATGTGGGCAGTGCTTTAGATGGGAAAGAACAGAAAGTGGTTCATACATAGGAGTTGCCTTTGGAAGAGTTATAGAAGTTGCTCAAGAAGGTGATGATGTAATAATATATAACACTAATAAAGAGGATTTTGAAAATATTTGGGTAGATTATTTCGATTTAGAAAGAGATTATTCAAAGGTTAAAGAAGCTTTATCTTGGGATGATACCTTAAAAAGTGCTGTTGAGTTTGGATATGGAATAAGAATATTAAATCAAGATCCTTTTGAATTAGTTATTTCATTTATAATATCAGCAAGAAATAGCATACCTGTAATATCAAAAACAATAAAGAAAATAAGTGAAAGATGGGGAGAAGCAATAGAATATAAAGGAAATACCTATTATGCTTTCCCAACACCAGAGAGCTTAGCTAAGGCTTCAATAGATCAAATAAGAGAAACTGGTGCATCATTTAGAAGCAAATACATATATGATACAACTCAAAAGATATATAAATGTGAATTAGCAAAAAGAGGAATACTAGAAGCACCAGAAGAAGATATAGTTGAAATATTAGAAAAATATGATTTAGAAAAGATAACTAATATGGATGTTGATGGATGCCATAAAGGCCTTCAAGAATTCATGGGAGTAGGAGCAAAGGTAGCAGATTGTATAATGCTATTCTCTATGAAGAAAAGTTCAGCTTTCCCAGTTGATGTTTGGGTTAAAAGAGCTATGATGCATTTTTATGGTGCCGATGATGCTTCATTAAATAAGATAAGAATTTTTGCAAGAGAAAGATTTGGAGAATATTCAGGATTTGCTCAACAATATTTATTCTATTATGCAAGAGAAAATGGAATAAAAATATAGTTTTTAGATCAAGTAAAAAAAGAGTAGATTAAGAGCTTTATAAACTTGGGTTTAAGGAGCTAATAATCTACTTTTTTGTTAATAACGACCTTTTTTACGAATGGCTTTTGATTGTTTTATAGTAAAGTTAGCATCACCAGGGTGTTTCTTGATGAATTTTAAGTAACGTTTTATCTTCTCTTCATCTCTAAGCCTTGGTATAGAGTAAAGTCTAGAAGCTAATTCATAATTACTATATAAAGCATGTACTTGTTTGTGACAAGGCACGCAAAGCCAAGCTGTTTCTTGAAATCTTCCTCCTTTTTGACGAGGAATTAGATGATGTTCTGTGATTGTAGGAACTTCCCTTTCACAAAGATCACATATATGAGTTTCTTTATTCATATTCATCACACCTTAAATAATAGAATACTTATAAATATTATAATATATGTATTTAAATTTTAAAAAGCCGTTACTTTAATAGTTTGAAAATTTAAGAAGAATTATTCTATAATTTAAGGAAATATAATTTATTTTGAAGAAGAAAAAATAGGTTTATTTAGGTTATAAAAGATTTTGGATATTATAGAAAACATGATTACTAAAGATATTACCAATACTGCTAAGAATAAAAAATAGGATTCAGGTAAAACATTTATTATTTGGTCTTTTTGAGGATCAAATATCCAATAATCATTATTGAAAAATATTTTATGAAATAAAGTAAATAGTTTTGAAAAGTCAAAATAAAATCCTAAGAGTATAAAAAAGCAAATAATTAAAACTTCATAGAAGAATAGATTAAATGACTTCAATAAGACTTTAACTTTAGATTTTTTTATCAATATAAATAAAATTATTCCTAATATTAGACAAATAAATCCAGCTAGATAAACAGAAGTAAAAATATTTTTGACTTCTAAAAAGTGATATTCTCCAGTAGGACTCATTTTAAAATTTTCAAATTTAAGAGTAGTTTCATATGGCGAATTCAGGTAATTGATTATATTATTATAATCATTCATAATTTGATTTTTACTAAGGTTGCTTATTGCTGGTAGACTTTTAAAATCTAGAAAAAATGAATATAGTAATGGAGAATTATTAAGTGTTATTATAACGGAAAATATTATTGAACTAATTAATAAATATAAAGAAAGTAATATATTCTTTAAGACTCTAATCATTATTTACTCCTTAAAATAAATGTTTTTAATAATTCTAGACTTTTTTATAAAATATTAATCAAAGAATACATATTTTAAGAATACATTTAGTATTAATTTATAGTGTATGGTGTATTAATAAAGAGGAACTTGTCTAGAATTAAGAAGTAAAAGGTATAATTAAATTTTAAAAGATACTTAAAGGAAAATAGAGTATATTACAGAAAATAAAAGATAATTTAAATTAAAGAGAAAAAATAATAATAACATATTGTAAATTAATAAATTTAGTTATTGAATTTACAACTGGTAAATTATATTATATTAATAAGAATTAGCACTCTTTATTGAAGAGTGCTAAAAATTGAGTAATTAATTAGCATTTTTAAGGAGGGTTTTTGAATGAATATTAAACCACTTGGAGACAGAGTTGTCATTAAAAGATTAGAAGCAGAAGAAACTACTAAAAGCGGTATAATAGTTACTGGAACTGCTAAGGAAAGACCACAGGAAGCAGAAGTTATAGCAGTAGGACCAGGAGCAATAGTAGATGGAAAAAGAACTGAAATGGAAGTTAAGGTTGGAGATAAGGTTTTATACTCTAAATACGCAGGAACAGAAGTTAAGTTTGAAGGTGAAGAATATACTATCTTAAGACAAGATGATATACTTGCAATAGTTGAATAGTTTGAAAACATATAAATGCTTTAGATATTCATAATAAATTTGGGAGGTAGATTAATATGGCTAAAACATTATTATTTGGTGAAGAAGCAAGAAGGTCTATGCAAGCAGGTGTAGATAAATTAGCTAACACTGTTAAGGTTACATTAGGACCAAAAGGAAGAAATGTTATTTTAGATAAAAAATTTGGATCACCACTTATAACAAATGATGGAGTTACTATAGCAAGAGAAATTGAACTTGAGGATGCTTACGAAAATATGGGAGCTCAACTTGTTAAAGAGGTAGCTACTAAGACTAATGATGTGGCAGGAGACGGAACAACTACAGCTACACTATTAGCTCAAGCTATCATAAGAGAAGGATTAAAAAATGTAACAGCAGGAGCAAATCCTATATTAATAAGAAATGGAATTAGGCTTGCTGTTGAGAAGGCTGTTGAAGAAATAAAGAAAATTTCTAAACCTGTTAATGGAAAAGAAGATATTGCTAGAGTTGCTGCTATATCAGCCGCTGATGAAAAAATAGGTGAATTAATAGCAGATGCTATGGAGAAGGTCGGTAACGAAGGAGTTATCACTGTAGAAGAATCTAAGTCAATGGGAACTGAGTTAGATGTAGTAGAAGGTATGCAATTTGATAGAGGCTATGTATCAGCATATATGGTAACAGATACAGAAAAAATGGAAGCTGCTTTAGATAATCCATTAGTATTAATAACTGATAAGAAAGTAAGCAATATTCAAGATTTATTACCAATACTTGAGCAAATAGTTCAAGCAGGTAGAAAGCTTTTAATAATAGCTGATGATATAGAAGGCGAAGCTATGACAACATTAGTTGTTAATAAATTAAGAGGAACATTCACTTGTGTTGCTGTTAAGGCACCAGGATTTGGAGATAGAAGAAAAGAGATGTTACAAGATATAGCTATCTTAACAGGTGGAGTTGTTGTATCTGATGAATTAGGAAGAGATTTAAAAGAAGTTACATTAGATATGCTTGGAGAAGCTGAAAGTGTTAAGGTAACTAAAGATAATACAACAATAGTTAATGGAAGAGGAAATTCAGAAGAAATTAAAAATAGAATTAATCAAATAAAAATTCAATTGGAAGAGACTACTTCTGAGTTTGATAAAGAAAAATTACAAGAAAGACTTGCTAAACTAGCTGGTGGAGTTGCGGTGGTTAAAGTTGGTGCCGCTACAGAAACTGAGCTTAAGGAAAGTAAGCTAAGAATAGAAGATGCTTTAGCGGCTACAAAGGCAGCCGTTGAAGAAGGTATCGTTCCAGGTGGTGGAACTGCTTATGTAAATGTAATAAACGAAGTTGCTAAATTAACTTCAGATGTTCAAGATGAACAGGTTGGTATAAATATAATTGTAAGAGCCTTAGAAGAACCAATGAGACAAATAGCTCACAATGGAGGTTTAGAAGGTTCAGTTATAATAGAAAAGGTTAAGAATAGTGAAGCTGGTATAGGATTTGATGCTTTAAGAGGAGAATATAAAAATATGCTTAAAGCAGGTATTGTTGACCCAACTAAGGTTACAAGATCAGCTCTTCAAAATGCATCATCAGTAGCATCAACATTCTTAACAACAGAAGCTGCTGTAGCAGATATTCCAGAAAAAGAAATGCCTCAAGGTGCAGGTATGGGAATGGACGGAATGTATTAATGAAAAAAGGGATGGCATTTGTTTGTCATCTCTTTTTTATTGTATTATTTTGAAAATAATTACATAATATACTTTTAAAGGTTTAAATGTCGAAAAATCAATTGAAAATAGCATGTAAATAATTAATTTATAAACTAATTGTTATTAAAAGTATTAATTTTAAATTTTTAATTGGTGAAAAAAATATATATTAAAAAAAACAAAAAATATTGTATTATTTTGTAGACAACTGGAAAAATATGTGTTAATATAAATACATAAGTTACAAATGATTTTTTGAAAAACAAAAGAAATAGATACACTAAAGATAAAATAATGATTAACAAATGAACTTATAAAACAAAAGATATTAAAGTTACATATGATTTGAATTTATATAATAGCTTAATGCTATTACAACAAAAGACGTTAAAGAAAAACGAAAGAAGTTATAGAGTACGTACATAAATTAGAACAAACAAATGATTTAGATATACGAAAGATTTTAAGATAACTAAGGATTTTAAATAACATAAGAAATTTAATAAACGAATGATATATAGAAAGAGATTCTTTTTAAAAGAATCTCTTTTTTTATGTATAAAAATGGTAAAAAAGTCCATAATCCTAATATAAATCTAAAGTTAAAAATTATTTAACTTTATGAAAAATATAATAGGAGGGGTACAGAAATGGTATCACTAAAAAACACAAATTTTAAAAAAGAGGAATCTAGGAAAAAAAAGAAAAAGGGATTTACTTTAATTGAGTTGACTGTTGTTTTGGCTATTATGGCAATAATCATAACAGTCATAGCTCCAAATTTTTCCTCAGTAAAAGAAGGAGCTAGAACAAAAGTTGATGAACAAAACTGTGCGGCAATTGAAAGATCAGTAGAAATGCTATTAGCAGAAGATGTTATTGAAAGTAGTACAACAAATATAAAAATTGAACCTAATGATTCAGGGGTTGAAATATCAGGAATAAGTGGCGATGGAGAGAGTAAATTACAAGAGTTGCTTGAAGATTTAGATAAACCACAAAGTGGAGACTTCTATAATGTAAATATAGAAAATGGAAGAAAAGTAAAAGCAACAACAGGAAAAACAGAATCTTTTTAAAACTTAATTAGTTACAAGTTATATTTAAAGCTTTTGATAAAACTAAGATCAAAAGCTTATTTTTATAATGTGTAATTTAATGGATTATTAAGTATTATTTAAGAATATTGTTTATAAAAAGAAAAATAGTAAATTATTCATTTAATAAGATAAAAATGTTGTTTAAAATTATTTACAAAAAAATGTATGATGTTTATAATTAATATGAAATATTAATAAATAGTTAATTTTTTTAACTAATTTTGGAGGAACTGTGTCTATAATATTTTTTTTATTTGGATTAATAATTGGAAGTTTCTTGAATGTATGTATTTTTAGAATTCCTGCAGGTGAATCTATAGCATTTCCCCCTTCACACTGTGGTACATGCAAAAGAAACTTAAAACCTATAGATTTAGTACCTGTTTTAAGTTATTTATTCTTAGGGGGAAAGTGTAGATATTGTAAAACAAAAATATCTATAAGATATCCTCTAGTAGAATTACTTACAGGTTTTTTATATTTTTGTGTATATAAATATTATGGTATATCTTTTTTGACAATTAAGTATTTAGTCTTAATTACATTTCTTATAGTAATTTCACTTATAGATTATGATACTCAAGATGTTTATGCTGTTACAATTTATCCAGCAATATTACTTGGAATCATTTTTGCATTAATAGAAAAAATTTATTTTGGAGGAAGCATTTTAAATTATTTTTTTGGGTGCTTAATAGCAAGTGGAGTGATTTTTTTAGTTAGTAAGCTAACTGGAGCTATGGGAAGTGGAGACATAGAAATACATGCTATAGCAGGAATTTTTCTAGGATGGAAATTAGCTATAATAAATATATTTTTGTCATTTATAATCGGTGGAATATTAGCTGTTTTAGAGATTGTGTTCAAGAAAAAGAAAAGAGACGATTATATAGCTTTTGGACCAGCTATCGGTATATCAACTATAATATTAATTTTTATGGGAAATATTATAATTCCAATATATTTTGGAATTTAAGTATTTACTTTAGATAAAGGAGGATATTCCTTTGGTAAGTTATCAAAAGAAGCGTTTAGGAGATATCCTAATAGAATCAGGAAAACTGACAGAAAAAGAACTAAAAGAAGCTTTAGCAATTCAGAAACAAGTTGGTAAAAGACTTGGAGAAATACTTGTTGAGCAGAATTTTGTTACTGAAGAAGACATAATAGAGGTTTTAGAAAAACAATTAAATATAGAAAAGGTGAATCTTGAAATCATAACAATAGATAGAAGAGCTATAAAGATGATTTCTGAAACTGTCTGTAGAAAACACATGATATTTCCTTATGAAATAGATGGAAATATTATAAAGGTTGCTATGGCTGATCCTTTGGATATAGTAGCAATAGATGATGTTGAGATTTCTACAGGGTTAAAGGTTAAGCCTTATATAGCTTTAAAGCAATCTATTCAAAGAGCAATAGACATATATTATTCGAATCAGAAAGTTCTTTCAGTTGCAGAAGAATTATCAAAAGTATCAGGCGAAGAGAATAATGAACTTAATTTAGATAAAATTGAGGAAATTGATAATTTAGATAATGCACCTATTGTAAAAATGATAGAGTATGTTATTAAGAATGCAGTTGAAGAAAGAGCAAGTGATATACATATTGAATCTTATGAGAATATATTAAGGATTAGATATAGGATAGATGGTAAGCTACATACTATATCAACATTGCCAGTAGATACTTTAGCGCCCTTAGTAACACGTGTTAAAATACTGGCTAACCTTGATATATCGGAAAAAAGACTTCCACAGGATGGAAGAATACTTACTAAAGTAGGAAATAAACGAATAGATTTAAGAGTATCCATTTTACCTATGATAACAGGAGAAAAGATAGTTATAAGAATAGTAAATAGAGAGAACTTTATAATAGCTAAAGAAAGTCTTGGAATGAAGAAAGATGAGCTTGATTTATTAGAAAAAATAACTAAACATTCTAATGGATTAATACTTGTTACTGGGCCTACAGGTAGTGGTAAAACAACAACTCTTTATGCTATTTTGAATGAATTGAATATAGAGAGTAAAAATATTATTACGGTAGAAGACCCGGTTGAATGTGAAATAGAAGGAGTTAACCAAGTTAATGTTAATTTAAAAGCAGGGTTAACTTTCGCAACAGGATTAAGATCAATTTTAAGACAGGACCCTGATATTATAATGATTGGAGAAATTAGAGATACTGAAACGGCTCAAATTGCTATAAGAGCAGCTATTACAGGACATTTGGTTTTATCAACTTTGCATACTAATGATGCCCCTTCTAGTATTTTAAGATTAGAAGATATGGGAGTTCAAAAGTATCTAATAGCAAATGCTATTAAAGGAGTTATAGCTCAAAGACTTGTGAGAAAAATATGTCCTAAATGTGAAGAAAAGTATGAAGCAAATTCATATGAAAAATCGATTTTAGGAATAGATAAGCATGAAAATCTAATTTTACATAAAGGAAGAGGATGTGTTTATTGCAATAACACAGGTTATGTTGGAAGAGCTGGTATATATGAAATTATGGAAATTACTAAAAAACATAGAGATGCAATTTTAAATAGTGAAGGTGCTCATGTTCTTAAAGAAATTTCTATTAGACAAGGAATGAAAACTTTAGGACAAGCTTGTAGAGATTTAGTTTTAGAAGGGGTAACTACAGTAGAAGAAATGTTAGCAGTAACTCATGATGATTAGTTTTGATAAAAGAGAAGGAGATGAATTATGGCAAATTATAAATATAAGGCTATTAATTCAGAGGGACAAAGAATAGAAGGAACACAAACTGCCGATTCTGAGAGTCAAGTTAGGGAAATTCTTTTATCTAATGAATATTATCCTTTAAGCATAGAAGTAGTTAATGTCAGAAATAAAAAACGCTTTTCTTTTAGGCATAAAGTAAAACTAAAAGATATAGCAGTGTTTTGTAGACAATTCTATGTTATGTTAGATTCTGGTTTATCCGTAGGAAAAGTTTTAAATATATTAATAGAGCAGGATGAAAATCAGAAGATGAAGGAGGCATTAATTGGAGTAAATGCTGATGTAAAAAGAGGAGAAACTCTTGCTAGTTCTATGAAAAAAAGAAAAGGTGTTTTTCCCAATTTACTTACTAGTATGGTTGATGCAGGTGAGAGAAGTGGTAATTTAGATTTGATTCTAAAGAGAATGGCAGATTATTATGAAAAAGAGAATAAGATAAGAGGAAAAATAAAAAGTGCCATGATCTATCCTATAGTTTTAGGAATTGTTGCTATCATTGCAATAACTTTTATTCTTACCTTTGTAATGCCTACTTTTATGCAAATGTTTGAAGAAAATAATGTTGAGCTTCCAGCTATAACAAAATTTGTTTTAGGAACAAGCAAAATTTTGGGGAAATATGGAATAATATTATTTTTAATTTTAGTTTTGGGGATTTATTTCCTAGGAAAATATTTTAGGAGTGAAGAAGGTCAATATAGATTAAGTATTATAAATTTAAAAATTCCAGTTATAAAAAAGCTTACTCAAAAGATAATAGTTTCTAGATTTACAAGGACTATGGGAATAGTTTCTTCAAGTGGTATGTCTTTGGTTACCTCACTTGAGATTGTGGCTTCTGTTGTGGGAAATAAGATTGCAGAAAAGGAATTATTAAGAGTTAAGGATAAGGTTGTAAGAGGGGAAAGTCTTGGAGATTCAATTATGACAATTAAAATTTTTCCACCAATGCTTGCTTCTATGGTTAAAGTTGGAGAAGAATCTGGTTCTTTAGATAGTATATTAGATAAGACGGCTGATTTTTACGATGATGAGTTAGAGAGAGGAATACAGACTGCAACAGCTTTAATAGAGCCTTTTATGATAGTTGTTATGGGAGTAATTATAGGATTCCTATTAATTTCGATATTAACGCCTATGTTTAAGATGTATAACAGTATAGGTTAAGTTTAAGGAGGCGATAGTCTTGAGTATTAATAAAAGACTAAAGAAAAAAGGCTTTACTCTTATTGAACTTATTATAGTAATAGCAATAATAGCTATTTTGGCTGCAATAGCTATATTAAACTTTTTAGCTATTCAAAGGAAGGCTAAGGTTAATGCTGATATAGCTACCGGAAAAAGTTTGTATGATATAACTACGACTTTAATAGCAGAAGGCAAATCAAAAATGCCAGAACATACTGGAACTGGTAATGATGAAAGATGGGGGTATGGTATTGATTTATCTTCTTCTTATGATCAATCAAATTTAGTGAAAGCATATTTGCAAAATGGTGAATTACCTAAACCTCAATCAGTTAGTGGAGGATATTTTTATATAAATGTTCAGTTTGAATATGAAAATGGAAAACTTAATTTAAGTAAACCAATAATAAACGTATCCATCATTAACTCTAATAATAAAACAGTAGGCGATGTATATCCCACTCAAACAGGTATTTTAAAATTAGATTAAAAACTTAGACAAGCTAAGTTTAATAGTTTATGTAGTTAAAAATAATGTACTTTGAGAGTTACATCTAACTCTGACAGTGATTTTAAAAGAAATTAATAGTCTTTTGGGCTTTTAATAGATTACATATTATTTTAAGGAGGAAAACAAATGAATACAAAAAAACAAAATAAAAAGAAAAAAGGTTTTACTTTAATTGAGTTAATTATAGTAATAGCAATAATAGCAATATTAGCAGCAATAGCAATACCTAATTTCTTATCAATACAAAGAAAAGCTAAAGTAAAGGCTGATATAGCAAGTGCTAAAACAGTATATGATGCAACATCAGCATTAATAGCAGAGGGAAAAATAGTACCAGGCTCTAAAGATGCTACAGTATTAGCAAATGTTACACCAATAGATGGAACAAAAGATGTAAATGCAGATATACAAGACATACAAAATTATCTTCAAACAATACCTAAACCTGAATCAGTTGATAATGCTCACTTTGCAGTTAAAATAACTGGAACTGAATCTAACCCAGTTATACAAATATATATAGATGGAACAAGTGATGTATTAGTTTATCCTAATCCAACAGATGCTGAATATCAATTAAACTAGTAAGGAGGAAAACAAATGAATACAAAAAAACAAAATAAAAAGAAAAAAGGTTTTACTTTAATTGAGTTAATTATAGTAATAGCAATAATAGCAATATTAGCGGCTATAGCTATTCCAAACTTCTTATCAATTCAAAGAAAAGCTAAAGTTAAGGCAGATGTAGCCAGTGCGAAAACAATATATGATGCAACTTCAGCTTTAATAGCAGAAGGTCAAATAATTGCTCCTGGTGCAGATAAGACGATAACTTTAACTTTAAATGCTGATGGAATAGTTAATGGTGGTGACGGAAAAGATGATCCATCAACAGATCCTGGAATGGATGCACAAGATTTACAAAACTATTTACAAACAATTCCACTTGCTCAATCAGTAGATAAAGGAATATTTAAAGTTACAATTACAGGACCTGAAAGCAAACCTGTTATACAAGTAGATATTAATGATAAAAATATTTATCCTACAGCAGATTCAGAATATGCTTTAAATAAATAAGCTAAGTAAATAGCAAAATAATAAGTAATAAAATTATAAAATTATAAAGTGTAAGGACCAAGTATCCTTACACTTTTCAACTATAAAAGGCAAGGAGGGATCCCCTTGAATTTAGAGAAGAAAGATAAAAAAAACATATTGCAAATGGATGTTAGTGATATATTAAAAGTTTTTAAGAGAAAAAAGCAGAATAAAAAAACGATTAAAACTGCTAAGGTAATTTCTAAAAAGGCAGTATCTATAGATATTGGAAGCGAAAATATAAAGGTTGTAGTTGGAAGATACAACAAGAATAAAGTTGCTATAGAAAAAGCTTTTAAAATATCAACTCCAGAGGGTGCAATTGAAGATGGACATATAAAAAATATTGATGAGCTAAGTGACGTTATAGGTGATGCTTTAGATTTACATAAGGTAAATGTTGATAATATTATTTTTACTACTAATAGTACATCAATAATAAATAGAACCATAATGATACCTAAAGTAAATGAAGATGAAATAGAAACTGTAATTAAGTATGAAGTTAAACAATATCTTCCTATAAATTTAGAAGAACATATGATTCAATACAATATATTAAGTGAGAAAGTTATTGAGGGAAAGGAAAAATTAGAGGTTCTTATAGTTGTTTACCCTAATAGAATGATTTATTCCTATGAAGAGCTTACTAATTTGATTGGTGGAAAACCATATGCACTTGATTTAAATTACAATTCTAAGAGAAAGGCACTTTATGTAATGAATCCATATATAAAGGAAACAGTTTTAAGCATGGATATAGGTGCAAATAATATTAGCCTAACAATAATAAGTAATAATGAACTTGTTTTAATTAAAACAATAAATTCAGGTGGTAATCATTTAGATCATGAAATATCAAGAATGTTAGGACTGTCATTACAAGAAGCAGAAAGTGAGAAAAAAGAAAGTTGTAATTTAATGAGTAGAGAAGAGGGCCCTTTAGAACACTGTGTTAAAGAAAGTGTAGATATGTGGTTTGACGAAGCAAATAGATTGATAAAGTATTATAAAAGTAAAAATTCTCAGGGTAAAATAGATAAAATATATCTTTGTGGTGGTGGAGCTAACATAAAAGGACTAGAGAGATATGTTTCAACTAAATTTGATATGAGAGTTAAAATACTTCAAGGAAATAGCAATATAGAATTTAAAAAGAACGTAGATGAAGTAAGTATTTCTGAATACATAAATGCTATTGGAGCCTTAATAAGACTTTAGGTTGGTGATTAATAATGAGAGATTTTAACTTTTTCTCCCATATAGTTCAAGAAAGAAAAAGTGATTCAACAAGAAAATATATAGGGTTAAGTATACTAGGAGTAATTTTATTTATATTTATAGCAAGTTTTACAATAAATTTTGTGAAAATTCATCTTTTGAAAAAGCAAATAAGTACTTATGAAGCTGAAATAAATGCTGTTGATATGAAAGAAAATTTAGCTCAGGCAAAAAAAATTGATTCAGAACACTCTACTTTAGAAAAATATTATACAAATGTAAAAGCGGCTTCAGAACAAATTTGTAGTAATGACTATGTAAATACACAAAGAATAAAAATAATAAATAGTACAGTACCTAATGATGTTATATTTACTCAAATAAGCATAGATAATAAGAATTTAACAATCCAAGCTTTATCCAAAACAAGAAGTGCAATAAGTGATTTACAGTATAATTTAAATAATCTTGGATTTATTGAAAATACATATATAAGTGGTATTGGAGAAAGAGATGCAAAAGGAGAATATTCATTCTCTATAAGTTGTACTCTAAAGGAGGTAGGAAGTAATGAAAATAACTAAAAAAGAAAAGACTTTATTATTTGTCCTAGCTCTTGGAATTCTTGGCTTTGGATATTATAAATTAGTATGGGATTATCAATACAGTGAATTAAAATCTTTAGAGAGTAAAAAACAAAGTACTGAAAAAGAATATGAAGATGATGTGAAAATGGTTCAATCTATGGAACCAAATAAAGAAGAAATAAATATATTTAATACAGAAATCAACAATTTAACATCTAGATTTTATTCAAGTATTGAGCAACCTAATATTATTTTAGAGTTAAATAATTTAATGAATAATACTAATGTTAAGGGAACTATGAGCTTTTCTGAAGTAAAAGCTCTTCCAGTTGTACAAAAGAGTGATAAACAAAGTAATAATGAGAATGGTGAAGAAAATCAAAATCAGATACAAGGTATAGTAAATGATTATAATAATATAGTTGATGATAAAAAACAAGAAACTTCAAGTAAGAAACAAGAAGAGATTTACAACTTAAATCAAATGACTATTTCTTTAAGTGTAAATGGAACTTATGATGATATTATGAATTTTATGAAGGCTCTTGATGAAAATCCTAAGCATATAAATATACTTAATTTTAATTTAAGCGCTCAAACTGATGGGAAAGTTTCAGCTAATATAAATATACAATTAATTGCAATACCAAAGATTGATGCTACAACTGAAGAGTTTACAACAGCTGATGATAAATATGGTAAGGAAAATCCTTTTTCAGGAGCAAGTGTTGCAGGTAGTGGAACACTAGAAAGTCAATTAGAAAATTCAAAAACAAAAAATGATTTTTTAATGACTATTAGACCAATAAACTCAGATTTACCAACTATAGTATTAGGTAAAGCTGAAGATAAAAATAAGACAAGTTATTTAAGTAACGATGAAAATGATGTTACCAATGTAGAAATGTACATAACTGAAAAGGATGGTAAATATTATTATAAATATAAAGTAGGAAGTAAGACATATCCAGCAGATTTTAGTGGAGATGGTGAAGAATTTAAGCCAAATGGAAATGATATAAATTTTGAAATTTTCTCAGAGAAAAGAGGAAATAATGATGATAAATCTGGAGTTAATATAAAAATAGTAAATAGTTCAGATAAAAATGTTAATTTGGTTGTAGATAAGGATGATACATCCAATCCAAGAGTTAACGTAACAACAGAAGGTAAAGTGAAAGTAATAAAAAACTAGAAGAGGTGTGAAGCTTATGGGTATCAAAAAAAGAAAAAGTAAAAAAGGATTTACAGTGATAGAAGCTATAATTAGTTTGGTTTTGTTTACCTTAATAATGATACCCTTAGGAAGCTTTACTTTGACAGCAATTAAAACATCTAGCAAAAGTGCAGAAAAACAACAGGCTATAGACTTAGCACAAAGTACTCTTGAACAGATAAAAGCTTTAAAAGTTGATAAGTTATATAATTTATCAAATTATCCAGATACAAATAAGATAGTTTTGAATAATGGCATAATGATAACTTTGAATAAAGAAAATAATAGTGAAAATAATTTTGATTCATATAAAGTTAATGGTGTTGTTAAGTTTAATAATACAAATAAAAACTTTGAGGTTGAGGGAACTATAACACCAAATTTAAGTGGATATAACAATGATAAGGATGAAAATAATGAAAGTAATAAATTAGATTTTAATTATTGCGTTTATATTGGTAATACTAGTATTACTGTTTACAGAATAATAAATAGAGAGTGGTACAGGTTAAAATATAAACGAATTAACAATTTAAATAATGAGTTGCTTGAATTAACCATAGATAAAAATAGTGATGGAACTGTTGATATTAAATCAACTCATGAGGGAAATGATATCACAGTTAATAATGATAATGTGAAAACTGAAAGTGATATAAATAAAGCTGATTTAGCTAAAGAAAGCAAAGATTCTAAAGTGAAAGTTCTTTTTTATGAAGATGAAAAAAATAAATCTATAAAGTTAAGGGCTTTAAACAGTGATTTAGAAGGAGACTTAAGTATATATGCTTATAAATACAAGGGAAGTGGCGTAAGATATTATGATACTATTGAAGATACAAAGCCACAAGGGATAGTTAAGATCTACAAAAACTATGTTGAAAAGTCTCCTTATGACAATAAGGTAGGGTTATATGATATAAATTTAAATATAAAGTGTGGGAATGAAGAAATATACAACCTTAAAGCTACAGAATTTATAGGAGAGTGATTATATGTTATACATGAAAAAGAAAAAAGGAGCTTCTCTTGCCTATGTAATAGTAGTACTAGCAATAGTTGCAACAATTGGTACAGCAATAGTGTCACTTTCTTTGTCAAATTATAAAGCTATAATAGTTGAATCTAAAAAAACACAAAATTTATATATGTCTGAGTCAGGTTTAGATGAAGTTAAAGTTAAAATAAATGATATGACTGCAGAAGCTGTAGAGGCTGGGAATGATGCAGTTGCAAAGAGTAGTGTGGAGGGTTTAACTTCTGAAAATATAGAGAGTACTCAAAATTCTATATTCAAGAGTGAATACAAAAATTATATTCATGATAATTTTAAGAATCTATTTAAGATTAAAAATGGACAAGTTTTATTTAATACTAAGGGGTTTAAATATGAACAGAATTCTGATTATTATGATATAAGTGTTATTTCAATAAATGGAAAAGAAATTAATTCATATAGTGGGATTAACCAAATAAGTGATCTAGATAAATATTTTGTTTTTGGAGCTTCTGACAACAATGAGATTCTAACTATAAGATTAAACTCAAAATTTAATGTAAAAGACGGAAATAAAACTAAAAATTATAAGGATGTTCAATTGACTTTTAATATAGAGGTACCTGATTATAATGGTGCATATTATACAGAAAAAATACCTGTATATAATATATGGCAACAAGGGTTAGTTGTTGGGGAAAATCTTAATATTAATCAAAATAGTGATTTAAATATAAGTGGAAGTGCTTATGTTTCTGCTAATTATAGTTTTGATGATAATAAATCTTATAAAAATCAAAATCAAAATAAAGTTGCCAGTGGAATTGTAATTTCAGGGGGAAACTTAAATATAGATAATGGAGTTTTGGTGAGCAAGCAAGATATTATCCTTAATGGAGAAAATGGGTCACTTAAAGCTTTAGGTTCAGCAGGAACAAATAATAGTGGAATATATACTCATAATTTAGGTATATATTCTTTTGAAAATATAGATTCAAAGAAGGCTTTTGGAAATAGTGAGTTTTTAAAAGGAAATAGAATAGATTCTAAAGTACCAGTTTATACGATGAATGACTTGATAATGAATGGATTAAATTCTAGTATTAATCTTCAAGATGGATTTTATGGTTTGAATAGTAATAGTTCAAATGAAAATCTAGCAAGTGATAAGCAAAACTCTAGTGCTATAGTAATAAATGCAAAAGATTTAGGCGATGGATCTAATTTAGATATTAAAAATAAAGCAGTAATAATGGGAAGTGCATACATAAATACTTTAGGGGAGAGCTATCAAACAGGTGAATCAGTAGCGGTAAAAGGTAATTATATAGCATATACATATGCTGTAAAAGGAAAAGATGTAAAATTCAAATACTATAATCCACTACAGTTAGTAGAAAGTATAGATGGAGATAGTAGCTTGGATGCTAAGGCGAAATATTTTAAGGAAGCAAGTAAGGCTGTAAATATAAATAGTAAGGGCATTTCTTTGCCAGATTCAGATGATGTAACAAGTGTTGGTGTAACTGTTGAAGGTGATAATGATATAAAAGGAAATAATTTAACTTTAGACAAAGTTCAAGAAATAAGAAGTGATTATATAGATAATTATTTTAGAAAGATTAATTCTATAAATACGGAAAGCATGCTTTCAAAAAATCAAAAGTATGTTAATAAAATTACTAAGAGTAACGATTTAATATATATTGATATAAATAATGGAAGTAATATAGGTGAAAATAGCGATAATAGTCCATTAACAATTGATAAAAATACTGTAACTATAAATAAAGATTGCAATGGAATTATTATAACTGATAAAAATATAAAAATAGATAGTGATATAAGTTTTAAAGGGACTATAATAACTACTGGCAGTTTAGATGTTTTAAATAAGGGAAGAACTAAAAAACAAAATGTGAAAATAACTTATGATGAGGAATATTTGAAAGAATTAGTAGGAGATAATTACGAGGATTTTAAAGGTGTGTTTAGTGGAAATCCAACTTCTACATACTTAGTAGTTAAATCAGAAAAAGATATAAATGATACAACTTTAGATTTAGTAAAGACAAATGATTGGAAAGTAAACTAATGATAAGAGAAAGATGGTGATAAGAGTATGAAACTTAAAACTAAAAGGAAAGGTGTTTCTCTTATAGAGTTAGTTGTTGCTTTGTCATTAATTACTATAATATTAATGATAGTTGGACCTTTCTTTATATCAAACTATAGAAGTTTAAATAAGACAAGCAATCAAATAGATTTTCAAAGAGAAGCAAAGGTAATAATGAATTATTTTACTGATTCAGCTATGGAAGCTTCAAAGATTTTAGCGATTAATTTAAATAATAGTAAGGAAAATATAGACTTAGCGGAAAATAGTACAGCGGAATCTATAGGAAATGGTGATGCTATATCAATAACATTTGATAATGATGATATAAAGGATAATATAGAAACAAGATTTAGGTTAGATGATGAAATTTTATATTATAAAAAGGATGATAATAAAGAAGTTCAAATAGGACAATTTATTAAGAAAATGAGTTTTAATGCTATGCCTAGTGGAACAAATTTTGAGAATGCTAGTTCAATAGAAGTAAAAATAGAGTTTGATACTAATAATGCTACTCCATATGAGATTAGTAACATATTAACCTTTAGAAATAAAAAATAGATGTTTGGAGGTGAAATAGTTGATTAAGTTAGTTGATAATAGAAAAAATATTTTAATATTTATATTTGTAATAGGACTAATAAGCTTAGTAGGTCTAAATGTATTGGCATATCAAGTACCTTATATGTCAATAAATACTAGTACTACGGATTACATAATAAATAATGGTGAAGAAGTAAGTGTAACTTATACAGTTCAACCTCAAGACTTAGACCCAAGTTATTTTGGATATAGTAATAGAGAACAGCCTAATAGTATAGAAAGTCTTAATTATGCAATATTAGACTTAAATGTTCCAGATGGAATGCAAGTAAATGGGATAGAATGGAAGCAAAATGGAGTAAGTAAAAATATTGATGTAAATGGGCTTGACTTAACTTCAATTAAATTGCCTAGTATACAATATGAGTCTATTGGAAGTTGGAAGTGGAGTTGGCATTGGTATTGGAATGGATATTTTAGAGCAAACCCAATTGAAATAACTATAAAATATATTGGTAACAATTTAAGTAATGATGCTATCAAGGAATATTCAGTTGATGGAAGCATAAAAGTAGATTGGGAACGCGCAGGAGATTTACCTACTGTTAGATTTAGTGTTAATAAGGAGTTAAGTGTAAATATATCAGTAAGTGATTCAAGAGGAAATTTGGGAAAACCATATAATACGATAAATGATAAAGAAAATAAGCTTTATTATGAAGATTTAACTCAAGACAATACTTTAATAGGAAGAGGACTAGCTAATTTTAAAGTTTCAGGAATCGCAAAGGATAGAGATAGTAATTACTATTTAAAATATAGGTTTATTAAAAAAGGACAAGGTGATAATCCAGAGTGGCAAAATATATTATTAAATACAGATGTAATTAATGCTGATATAGATTATGATAATCCTAATAATTTAACCTTTAGATCATATGACGTTAACCATTTACCTACTTTAAGTGGAAATAGTCAATGGTCTGATCCAAATCTAGTATTTAAAAATCCATCAAGTAATATTAAGTATTTACCTACAAATGTTGCTAATAGTAAAAATCAGTATGGACATTTAAGTAGCTATGTTGATAGTGATGGAAGATTAAAATATAAATGGGTACCTAATATGGCCTTTTACAATAGTATGATGATTGGTGGAGAATATAAAGAGGCTGCAAAGTATTGGGGTTATATAAAACCTAAAAAAACTGGATGGTATAAGCTCGGTATATTATCCGATGATGGTGCAAAGGGTACTATTACTGCAGATGGAAAGGCTTATGCATTTTCAAAAGATGGTTTTTATCCACATGGAGTACAATACTTTTCTAATAGAGATGCTAACCCAATATATTTAAGCTCAGATGAGTATTATCCAATATCATTAGAGTACTTTAACTGGGGAGGTGGAGGAGCCTTCAAAGTAGGTTATGAGTATAGTACTAATAAAGATTATGGATATGGGTATAGAGAATATATGGGTGAAAATGGGTCAGCATTTACTTTTTATCCTTCAAAAAGTAAAGAACCAGGAGAAAATGCTGATGGTATATTTACTGGAGGAAAAGATGGAATACCATTCCCATCAGAAGAAGGAAGTTATTACATAGAATATAGAATAGTATCTATAGGAAAAAAGGATACATCAAATCAAAAGGTATTAAAAGAAGGAAAATATGGATATTTTAATGTTGAAAATAGGTTTATAACTAATATTAGCTTAGATAGTAGTGAAAAATTAGTTCAAGGGAAAAAGTATGATCTAAAATATACATTAAAGCCTAAACCTATTGCGACTAAAGATATAAGCAATGGATCAGAAGAAAAATTGCCGGATACTATAATATTGACTGACATTGAGATAAATGGAATGTTGCCACCTGGAATTAAGTTTGTTTCAAGAAATAATAGCAATCTAAATGAGAATTCAAATCGCTATTATACTATAGAAAAATCAGGAGATGAAACACCGAAGGGTACTAATTTTACGGTTAAATTTAATAATGACTTGGTTTATACATTGGATAGAAATGATATGATGTATAAAGCTCAAAATATAGAAATACCAGTTAAAATACAGATTGGTAGAATTGGACAATTTATTTTTGATGGAAATGATAATAGGATTACATATAAGTATTCAGGAAAAGATATGGCAACAATAACTCAGTATTTTCCAACAATAAATATAAATGCTATAAGTAGTTCAAAAATAATTCAGATGGGAATTTTAGATTCTGCAGCAAAGCCAAGTAATATTGGAAATATAAATGATGTTAGTAATGTAGTAAATGGAATTCCAAGCAAAGTAGCGTTAAGTGTAAAGGTAAATTCTCCTGGCACTATTATTGATGTTTCTTTAAATCAAAATTATTTAAGATCGGGAAATAGAAATATATCTGTAAGTAAATATAAAATAATAAATGATAATATTGACTTTATTAATTCAGAAACTGCAGAATTTAGTTTAAATAATAATGTCATAGCTATACAAGATAAAGATGGATTTAAATTAGAAGAAAATAATGATTATTTGATTGTTATAAATGTTACTCCAGATATACCTGATGGTGGACAATTAAAACTAGAAGGAACGATTGATGGAGGTAGTGATACTAATAAACATTACGCAATTCTTCAACCGACAGAAATGCCTGATGTATTTTAGAAAATAAAGATGGATAAGATTATACTTAAAATATAATCTTATCCTTTTTATTTAAGATGAAAATGTTAATAAAAAAAGAATAAAATGCAATTTAACAATCATTAAATATTAAAGCGAGAATTTAAACTTGCAAAAATACGCTTTTAAAATTAATTTATTGCATTTTGTTGACAAGCCTTCTTTCATAGATTATAATTAATAAAAATTAAACAAAACGGAATAGAAATAAACTCGTATAAGCTTTGAATAAGGCAAGGCGTTTCTACCGGAGACCTTAAATTTCCGTCTATGAGTGAATTTGATATACTATAGGTGTACTATAGGCATATTAACTTCACTTTGAGGTTAGTATGCTTTTTTTTGAATATAAAATTTCATTAAGAATGTATATTGCAAGTTTGCTTTCAAAAATAGTAGGGATTTAAAAGGGTAGAATTACAGAAAAATACTTAATTGTACATAAATAACTTTAAGATAGTGTGTGGAGGCGATAGTATGGCAAGAATATTAAAAACAGCATATACATTTGACGATGTATTATTAGTACCAAACAAATCAGAGGTCCTACCTAATGAGGTTTCTTTAAAAACTCAATTAACTAAAAAAATCCAATTAAACATTCCATTAATGAGTGCAAGTATGGATACAGTTACTGAATCTAAAATGGCAATAGCTATGGCTAGAGAAGGTGGAATAGGAATAGTCCATAAAAACATGACAATTGAAGATCAAGCAAGAGAAGTTGATAGAGTAAAAAGACAAGAAAATGGAGTAATAACAGATCCAATATTCTTATCAGAAGATCACACAGTAAGAGAAGCATTAGATTTAATGGCTCAATACAGAATTTCAGGAGTTCCTGTAACAAGAGAAGAAAAACTAGTTGGAATCATAACAAACAGAGATATAGTATTTGAAACAAACTATGATAAAAAGGTTTCAGAAGTTATGACTAAGAGTCCATTAGTTACTGCTAAAGAAGGAACTACTTTAGTTGAAGCTTTAGAAATATTAAAGCAACATAAAATAGAAAAACTTCCTTTAGTTGATGATGAAAATAACTTAAAGGGACTTATCACTATAAAAGATATAGAAAAAGCTAAAGCTTTCCCAAATGCGGCTAAGGATGAAAAAGGAAGACTTTTATGTGGAGCTTCAATCGGAGTAACTGCTGATATGATGGAAAGAGTAGACGCAGTAGTTAAAGCTAATGTTGATGTTATAGTTTTAGATACAGCTCACGGTCATTCAAAAGGAGTTATTGAAGGCGTTAAGAAAATAAAAGCTAAATATCCAGAACTTCAAGTAATAGCTGGTAACATAGCAACAGCAGAGGCCGTAAGAGACTTAGCAGAGGCTGGAGCAGACTGTGTTAAGGTTGGTATAGGACCAGGATCAATCTGTACTACAAGAATAGTTGCTGGGGTTGGAGTTCCTCAATTAACAGCAGTTATGGA
This sequence comes from Clostridium sp. LIBA-8841, assembly GCF_057782475.1. Classification (NCBI taxonomy): domain Bacteria; kingdom Bacillati; phylum Bacillota; class Clostridia; order Eubacteriales; family Clostridiaceae; genus Clostridium; species Clostridium sp. LIBA-8841. The sequence continues at coordinate 3,394,905 of NZ_CM173488.1, read as the reverse complement.
TTGTGCTGAAGAGGGTAAAAAATTAGGAATACCAGTAATAGCTGACGGTGGATTAAAATATTCAGGAGATATAGTTAAAGCTTTAGCAGCAGGAGCTTGTGCAGCTATGATGGGTTCAATCTTTGCGGGATGTGAAGAAGCACCAGGAGCTATAGAAATATACCAAGGTAGAAGCTATAAAGTTTATAGAGGAATGGGTTCACTTGGAGCTATGGAAAAAGGATCAAGCGATAGATACTTCCAAAATGGTACTAAGAAGTTCGTTCCAGAAGGTGTAGAAGGAAGAATAGCTTATAAAGGACATTTAGCAGAGACTATATATCAATTAATAGGTGGAATAAAATCAGGTATGGGTTACTTAGGAGCACCAACTTTAGAAAATCTATATGAAAATGCTAACTTTGTTGTTCAAACTTCAGCAGGATTTAGAGAGAGTCATCCTCATGATATAAATATAACTAAAGAAGCACCAAATTATAGCGTTAATCAATAATAAAAAGACTAGAAAATCCAACAAAATGTTAGAATAAATACATTGAAAGTTTTAACATTTTGTTGCAATATATTATATAAGATGAACGGAAAAATAAAGTTGTGGAGGAAAGCAAATGAGAGATTTAGTTTTAGTTGTCGACTTTGGTGGACAGTATAATCAGTTAATAGCAAGAAGAGTTAGAGAATGTGGAGTTTATTGTGAAATAATTCCTTATACATATAGCATAGAAAAAATAAAAGAGAAAAATCCAAAGGGAATAATCTTTACAGGTGGACCAAACTCAGTTTATGGAGAAAATACTCCTACATTAGATAAAGAAATATTCAACTTAAATGTTCCGATATTAGGAATATGTTATGGAGATCAATTAATGGCACACCTTCTAGGTGGAAAAGTTGCAACTGCTCCTGTAAGAGAATATGGAAAAACTAATGTAACTTTAGATAATTCATCAAAATTATTTGAAGGAATAGAAGAAAATGAAACTTGTTGGATGAGTCATACTGACTATATCGCAGAAGCACCAGAAGGATTTAAAATCATAGCTCATACAGATGTATGTCCAGTAGCAGCTATGGAAAATGAAGAAAGAAAACTTTATGGAGTTCAATTCCACCCAGAAGTTGAGCATACTCCATTTGGTCAAAATATGATGAGAAACTTCCTTTACAATATATGTGGATTAGAAAATTCTTGGTCAATGGCTTCTTTTGCTGAAGAGAAAATTGCTGAGATAAAAAGAGTAGTTGGAGATCAAAAGTTAATATGTGCATTATCAGGTGGAGTTGATTCATCAGTTGCCGCTGTTATGGTTCACAAGGCTGTTGGAAAGCAATTAACTTGTATCTTCGTTGATCACGGTTTATTAAGAAAAGATGAGGGAGATCAAGTAGAAAAAATCTTTAAAGAAGGTTTTGATATGAACCTTATCAGAGTTAATGCTCAAGATAGATTCTTAGGTAAATTAAAAGGAGTTTCAGATCCAGAAACTAAGAGAAAGATAATCGGAGAAGAGTTCATAAGAGTATTCGAAGAAGAAGCTAATAAATTAGGTGATATCAAATTCTTAGTTCAAGGAACTATATATCCAGACGTTGTTGAAAGTGGAACAGACACTTCAGCGGTAATTAAGAGTCACCACAATGTTGGAGGACTTCCAGAAGATATGGAATTCTCATTAATAGAACCATTAAGAGAATTATTTAAAGATGAAGTAAGAGCTGTAGGTGAAGAGTTAGGAATTCCTCATCATTTAGTATGGAGACAGCCATTCCCAGGACCAGGTCTAGCTATAAGAGTATTAGGTGAGGTTACTGAGGATAAATTAGAAGTTGTTAGAGAAGCAGATGCTATATTCAGAGAGGAAATAGCTTTAGCAGGCCTTGAAAGTGAAATATGGCAATACTTTGCAGTATTACCTAATATCCAATCTGTTGGAGTTATGGGTGACGAAAGAACTTACTGCCATACTGTAGGATTAAGAGCAGTTACATCATCAGATGGAATGACTTCAAACTGGGCTCATATACCATATGAAGTAATAGATAAGGTATCAAGAAGAATAGTAAATGAAGTTAAAGGAGTTAACAGAATTGTCTACGATGTAACTTCAAAACCACCAGCAACTATTGAGTGGGAATAAAAAATAAGCATCCAATTAATCATTAAATATATAAATTTTATTACTGATTAAATAGGCAATCAAAATTGATTGCCTATTTATTTGTGAGTAGATTCACAATTGCTTGTGATTAATAAAAAGTGTAATTATTAAAGATAAATGTGGATTAATTAAATTTATAAATTCTGTGGATAATATTTGGTTTTATATAAATAACTAATTAATCATTTGTAATTGTGTATAAATAAAAAAAGTAGCAATGAATTTTCATAGCTACTTTTTGTTTATATAAATATTTTATTTTACTGATTTTTTTTGGATTGCTTGGAATAAAGCAATTACTCCTATTGCTAATATCATTAAAACAATGAATACTGAGAATCCTTGTGAATATCCAGCAAATCCTGATTTATTTAAGAATGATGCCATTACAGGAGGTATTAAGAAGCCACCTAAAGCACCTAATCCACCAATCCATCCTGAAGCTCCACCCATTGCTTCTGGAACTGCATTAGGAACGATTTTGAATACTGCTGCATTTGCTATACCCATACCAACAGCAAGTAGTATTATACCTATTATTGCTAAAGTCATAGTTGAAGCAAATGTCATACAAATTGCACCAACAAGTGCTATTCCTAGAGAAATTATAGTTGTTATTTCTCCACCATTTTTATCAGCAAGTTTTCCACCATATACTCTAGTTAATGAAGTTAAGATAGAATAAAAGGCTGTTAAAAGACCTGCTATTTTTATGTTTAATCCGAAATAAGTCATCCAGTAGTTAGGGAACCATCCTGTTAATGCTAAGAAACCACCGAAAGTTGTAAAGTATATAAATACTAACGCCCAAGTTTTCCATGATTTAGCTGATATTAAAAGTGTTTCACTCGCTTTTCCTTTAGGGAATAATTCTTGACCATATTCTTTTGAAGCTATTTCTTTAGCTTCGTCTTTACTAATTCCTTTATCAAGAAGTTGGAAGTACCAAGCATTTTGACCTATCTTTATGTAAATTATTGTTCCAACTATTAAGAATATTAACCAAGCTAAGTAAGAACCAGGTAGTCCTAATAGAGGAAGTGCTAAGTTTGGAATTAATAATGCAAATATTCCAGGTGCTAAGTTACCAATACCACCATACATTCCTAAAGCTACACCTTGCTTGCTTTTTGGGAACCAGTATGATACTTGACTGACACCAACTGAGAATGTTGCTATACCACATCCTGATAATAGTCCAAGTGCAAATAATAAGTAATAATATTGATTTAAGTTATCACTGAAGAAGGCTAAAACTACGTATAAACCACCCATACCTATGATTGATAAAAGTAGTAAAACAATAAGTGGCTTTCTTCCTCCAGTTGTATCAACCCATGCTGAGAAAGGTATTCTAAGCAAAGAACCTGATAGGTTTGGGGCTGCTATAAGTAATGCTAATAATACCGGATTAAGGTTTACAAAAGCTTCTTTAAATACCGCAGAAGTTGGTCCATAAAGAGAAACTGCTGCGAATCCTATGAAGAAACCTAATGTAGCACCTATTAATCCACGATTTGGATTACCTTTTAGGTTTAAGTTTTTCATTTCATTCACTCCATTTTTTTAATTTGTTAATTTTTTAACTCTAAAATGTATAATATATCAAATTTAATTGCCATAAGATTATAACATTAAAAAGAAATATAAACTGTAACTTTTATCACGAATAAAAAGTAATAAATTATTTACAAGAGTAAATTATTAAAACTTCATAGTATATTTATTATTATCTATAAAATTAATAATTTGGCATATACACTTCATATACTTAGAGTAAATCATAATTGCAATTAAGATTTATTTATTGAAAGGAATAAATTTAATGTAAAAATATTTGTAATAAGAAAATTTATTTCCAATATTGCAAAAATATCGGAAATAAATTAAAATACAAATAATACAATTTCGAAAGACGGGTGTATTTCTGAGATATACACCAATTATTTTAATAATATATCTAGATATAGCTCTTAAATTTATTAATTTATTAATAAAAATACCTATTTACAAAGCAAAATCTAAGTTATATAATTTTAATATGAAAATAAAGTAAAATATGGAATAAAATTTTATTTTAGAAAATTACAGAAAATGTATGTATTGTAACATTAATTTAATATGGGGCATTGGAAAATTGTTACATACTAGCAATAAATATATTATAAGGGGGCAAAATTAATGAAAAGAAAATTAGTTACATTATTAACAGCTGGGTTAGCTACTTCAATGTTATTTGTAGCATGTGGAGGCGGAGCAGAAAAGCCAGCAGAGGGAAATAATGGTGGTTCAGCTTCAGGAGACTCAAGTTCAAGCGGGGAAAATAGGGATTTATCTAAGCCAGAGAGAATTGCAGCAGAAAATCCATCAGCTGTTCCAGAGACTGCTAAAAATAGAACTGATACATTAATAGTTGGAACAACAGATCCAAAGGGAGAGTTTGTACCCGTATATGGTTCTACAACTTATGATGGATGGGTTAATAATTTAATATTTGATGGATTAATTACAAATAATGAAAAAGGAGAACCTGTTCCAAATGTAGCAGAAAGTTATGAAATTTCTGAAGATGGAAAAACTTATACTTTTAAATTAAACCAAGGTATTAAGTTTACCAATGGAGAAGAGCTAAAAGCTAAGGATGTTGCCTTTACATTTACTACTATCTGTGACCCAGGATATGATGGTCCAAGAATGGATGCTGTAAGTAACTTAGTTGGTTACGAAGAGTATAACAAAGGTGATGCTACAAGTGTTGAGGGAATAAAAGTTGTTGATGATTATACAATAGAATTTACTAATAAGGAAGTAGATGCTCAAGGTATTTGGAATTATGCTTATGGAATTATGCCGGAAAGTGTTTATGGATTTGAAAAAGGAAACTTCCAAGCGGTTAAGGATAAATTATTACAACCAGTTGGTTCAGGAGCTTATAAGTTTGTTCACTTTAAACCAGGACAAGAAGTTAAATTTGAGAAGAATCCAGATTACTGGAAAGGTGAACCAAAAATTCCTTACATCGTAATGAAGGTTACAAATGCACAAACATTATTACAAGAGTTAATGGCTGGAACAGTTGATATAGATAGAGTTGGTGCTAAACCAGAAAATATAGATCCATTAAAACAAGCTGGGTTCTTAAATATGGATTTATATATGCAAAATGGATATGGATATATGGGAATGAATTATGGTAGCGATAAAGTTAAAGATCCTAAAGTAAGACAAGCATTGGTTTATGGATTAAATAGAGAAGGATTTATGCAATCTTATTATCAAGGATATGGCCAAGTTTATAATTCACACATACTTCCAACTTCATGGGCATATAACCCAGATGTACCTAAGTATGAGTACAATCCAGAAAAAGCTAATCAATTACTTGATGAAGCTGGATGGAAAGATACAAATGGAAATGGTACAAGAGATAAGGATGGAGTTGAATTAGAACTTCAATGGTTAACTTATACAGATTCTCAATACGTTGATGCTTTAATTCCAATAGTTCAACAATCATGGGAGCAAATTGGTGTTAAGGTTACTCCAGAATTAATGGAATTTGGAACAATGCTAGATAAGGTTGATAAGAGAGAATATGACATATTCAATGCAGCTTGGAACCTTTCAATAGACCCAGATCCATCAGGAATATTCGCAATTGAGCAAGATGTACCAGGCGGATTTAATAATGTTGGTTGGAGAGATGAAGAAGCAGATGCTTTATTAAAGAAAGGTAAAGGAACAACTAATCAAGATGAAAGAAAGAAAGCTTATGCTGAATGGCAATTAAAATTCTCTGAAGATGTACCATATATCCTTTTAGGAAATGCACAAGAAATGTTTGCATCAAGTGCAAGAGTTAAGGGGTATCAGCCTTCAACTTATATTGATTGGACTCATGATGTTCATAAATTAGAGTTAGTAAATGAATAAAAATAAAATAAATTAAGAATTAGCCTGGACAAAAAATCCAGGCTAATTTTGAAAAATGGGGGGAACAGCAAGATGCTACAGTATATTACTAGAAGAATACTTTTAATAATTCCAACTATTGTTGGAGTATCATTAGTACTTTTCTTTATATTTGCTATGGCTCCAGGTGATGCTATTACAGCAAATATGGATCCAAATATGAGTGTCGAAACTAAACAAGCAATAAGAGAAAAATATCATTTAGATGAGCCAAAAACAACACAGTATATGTATTGGTTAAAAGGTGTTGTAACAGAGGGATCATTGGGAGAGTCATTTTATTATAAGAGACCAGTTGCTGATGTAATGAAGGATTTTATACCAAATTCATTTATTTTGGGGGCTGCATCCTTGATTTTGGGATTAATAATCGCAGTGCCAATAGGAATTGTTTCAGCAACTAAGCAATATTCCTTTTTTGATAAATTCTTTACGGTATTTGCCCTTATGGGAATATCAATGCCATCCTTTTTCTTTGGACTTATATTAATAAAATATTTGGGGGTTGAACTCAATCTGTTTCCAATATCAGGTATGACTACTCCTGGAAGTGCATATACAGGAATGCAATATGTTTTAGATGTATTAAAACATATGATTTTACCACTTATAGTTTTAACACTTGGAAGTGTAGGTGGATGGATGAGATACACAAGATCAAGTATGCTTGAGGTAGTTAGACAAGACTACATAAGAACTGCTAGGGCGAAAGGATTAAAAGAGAAGGTTGTTATATACAAACATGCTTTAAGAAATGCTCTAATACCAGTTATAACATTATTAGGAATGTCAATTCCAGGGTTATTCTCAGGTGCTACATTAACAGAAAAAATCTTTAACTGGCCAGGTATAGGTCCAGTACAGTTAAGTGCAGTAAATAACAGAGATTATTACCTACTTATGGGTATAAACCTTACTTTAGCAATCTTAGTTTTAATAGGAAACTTGCTTGCTGATATTATATACGCATTTGTAGATCCAAGAATAAGGCTGAAGTAGGAGGTGCTTTTTAGATGCAAACAGAATTAAATAAAAAAGTTAAAATAAAAAAAGAAAAAATAGAAAGCCCTTGGACTGTAGCTTTTAAAAGATTAAAGAAGAATAAGTTAGCTTTAAGTGGATTATTCATACTTTTAATTTTAGTTGCAATTGCAATATTTGGGCCAATGTTATATCCACATGATCATTTAACAATAGATTTATTAAAAACTAATCAGCCTCCTTCAGCTCAGCATTGGCTAGGAACTGATGGATCTGGAAGAGATGTGTTAGCTAGACTTATGTATGGAGGTAGATATTCACTTTCAATAGGTATAGTTGCAGTAGGTATTTCTATAGTTATAGGAACAACTTTGGGGATATTAGCCGGATATTATGGTGGATTTATAGATAGTTTAATAATGAGAATTGTTGACGTATTTATGTGTTTCCCATTCTTATCATTATTAATAATGGTATCTGCTATAATGTCAGATTTAAAAATACCACCAGAATACAGAATTTTCGTAGTTATGTTTATTATAGGGGCTTTAAGTTGGACCAGTACTTGTCGTATGGTTAGAGGTATGGTTTTATCACTTAGAGAACAAGAGTTTATGCAAGCTGCAGAGGCTTTAGGTCTTTCAGATGCTAGAAAAATGTTCTTACACTTATTACCTAATACATTAGCTGTAATTATAGTTTCAGCTACATTAGGAATTGGGGGAGCAATCTTAACAGAATCATCTCTAAGCTTCTTAGGACTCGGAGTTACACCGCCTACACCAACATGGGGAAATATGATACAGACAGCTCAAGATTATTACACATTAACTAATAGATGGTGGTTATGGATACCACCAGGAATATGTATATTCTTAACGGTTATATCTATAAACATTTTTGGAGACGGATTAAGAGATGCTCTAGATCCTAAGCTAAAGGTTTAAGGGGGAGAGTATAATGGGAAAAACATTAGTAGAATTTAAAAATCTTGAAACTCACTTTCATACTGGTGAGGGAATAGTTAAAGCTGTAAATAATGTTAGTTTTAAAATAAAAGAAGGAGAGACAGTTTGTGTAGTTGGAGAATCTGGTTGTGGAAAATCTGTTACTGCCATGTCTCTTATGAGATTAATACCTAGCCCTCCAGGAAAAATAGTTGGAGGAGAAATCTTCTTTGATGGAAGAGATGTTCTTAAATTTACAGAAGAAGAACTTATGGCGATGAGGGGTAATGATATATCAGTTATTTTCCAAGAGCCTATGACATCATTAAATCCAGTATTTAAAATAGGAGATCAAATCTGTGAGGCTATAATTCTTCACCAGCACTTATCAAAGGAAGAAGCTGAGAAGAAAGCTATAGAAGTTTTAAAAATAATAGGTATAGCTAGAGCAGAAGAAATAATGAAATCTTACCCTCATGAGTTATCAGGAGGAATGAGACAAAGAATTATGATTGCAATGGCAGTTTGTTGTAATCCGAAGCTTTTAATAGCAGATGAGCCTACAACAGCACTTGATGTTACAATCCAAGCTCAGATTCTAGACCTTATGAGAGATATTAAAGAGAAATTAAATACTTCCATATTATTAATAACACATGACTTAGGTGTCGTTGCTGAGATGGCTGACTATGTTGTGGTAATGTATGCTGGTAAGGTTATTGAGGAAGCTCCAGTTATAGAGCTGTTTAAAAATCCTCTTCATCCATATACTCAAGGATTACTTAAATCTAAGCCAGCAGTTAATGGTACAGAAACTAGACTTTATTCAATACCTGGACAAGTTCCTAATCCAGTAGGTATGCCTGACAATTGTTACTTTAATGAGAGATGTGATAGATGTATAAAGAAATGTACAGAGACTCAACCAACTCTTATTGATGTAGGAAACAGACACAAGGTTTCATGCTGGTTATATAAGGAGGGAAAGTAGATGCAAGATAATACAGTTTTAAAAGTTGAAAATTTAAAAAAATACTTTCCAATTAAAGCAGGAGTCTTTTCTAAGACTGTTGGACACGTAAAAGCTGTTGATGGAGTAAGTTTTACTATAAATAAGGGTGAAACTTTAGGACTAGTTGGAGAATCAGGTTGTGGAAAATCAACAACAGGAAGAGCAATTTTAAGATTGTTTGAAAAAACTGATGGAAATGTATATTTTGAAGGAAAAGATATATTTGAACTTAAAAAGAAAGAATTAAGAGAATTAAGACCTAAGATGCAGATGATATTCCAAGATCCATACTCATCTCTGAATCCAAGATTACCAGTAGATTCTTTAGTTGGTGAAGCTCTTTTAAGTCATAAATTATGTAGTAAAGAAGAGCTTCCAGAGAGAGTAGCTCAGACTATAGAGAGATGTGGACTTGCTAGATATCATATGAAAAGATATCCACATGAATTCTCAGGTGGACAAAGACAAAGAATAGGTATAGCAAGAGCTTTAGTTTTAAATCCAAGTTTTATAGTTGCAGATGAGCCAGTTTCAGCTCTTGATGTTTCTATACAATCACAAATAGTAAATTTAATGATGGATTTACAGGAAGAGATGGGATTCTCATATCTTTTCATATCTCATGATTTAAGTATAGTAAAACATATTTGTCATAAGATAGGTGTAATGTACTTAGGAAGCTTAGTTGAATTAGCACCAAAAAATGAGCTTTATGAAAATCCTCTACATCCATATACAAAGGCACTTTTATCAGCAGTTCCAATACCAGATCCAACATTAAAAAGAGATAGAATAATATTAAAAGGTGATATTCCTTCACCAGCTAATCCACCAAGTGGATGTAAGTTCCATACTAGATGTCCATATGCTATGGATAAATGTAAGAAGGAAGCGCCAGAATACAAATGCGTTGGAAAAGACCATTTTGTTGCATGTCATTTAGTTTAATTTTAATTAAATGTAAGCAATATGTATTAAAATGTAAAAAATGAATTAAAAATTTAAATTTGTATAGTGTAGGGGATTGAATTCTCCTACACTATAACTATATATGATAAAATTTCATCAAATGTATAAAAAGTTCTATATTGTATTGTAATACATAAATAAGAAATGATAAAATATTAACGTGTGGTAAACGGAGGGAATTAAGTTTGTTTTGGTTTAAAGACGAAATAACTAGAAGAAAAGAAAAAGAAGAATACGAGAAATTAATGGAAGAGGTTAAAAATAAAGAAAAGCCAAACTTTAAAGATTTGGTTGCTATAATGATAGCGCAATACGCAATAATACTTCCAATGGTTTTTGGAGGGTTAATTATTTTTGCGATTATATTATATATATTAATGGCGTGGTTAAAATAAATTTATAAACGCTAATGGAGGTAGTAATAATGAAAAAAGGATTAGTTGTTGATTTATCAAAAGCAGCTCCATATTTAAAATCTCACGAAGTTGCTTACATGCAAGAAACTATAAACCAAGCACATGACAAACTACATAATGGAACAGGTGCAGGTAATGACTTTTTAGGATGGGTTGACCTACCTGTTAATTATGATAAAGATGAATTTGCTAGAATAAAAGAAGCTGCTAAAAAAATACAAAGCGATTCAGATGTTTTAGTTGTTATAGGAATTGGTGGTTCTTACCTAGGAGCAAGAGCTGCTATAGAAATGTTAACTAACAACTTTTATAATTCAATGTCAAAAGATAAGAGAAAAACTCCTGCTATATTCTATGCAGGAAATAACATAAGCTCAAGCTATATGGCTGACTTATTAAAAGCTATCGATGGATTAGATGTAAGCTTAAACGTTATATCTAAATCAGGTACTACTACAGAGCCTGCTATAGCTTTCAGAATATTAAAAGACTACATGGAAAAGAAATACGGAAAAGAAGAAGCTACTAAGAGAATATATGCTACAACAGATGCTAAAAAAGGTGCTTTAAAAACTTTAGCTGATGCTGAAGGATATGAAACTTTCGTAATTCCAGATGATGTTGGAGGAAGATTCTCAGTATTAACAGCGGTTGGATTATTACCAATAGCTGCTGCTGGAATAAACATCGACGAAATGATGGAAGGTGCTGCTGACGCTAGAGAAGAATACGCTAATCCTTCATTAGCTGATAATGAATGTTATAAATATGCAGCCGCTAGAAATGCTTTATACAATAAAGGTAAAGCAATTGAAATATTAGTTAACTATGAGCCAGCTGTTCACTACTTCAATGAATGGTGGAAACAATTATACGGAGAATCAGAAGGAAAAGACAACAAAGGATTATTCCCAGCTGCTGTTGATTTCTCAACTGATTTACACTCAATGGGACAATACATTCAAGAAGGTAGAAGAGACATCTTCGAAACAGTTATTAATGTAGGAACTCCAAGAGAAGAAATAACAATAGAAGCTAACGATGAAAACATAGATGGATTAAACTTCTTAGCTGGAAAAACTATGGACTATGTTAACAAGCAAGCATTCAGAGGAACTTTACTTGCTCACAATGATGGAGATGTTCCAAACATAGTTGTAAATGTTCCAGAGTTAACTCCATACTACTTCGGAAGATTAGTTTACTTCTTCGAAAAAGCTTGTGGAATCAGTGGATATGTTTTAGGAATAAATCCATTCGATCAACCAGGTGTTGAAGCTTACAAGAGAAACATGTTTGCTTTACTTGGAAAACCAGGTTTTGAAGACTTAAAAGCTGAGTTAGAAGAAAGATTAAAATAATATAAATTTAAAATAAAAAAGAAGCTCTTTTTAGAGCTTCTTTTTTATTTTAAAGGTATAATTTTATTAATAGTTTAAATTAAATTTTAGAATTAATATTTATAAATGTAATGGAGAATATATTAGGGGGAGGCGTATAAACATGAAAATAGTTGTTGATGGTGATGGTTGCGCAGGAAGAGAAATAATTGAAAAAGTCGCTAAAGAAAATTCAATAAAGATTTTAATATATTGTACAATAAATCACATGATAAGATCTGATTATTCAGAGGTTAAAATCGTTGATGATGGATTCCAGAGTGTAGATATGTATGTTGCTAACGCTACAGAAAAAAATGATATTGTGGTAACTCAAGATTATGGAGTGGCAGCTATGGCTTTGGGAAAGGGAGCGTTAGCTATTAGTCCGAGAGGATATATTTATGATAATAATAATATTGATAGGTTGCTTTTTGAAAGACACTTAAGTCAAAAAAATAGAAGAGCTGGTGGAAGAACAAAAGGAAATCATAAAAGAAGCAAAGAAGATGATGAGAGATTATACTATAATCTTAAAAAGCTTATAGAAAAAACAAACTAAGCTTAATGATAGGTTGGTAAAAAATTATTATTTTATATCTAAAAATCAATACTACTTTAAAAGAGAGGCTTTTACAAAATTATTGAGTTACAAAAATAAAGAAATCTCAGAATAGCTGAGATTTCTTTAATGGTTTGATTATATGGATATAATAAAATTAGGAGATTTACAGTGTTAAGTAACACTAGCTATAGTATATCCAGTTTAAAGTTTTTTTATACACCTTATAAAAGAGAAAAAAATGTAGAAATAGAGTATTTTATAACAAGAAAAATAGAAAATATTTACATAAAAACGGAAGTATAATATAATTTATTTATCTAGAATGTTTCGGGTTTTAGGGGGAGTGATTATGGGAGAATTGCTTTTAGAGTTAGATGAAAGGGATATAATAGAAGATAATAGTCCGGTTAACATAAAGATAATCAATAACACTGATGATAATTTGAAGTATAAAATATTAACAGGAAAGGATGGAATTTGGGAAACTTTAAGAGAATTTGAAAAGGAAAATAAATTTGTTTGGACTCCTAAGGATGTTGGGGAATATATGCTAATGGTCCAAGGGAAAAAAGATAAGTCAAATAAACCTTTTGATTATAAAGTTACTCAGAGTGTGAATGTGAATAAAAAAGGTGATGGACTTCATAATGAGATAAATGTAGAAGAAAAAAAAGATGAGAAACTAATAAAAGGAATTTACCTAAACAAAGATGTTTTTAATGTTGGGGAAAAGACTGTTTTAAAAGTTGATAGCACTAATGAAGATATTATGTACAGATATTTTATAAGTGGAAAGAACGGATGGCAGCTTATAAAAGATTATACTTTAGAAAATAAATTAAACTACACTATTAATGAAAGTGGACAGTTTGAATTTTTAATAGAATGCAAAAGACCTAGCTCAACTAATACAGCAGATGATTATGCGACAGTTATGTTCACAGCCAAAGAGTTTATAAAACCTGAAATAATTAATTTCGTTAATTTAAGTGAGAACTTATTAGTAAATTCAGATCTTACATTCCAAGTAGAAGCAAATTTTGAAGATGAAAGAACGGCATTATATAAATTTATAAAGATATCACCAGATGGAAGTAGAACTTGCATTCAAGATTTCTCATCAAGACGTATTGTAACATTTAGAGAATTTAAAGAAGGAAAATATAAGCTTCTATGTTTAATAAGAGACATGTATTCTAATAGAGAGTTTGACGATAGAGCCGTAATGGTTTATGACATAAAACCGTACGAACCTCTTCAATTAAGGAATTTCACTACAGATTTAAGTTCACCGCAGGTTAAAGGTGAAACAATATCAATAAAAGCTATTGTGGATGGAGGAAGTGATGTTCTTTATAGATTTAAAATAGATGGAGAAATATCAGAAGATTCAGGGTATACAAGAAATAGCACTTTTAAATGGAATGCTAAAAAAGAAGGTAATTATAGAATAACTCTTTGGGCAAAGGACGATTCATTTATTGGAGATTATGAAATAGAATCAAAACTAGATTATAAAATAGATAAAAAGGTTGCAAAACCAATAAAGATAACTGAATTGATTTTTGATAGGGATAAAACTCCTATTATAAATGAAGTTATAAAACTTAGAGTTAGTGCAGAGGGTGGTACTGACTTGAAATATTCTTTTATAATAATTAAAGATGGTCAAATTATGGAGAATATTGCTTATGGAAGTACTAACTGGGTTGAATTTATTCCTAGTGAAAAAGGTAACTATGAACTTGATGTTAGGGTTAAAGATAAATATTCAGCAAAAGAATATGATGTGCATACTGTTTTAAACTTTAAAGTAAAAGAATATGCAGAAGGAAAAATTGATCATATTTTAGTTCCCGCTAAAGAATATTTTTTAGTTGGAGATGATATTGATATTGAGGTTATAGCACAGAATACTAGACAGGTAAAGGTTAAGTATGTAACTAAGGTTAATGGCCAAATAGTTGAAGAAACTGATTATATAAAAAATAAGAGGTTTAAAGTAACTCCTAAATGTCCAGGAAAATATTCAGTAGATATTTTTGCAAGAAATGTTAAATGTAAAGAAGGTTTTGATTCAAGAAGAGAAGTAAAATTCTACATTAATGAAGCACCACCAGTTATGAATACTAAAATAAACACTTCAGATCAGGTATTTAAAATAAATGAAGAAATAAATTTTTCTACGAAATGCGAAGGTGGAAATAGAGTTTGTTATGAATACTATATAATGGTTAATGGCAACTGGTCACTAGTTCAAAAATATAGTAGAAAAAGTTATTATTCTTTTAGACCTTATGTACCAGGAAAATATAAAGTTTTAGTTTTAACTAGAAGTTATTATAAAAAATGTGCTTATGAAGATTATGATACTTTTGAATTTAGAGTGGAATAAAAAAATTAAGTAAGGCTCTGTTTTAAAATAATGTTGATTTTTAGATAGAACTGTAAGTTAGGTCTGAAGGGATAGCTAAAAATCAATATTGACCTAAAGCAGAGTCTTAGTTATTTTCTACAATATAATGAGTTGTAATTAGTTAGACTTTGCTTTATACTAACCACAGATATAAATGCAATTTTGTTAAAAGGAGTGATTAACTAGTGGAAAGATTGGATAAAGTCTTATCAAATTTAGGATACGGAACAAGAAAAGAAATAAAACAAGTTGTTAAAAAGGGACTTGTAACAATTAATGATAAAATAGTAAAAGATAATGGATTACAAATAGATCCTGAAAAAGACAAGATAGTTATAAATGGTGAAGAAGTAGAGTATAAAAAGTACATATATTTAATGATGAATAAGCCAGCTGGAGTAATTTCAGCAACTTATGATAAGAGAGATGAAACTGTTATTGACTTATTATATATGGAAGATCAAGTCTTTGAACCATTTCCAGTAGGAAGACTTGATAAGGATACAGTAGGGTTATTATTATTAACTAATGATGGAGACTTAAATCATAAGTTAATATCACCTAAGTATCATGTGGATAAAGTTTATTATGCTGAAATAGATGCACCTATAACAGATAAGGATATTAAAGCCTTTGAAAATGGTGTAACTTTAGATGATGGATATAAGTGTATGAGTGCTAAACTTAAAGTTATAGAAAACTTAGAAGACTCAGCTAGAGTAGAAGTCACTGTTCAAGAAGGAAAGTATCACCAAGTAAAAAGAATGTTTGAGGCAAGGGGTAAAAAAGTTGTTTATTTAAAAAGAACATCTTTTGGTAATCTTCCACTAGATGAAAATTTAGAAGAAGGCGAATATAAAGAGCTTTCTGAAAGTGAATTAGCGGTACTTTACAAAAATTTTTAGAAAATTAAATGATAATGATTGTGCTTGAAGAATTTATGTAGGAAAACTTGCAAAAAAAATATTAGATTACTTGCAATTTAAGTAAACATCTAATATAATAGTTGTGCGAGGATAAATAAAAGGAATAAATAGCCCCCTTTTTATTTATTGCTTATTGCTGAAACGCAACCTAGCCCCAAGGGTTGCGTTTTTTTATTTTATATAAATGCAAGAAAACTTGCAAGAATAATTAAAATTAAAAGAAAATATTCAAATATTATGTATAGAGTTAGTATATAAAAATACTAACTCTTTTTTTATATAAATAATAGTTTAAGTAAATTTATATATATAAGTTGAACTTTAATTTGTTTTTTATAAGTTTTGAAATAAGAGTAATGGCTTATTATATTTAGAAATATTTAATTTTATTCTTAACATTATATGATATTTTTTTAAAATATATGTTAAAAAGGTTATTTTTTTTATGTGCTATGAATATAAATATAGGGTTAAAAGAGAAGATTATGTTAAGGCTATAAAAAAAGGGGGAGGCAGTATGAGAAAAACTAAAAGTGTGTTTCTATGTACATTTTTAGCAATATTAACTTTTATGCTAGTTAAAAACACTGTTGTCTTTGCTGATGAAAAAGCTGGAGTAAGGGTAGATGTGGTAGAGGAAAATAATACTTTATTTGATGAAGAGGTTATTTGGAAACCTGGACATATAGAAGAAAGCTTACTTAATATTTCAAATAATTTAGATAAAGCTATAAAAATAAAAAATTTATCTTTTCATGATGATAGTATTTTTGACTATTTGAATTCTAAAAAGATAGATAAAAGTGATGAAATATATAAGCATTTTTTAGAGAATGCAGCAATTACTGTTAAAGATAATAAAGATATCATCTTTAAAGGAACCCTTGAGGATGTCTTTTCAAAAAGAAATATTAAATTAGAAAAAGAAATAATTGTACAAGCTAATGAAAGCAAGTCTATGGAATTAGAAATAAATCTTTCAGAGGATTTAGATGATAGAGGACAAGGAATACAACATGAATTTAGTGTTAGTGTTCATTATGAATATGAAGATGATAGTAATAATGGAAGTGGAGACTTACCAAATACAGGAGGCTTTAGCAATAAAGTATTTATGATTTTAGGAATACTTGCTTTAGGAGTAGGAAGAGCGGTATTAAAGTTACCTCAAAAGAGGGAGGAGGTTTAAGATGGAAAACGCTAAGATTAGAAAAATAACTGCATTAGTATTAGCTATAGGGATAACAGGAAGTGTTGGAAGTTTAGCTTATTTCTCTGATAAGGAAAAAATGAATGGAGAAATAAAATTAACCTTAGGTACTCTAAGTTCAGAAATAATTAAAGGAATTAAAATAGAAGGAATTGATATAGAAGTTCCTGTTAGTGATACATTTTTAATAACTAATAATGGTACATTAGATCAATCATTATTAATTAATTTTGAAAATTCATCAATAGGTAATGATGGATTAGAAAAAATAAAATATTCATTAAGTTTTAAAAGTAGTAAAGATAGAGAGCTAAAGTCATATGGAAATGGAGAAGAAACATTACTTTCTTTATTTGAAAATGGAGTTAAAGTAGTAGACTTAGATAACAATGAAATCATATTAGAAGAAGGTGAAATTTTAACAGCAACATTAACATTAAATATGCAAAGGGATATGCCAGAAAAATATTCAGGAACAGATTTTAATTTTGATTTAAGAGTTGGATATAATCAAGCAAATAATAAGTAGTAGGGGAGGAGTATAAGTGATTAGTAAAAATAAAATTATAGCATTAATTTTAGGAGTTTCACTTGCTTCAAGTGCTACTTATGGAAGTTATGCTTATTTTACAGGAGAGGATACTATTAATAATACTATTAAGATAGTGGAGTTAGATTTAAAAGATAGTGCTTTTGAAGTTTCTAAAATAAGCATTAGAGAGAATTCTTTAGTCTTAGAATTTTCTAAAAGAATATTTTACACTGGAGAGAATCTGGTTAATGATGTAGTTGGAAGTGAAAATTTTTTAGATGATGTTGAAATATCAATAGAAGGAAAGGAACTTATTATAACTAAAAAAGAGGGGGCATTTGTACTTCCAATAGGGTTAGAAAATAAGTTGCCTAGTATAACTTTAAATACAAATTTTGAAGACAGGTTTGGAAAAGATTTAGAAGAAATTACACTATATTTATATTCTGATTTCAATGAAAATATTAATTGGAGTTTGACTAATGATTATAAGGAGGATGTGATAGTACAGCCTGATAATGAGATTTTAGTTGAACCTCCAGTAGAAAATGAAGTTAATAATGAAGATATAGAAGCTCCTAAAGAAGAGGATAATAATTCTACTATAGAAAATAAATTACCAGAAAGTAATCAGGCAGAAGAAGAAAAAATAAATGAATTAGGTAAAGATAATGTAGAGGAAAATAATATTTCTGAGATATATAACAGTACTAATGAAGAAAAACAACCAATAGTAAATTAAAAGATTTTATTATAGGGTTATATATTAAAATTTAAATTTTAAATTTTTAGTATTAGATTTGAATTTAATGGTCACATTTTATAATGTGACCATTTATTTTTTTGTTAATCATGTAAAAGAATAATATGTCTGATAGAATATAATATATAGATTTATATGGTATAATAAAGTTTAGTTTTATTGTAGGAAGAGGAGTGATTTAATGGATTTAAAAAGCTTGCTTAATAAAGAACAATATGAAGCAGCAACAACAATTGATGGTCAAGTACTTATATTAGCAGGAGCAGGTTCTGGTAAAACTAGAGTACTTACACATAGAATAGCGTACATGATAGAAAAGGATATACAACCTTATAATATATTAGCAATAACATTTACAAATAAAGCAGCAGGAGAAATGAGAGAGAGGGTAAAATCTCTAGTTGGTGAAGTAGCAAATAATATGTGGATATCAACATTTCATTCATCTTGTGTAAGAATTTTAAGAAGAGAAATAGACAAATTAGGCTATAGTAAAGACTTCACAATATATGATTCATCAGATCAGAAAACATTAATAAAACTTGTAATGAAAGAGCTTAATATTAATGAAAAAGAGATAACTGATCAAGAGATTTTAGGTACTATAGGAAAAGCAAAAGATAATATACAAAGTGCGGAAAGTTTCAAAAAAGAAAATGAAGGAAATTTCAGAAAAAATAAAATAGCAGATGCCTATCTTTTATATCAAAAGAAATTAAAAGAAAATAATGCTCTAGATTTTGACGATTTAATAGTTAAAACAGTTGAACTATTTAAAAAGCATAGTGATGTATTAGATTTTTATCAAAATAAGTTTAAATACATAATGATAGATGAGTATCAAGATACAAATAAGGCCCAATATGAATTTGCTAAGCTTTTAGCAGCAAAATATAAAAACATATGTGTTGTTGGTGACGATGACCAATGTATTTATGCTTGGAGAGGTGCTGATATAAGAAATATATTAGACTTTGAAAAGGATTATCCAGAGGCTAAAGTTGTTAAACTTGAACAAAACTATAGATCAAAAGGAAATATCTTAGAGGCGGCTAACAAAGTTATAAAAAATAATGCAGAGAGAAAATTTAAAGTTTTAAGAACTGAGCAAGTAGAGGGAGAGAAAATAAGTATCCATAGAGCTTACTCAGATAAAATGGAATCATCTTTTGTAATTTCAGAAATAGAAAAGCTTAAAAGTGATAAAGGATATAAATACAAAGATTTCGCTGTTCTCTACAGAACAAATGCACAGTCACGTAACTTTGAGGAAGCTTTAAGAAGAGCAGGAATTCCATATAGAATTTTTGGGGGACTAAAATTCTATGATAGAAAAGAGATAAAAGATATCCTTTCATACTTAAAAATAATAGTGAATCCTAAGGATGCTATAAGTTTAAGAAGAATAATAAACGTTCCTAAAAGAAGTATTGGAGATGCCACTGTAGAAAAACTTCAAAATCATGCTAATGAAATAGAAGATACATTATACAATGTTTTATTAGATGTAGATTATGTACCAGGATTAACAGCTAGAAGTATAAATCCTATTAAAAAGTTTACTGATATGATGGAAGAAATAATGGTCATGTCAGAGCAATTAAGTGTATCTCAATTAATAGAATATGTTTTAGAGAAAACAGGTTACTTAAAAGCGCTTAAGGATTCTAATCTTATAGAAGATCAAAGTAGAATAGAAAACTTAGAGGAATTAGTTTCTGATGCTGTTGAATTTGAAAAGAGTAATGAAGAGGATAAATCATTATCAGCCTACTTAGAAAAAGTAGCTCTTGTTCAAGATATGGATGATTTAGAATCAGAAGATAACTATGTAATGCTTATGACAGTTCATAGTTCAAAGGGTCTTGAATTCCCAACTGTCTTCCTAGTTGGTATGGAAAATGGAATATTCCCAAGTGCAGCTTGTTTTGAACATGATAACCAAATGGAAGAGGCTAGAAGACTTTGCTATGTTGGAATAACTAGAGCAGAGGAAAAACTATATATGACATCAGCTGAAACAAGAATGATATTTGGTAAGACTGTAGCTTATTCACAATCAGACTTTATATCAGAAATTCCAGCTAATATAAAAGACTATGTAAATATTAATGGTAAAAGTTCAAGTAGCTCTTTCAAAAATAATGCTTCAACTTATGGAGAATCAAGAAAAAGTTATAATCCACATAAGCTTAGAACCACAATGAATGATTCTCAGGCTAGTGCAGCTTTAAATAAAATATTTTCAGAAAATGATAAAAAAGCTGATATCGATGAATTAACTATAGGAAGAAAGGTTAAGCATCCTAAGTTTGGAGTGGGAACATTAATAACAAAAAGTAAGGTTGGAGATGATTACAAACTTACAATAGCCTTTGATAGTCAAGGAGTTAAACACTTAATGTTTAGCTTTGCGCCACTAGAGCTTCTTTAATTTAAGGTTTGTTTTAGGTGAAATATGGTTTTACAGTTTTATGTAAAAATCAATAATAATAAGTAGCCTTAATTTTATAATGGAAATTTACTTTAATAAGGAGTAGATGAGTAAAATGGATAAGAAAAAAAGAATAGAAGAGTTAGTTGAAGAATTAAATAAGTATGCATATGAGTATTATGTTTTAGGAAATTCTTCAGTAACAGATAAAGATTATGATAAAAAGTACTATGAATTAGTAGATTTAGAAAAGGAAATAGGATATAAATTACCATATTCACCTACTCAAAGAGTTGGCGATGTAATTCTTCCTGAATTTAAGAAATATACTCATAAAGCTAGACTTTGGAGTTTAGATAAAGCGCAATCTTTAGATGAAATTAAAGAATGGCATAATAGAAATGTTAAGTTTATTGAAGAATATAATAGAACTTCAGGTGAAGAATTACCACCATTAAAATATATTTTAACTAAAAAATTTGATGGCTTAACAATAAACCTTTCTTATGATGAAAATGGAGTGTTGGTTACTGGTGCAACTAGAGGTACGGGAGCTATTGGAGAAGATGTAACAGCCCAAGTCAAAACTATAAAATCAATACCTTTAAAAATAAATTGTCATGACTTTTTAGAAATTCATGGAGAAGCTGTTATGACCACTGAAGCTTTTGAAAAATATAATTCAGAAGCGGATACTCCTCTTAAAAATTTAAGAAATGGAGCAGCAGGGGCTTTAAGAAATCTAAATGTAGCAGAGACAGCTAAAAGAAATCTTTCAGCTTTCTTCTATGATATTGGATATAAGGAAGGAACTCCATTTAAAACTTATATGGAGATGCTAGAATTCATAAAAGTTAAGGGATTTCCAATGGATGATTACATTAGAGAATGCACTACATTAGATGAAATTCAAAAAGAAATTGATTATATAAGAGATATAAGATTTGATTTAAATTATGACATAGATGGATTAGTTATAGCTATAGATGATATAAGAACAAGAGAACTTTTAGGTTATACAGTTAAGTTCCCTAAGTGGGCTATTGCATATAAGTTTGAGGCTCAAGAAGCTACAACTAAACTTTTAGATGTTGAATGGAATGTAGGTAGAAGTGGTAGAGTTTCACCAACGGCTATCTTGGAACCAGTAGAGTTAGCAGGGGTTACTGTTAAGAGAGCTACTTTAAATAATATGGACGATATAGCTAGAAAAGGAGTAAGATTAGGTGCTGAAGTCTTCGTAAGAAGAAGTAATGATGTTATTCCAGAAATTATGGGAGTAGTTCCAGAAAGTTTAGAGGGTACAAAAGAAATTGAAGAACCAAAGGTATGCCCAGCTTGTGGAGCTCACTTAGTTCATGAAGGAGTTCACATTTATTGTGAAAATACTTTAGGGTGTAAGCCTCAAATGGTTAAAACTATAGTTCACTTTGCAGGAAGAGAAGCTATGAATATAGCAGGATTCTCTGAAAGAACAGCAGAGCAATTATTTGAAAAACTTGATATAAGAGATATATCAGATCTTTATAAATTAGAGTATGAAAAATTATTAGACTTAGATAAATTTGGTCCAAAGAAAGCTCAAAATCTTTTAGATGCTATAGAAAAAAGTAAGAATTGTACTTTAGAAGCCTTTTTATATTCTTTAGGAATTCCTAATGTAGGAGTTAAGACTGCTAAGGATCTAGTTAAGCGATTTGAGTCTTTAGATAATTTAGAAAAGGCTACTTTTGAGGAATTAGTATCTGTTCAAGATGTTGGAGATATAGTTGCTAGAAGTATAATAGAATTCTTTAAAGAGGAAAGAACTTTAAAAGTTATAAATGAATTATTAGCTCTTGGAGTAAATCCTCATTATGAGAAAAAGGAAGTTTTAGAAAGTCCATTTATGGGTAAAACAGTAGTTGTAACTGGTACTTTAGAAAACTATTCTAGAACTTCAATAAAAGAAAAATTAGAGTCTTTAGGAGCAAAGGTTGCTGGAAGTGTAAGTAAAAAGACTGACTTTGTAATAGCAGGAGAAGCTGCAGGTTCAAAATATGATAAGGCAAAATCTTTAGGTGTTACTATATTAAGTGAAGAAGAATTTGAAAATATGATATAAAAATCAACATAGCAAAAAATAAAAGTCATGTGATTAATCTCACATGACTTTTATTTTTCGCTTATTTCTATAGCGTCTTCAATTTCTTTTGATATCTCTATATCTTCTTCTAAAGCTGGTTCAGCTATATCATCTTTATCTAAAAGGTTTTCTTTTATTTCAGAATATGAAACTGAGTCATCCATATCATTTAAGTTATCAAATATTTTTTCTTTATTTCTTATTAGAGATATGTTATGTGCTATTTTTTCAAGTAAATAATTTTTATATTTTATTTGTCTATATGCCTTGTTAGCTATAACAAAACTCCAGATTCCTAAGAACATCATTGTTAGCATGAAAAGTATAGCAATAACTTGAACTGCTAAAGTCATCTAACTTTACCTCCATATAAAATAATAAATAAATTATACCATAATAATAGGAAAAAATAGTGTTAAATAATTATTACATTAGAACATATAATTTAGTAAGCAATAAATGAGGAGAGAAAACTATGCTCAAATCCTTTTATATTTTATTGAACTCAAAAAATATAGAAAAGTCACTTATGAAGTTCAGGAAAATATCAATAAAAAAAGTAAGTCAAATAATAATTAAAGAGTGT
The DNA here is from genome assembly GCF_057782475.1 of Clostridium sp. LIBA-8841. Lineage (NCBI taxonomy): Bacteria > Bacillati > Bacillota > Clostridia > Eubacteriales > Clostridiaceae > Clostridium > Clostridium sp. LIBA-8841. The sequence continues at coordinate 3,371,513 of NZ_CM173488.1, read as the reverse complement.
ATTAAAGAAAATTTAAATTATGAAATAATCAAAAAAAATAATAATGAATTTTTAATCGAAATAAGTTCTAGTAGAAAGAAGACATTAATAGCATTTCACAAAATATTAGCTGTAACAATTTATGATTATGATAGATTTATACATTTAATGCAAGATAGAGAAGTTGATAAAGGCGTATATATAACTACGGGAGTATTTCAACAGGATGTCTATAACAGAGTAGAAACAGATAGATTTATAAACAAAATAAAACTTTTAGATGGAAAAGAGTTTGTTGTTAAGCAAAGATGGATAAAGAGGAAAAAACATCATCATATTTCCTATGATAAATTAAGTTTTAAATCTTTATTCTAAGGTGTAAGTATTTCTTTTATTAAAATTGTCAATAATCTAGAGGGTAAAAGATTATTGAAGGAGATATTTACATGAAGAAAGTAATTTTATTTATATGTTTAATAGTTTTGTTAAGCGTAGGTTTGCTGAAGAGTTATGTAGAGGTAACTCCAGTTTCTACTGTTAATTTTAAAACTAATGAAAGCTTAATATATGCAGTTGATAGCCTACCAAATTCTATAAGCCCTAGTGAGTTCGTAAGTAGGGGAGAAGAAGATTTAACATGCTCTATATTTTCAGGATTAATTGAGTTAAATGAAAAAGGAGAGCCAATCCCAGACCTAGCTATGGGATGGAAGGTTAGTGAAGATGGACTTGAATATACATTTAAGATTAATGAGGAAAATAAGTGGAGTAATGGTAAGGAAATAGTAGCTAAAGATTTTCAGATATTCTTTAGGGAGTTATTAAGTCCAGATAATGAAGAGTATTCAAGTGATGAATTAGATAGCATATATGGAGTTAAGGAATATAGAGAAGGAAAATCAGATTTTAGTAAGGTAGCTATTAATAGCCCAGATGATTATACACTTACTATAAGAATGAATAATAAGGATGATCAATTGTTAAAAAAATTATCAAAACCTATATATAGATTAAGAGATTTAAATGAACCTTTAGATAATTATAAAAAAGATTTTAATCAAGTATCATATACTGGTCCTTATACTATATATGATATAACTGATAATGGATTTATTCACTTGAAAGACAACCCATATAATAAAAGTCAACTTGAAATAAAAGATGTAGTTTTAAAGGAAAAAGAAGCTGATGAAGTTGAACTAGCTGCTTTTAATTTGAATAAAGTAGATATTTTAAAAAATCCTCCAATAATATATTCAGATGACTTAGGTTTATATAAGGACTTAAGTAAATTTAATAATGAAACTTTAAAGGTTATGCTTGTAAATAGTGAAAATCCTGAATTAAGCCAAGGAATATCTTCTATTATGAATGTTCTGATTAATGAAAGTAATATATTAAAAAATAATTTGGGAGAACCTTATGTGAATTTAATAGATAATAAAGAAAAGCTCTCATTAAAAAATAAACAAAGTAGTGAATTAAATCATAAAATAAGTGATGGGGAAAAAAATAATTATAGAGAAATAGCAAAAAGTAAATTGAAAAAATGTATTGATGAAAATGAAGTATTAAAAATAATTATAGAAGATAAAGAAGAGGATAAAATATTAGCAAATGAGCTAAAAAGTTTCTTAGAAAAAGAGTTATCTATAAAAAGTATAATTAAAGTACATGAAGAGGGAATTGATGAAGTTATAAAAAAAGGAGATTTTAATATAGCTTTAGTGGAATTAAATTTAAATAAAGATGAAGAATTATTAGAAGAATCCAAAGAAGAGATCAGTGATTTAGAAAATGAGGAAAAGGATTCAGTTGATAGTAATACTGAGGAAAATTTAGAAAATAAAGAAAAAGAAATGTTTTTAAAAGAAGAGAACTTGAGTTTAATAAGCTTATATTTTAAAAATGATGTTTGGTGTAAATCTCAAAAGGTTAATTATCTATTTATAGATGGAAATGGGAATTTAATATTTAAATATAGTAGTTAATAAAGAAGCTGTATCAAATAATATTTGATACAGCTTTTTATCACAAATCTGTGGAAGTAAGAACATTTTTCATTTTATCATCTAGATTTTCTTCTTTTACATCAGTTGTATTAGAGCCTTCAGAAATTTCTCTAGGTAAAATTCCATTAGTTACTGGAGGAGGAATTGGATGAATTTTGCTTGGTTCTTTTATAATTTTATCTTCTGTTTCTATAGTATTTGGAGGAATTAAAGGATCCTCTATATCTGGTGTTTTATTGACATCTAGTTTGTCTATGTTCTCTACATCTTTTATTGCTTCTATTTTTTCTATTGAAAGAGTATATTTTTCTTCTACATTTGCATCAGTAATATAATCAATATATCTATCAATAAAGCTATCTATAAATACAAAGAATATAAACATATTTTTTGTACTATCAAAAGTAGTTTTATCAGAAGTGAAAATTGATTTTCTATTAGAGTATTTTATATTCTTTACAAAGATAGGTGCCATTCCAGTAAGTTCAGGACTATTAGCATTTGTTATTCTAAACATTGATTCATCAATTAAATCATCTGGTTTTAAAGAGAATTTTTTATATCTTTCATGAGAATCTAGGTTTGGAGCGTCTGGGAAACTAGTAACCATTCCAGAATTTATCACATAGTTTTTATAGACTTTAGCTATTATATTTTCTCTTTTTTCTGAGCCTTCTTTATCTATATCAAAAGATATTAAGAGATTTGTTAAGTATAAACAGATTTCAACGTTAGAATATTTATATTCTTTTTTATCTGTTCCTTTTATTATTATTCCTTTATCATCATTAAACATGTTGCTGAAAAGTTCAATTAAGTCTAAGTAAGCATCTTTAAATATAAGTATGTTTGTATTCTTGTAGCTTAAGTACATATTTAATGCTAAAAGTGATGTTGTTTCAATGTCAGAAAATGTATTACTTGATTCGTAGTATTTATTTAGTATAAAGTCAGACAAGTCTAAAACTAAGGACTTACAATCTTCGCTATTAGAGTATAGAAGCATGTTATTTAAACAATAGTTTATCTTACAACATTCATCTAGTGGAAGTGAGTAAATTTCATCCTTAAAATTGATGAACATGTTTAATATTTGAAAAGCAAAGTCTTCATAAGTTTTACTATCTGGATCTTCAGGACAGATAGTACTATACAAATAGTATGCTAACATCATAAACGCTTGATCTGAATAAGATATAGCATCCTCTTTTTCACTTATGTTCAATCCAGATTTAGATGAAGAATCCTCATTTTTTTTATTTACAAAGAAACCTTCAGGATTTCTTAGATAATTATAATAAAAGTCAAGTTGTAGTTTGCTTAAATTTTTATAAAAAGCAACTTTTTTATAGAGAGCATTATTAATTTTTTTAAACTTTTCATAGTAAGGACAAAGTCTTAAAATAGAAAGGGTCATTAATGCATTAGAGGAAATAGGGATATCCTTTTTAAATGTTGTATCATCCCAAGTTTTTGAATACTTAGAAGAATAGATATTAGGTTTTGCTTTTCTGTATATGCATACTAATGGAGTATTATTTTTAAAAAAGGAAATTTCATCTTTTTTAAAATTTTCTTTAAGATTTTTATAGTTTGTAGATATTCCACATCTAGATTCAAGTACTATGTGGTTTACTGATTCTTTTGAAAGAAAAAGTAATTGTGATTTTATCTCTTCTTTTGAAAGAGAATTTTTTTTGAAGAATGAACCTATATATTTCAAATAATTCACCTCATGATATTATTTCTTATATATATTAATATGAATTTTTATTATAAATATTACCTGGTGAGTATATAATACCTTTATAGAAAATATAGAGTTTAAGTAATTTTCGTAAGTATATTTATTAGTGGATTTTAATAGGTAAAATATTGATAAAGGATAAAATAACCAATATACTATTCTTATAATTAGTGTTTGAAATTAAAATAAGGTAAGGAGATATTGAATGAGAAGTAGTGGAAGAAAAAAAGAACAGATAAGACCAGTTAAAATAACAAGAAACTTCACAAAGTATGCTGAGGGTTCTGTACTAATAGAAGTAGGAGATACAAAGGTATTATGTACTGCTTCTATAGAAGATAAGGTTCCACCTTTTTTAAAAGGTTCAGGTGAAGGATGGATAACTGCTGAATATAATATGCTTCCAAGGAGTACTCAAAGTAGAAAGCAAAGAGATATAAATAAATTAAAAATAGATGGAAGAACAATGGAAATACAAAGGCTTATAGGAAGAGCACTTAGAGCCGCTGTAGATATGAAAGCTTTAGGAGAAAAAACTATTTGGATAGATTGTGATGTTCTTCAAGCTGATGGTGGAACAAGAACAACTTCTATTACCGGTTCTTTTGTAGCTTTAATTGATGCTGTAAATAAACTTCATCAAAAGAAACCTTTTGAGGTATATCCAGTAAGAAATTTTGTTAGTGCAATAAGTGTAGGGATAGTAGGTGGAGAGAAAATATTAGATTTATGTTATGAGGAAGATCATATTGCCAAGGTTGATATGAATGTTGTCATGACAGAAGAGGGCGAGTTTATAGAAATTCAAGGAACAGGAGAAGCTGGTCCTTTTTCAAGAAAAGAATTGGATGAATTATTAAATCTTGCTGAAAAAGGAGCAAGACAAATGATACAAGCACAAAAAGATGCTTTAAAAACTGATTCTTTATGGATTGGAACAGGGAGAGAATAAGATGAAAAGATTTATATTAGCAAGTAATAATGCACATAAGATTAAAGAGATAAAAGAAATATTAAAGGATTTTGATTTTGAGATATTATCTTTAAAAGAAGCTGGAATAGACATAGATGTTGAGGAAGATGGGAAAACTTTTGAAGAGAATTCTTTTAAGAAAGCTGATGAAATAAGAAAATATTTAGATAGCCAAGGTGAATGTGATTTTATTGTAATGGCTGATGATTCTGGCTTAGAAGTAGAATATTTAAATGGAGAACCAGGAATATATTCAGCTAGATATGCTGGGGAACACGGCAATGATGCAAAAAACAATGAAAAGTTATTAAATGAATTAAAAGGTATTAAAGAGGAAAATAGAAAGGCTAATTTTATATGCGTAATAGTAGCTGTTACAGATAAGGGAGAAAAGATAGTAGCTGAAGGAAAAAGCTATGGGATAATTTTAGAAGAGTTAAGTGGAAATGAAGGGTTTGGATATGATCCATTATTCTTTGTACCAGAATATAAAAAGACTTTTGCAGAAATGACTTCAGATGAAAAAAATGCTATTAGTCATAGAGGGAGAGCTTTAGAAAAACTAAAGAGTAAGTTAAAAGATTTACTTAAATAGGAGGAGAAGGAATGAGGGTAGCTATAGTAAGTGATACACATGGAGTTACAAATGTTATTGAATATATAAAAACGTTATTAAATGATTCAGATGTGCTTATACATTTAGGAGATAGTATAAATGATGCTAAGCTTTTAAGTTCAGGATTTAATGGAAAGGTATATGCCGTTATAGGTAATTGTGATTATGAGAAAGATGGCGAAGTAGAACAAGTCATTGAAATAGAAGGGAAAAAGTTTTTAATAACCCATGGACATAAGTATGAGGTTAAATATGGCTTAGACAGAATATACTATAGAGGAATGGAATTAGGAGTGGACGGAGTTATTTTTGGACATACACATAGAAAAATAGCATTACAAGAAGGAAATATGTGGATTATTAATCCTGGTAGCCCCTCTATACCTAAAGATGGTGAAGCTAGTATAGCATTTATGGATATAAATGGTGATAATACAAGTGTGAGATTTTTTGCTATATAATTAGAATATAATTTAACAAGAATAGGTGTTAATATATAAAAAATGTTATGTATTAACACTTTTTTTGAAAAGAAAACCTAGATTTAATCAGGGGTTCAGAGGATTCGATAAATTTTTTAAAAAAAACTTTGCAAAAAGTGTTGACAGAATAATAAGTATACTGTAGAATAACTATTGTCGTCGCGAGAGAGCGGCGGTGAAACAAAGCCTTCGGGGTGTGGCGCAGATGGGAGCGCGCGTGGTTTGGGACCATGAGGTCGCAGGTTCGATCCCTGTCACCCCGACCATTATGCGGGTGTAGTTCAATGGTAGAACACCAGCCTTCCAAGCTGGATACCCGGGTTCGATTCCCGGTACCCGCTCCACAAAATGTTTAAAATGTTAAGCAAAAAATGCTTGACAAAACATTTCAAACTAATTAAAATAAATTTTGTTTTCAATGTGTATCTTTAGCTCAGCTGGATAGAGCAACGGCCTTCTAAGCCGTGGGTCAGGGGTTCGAATCCCTTAAGGTACACCATATGGTGGGCGTAGTTCAGTTGGTAGAGCACCAGATTGTGGCTCTGGTTGTCGCGAGTTCGAGTCTCGTCGCTCACCCCATATTGGGATATCGCCAAGCGGTAAGGCAACGGACTTTGACTCCGTCATTCGCAGGTTCAAATCCTGCTATCCCAGCCAAAATGTGATTTGCTAGCTCAGTCGGTAGAGCACGTGACTTTTAATCACGGTGTCCAGGGTTCGATTCCCTGGCAGATCACCAAAACAAAATTTTAAAATTATGATTTGCTAGCTCAGTCGGTAGAGCACGTGACTTTTAATCACGGTGTCCAGGGTTCGATTCCCTGGCAGATCACCAATTTAATTTGCAGGTGTGGCGGAATTGGCAGACGCACTAGACTTAGGATCTAGCGCCTACGGCGTGGGGGTTCGACTCCCTTCACCTGCACCAATTAAATTATACTAAAGCATTTTTATGCGGGAGTGACTCAATGGTAGAGTGTCACCTTGCCAAGGTGAAAGTTGCGAGTTCGAGTCTCGTCTTCCGCTCCAATATGCGGGTGTAGTTCAATGGTAGAACACCAGCCTTCCAAGCTGGATACCTGGGTTCGATTCCCAGTACCCGCTCCACTAAATATTTAAAATGTTAAGTAAAAATGCTTGACAAAATGTTAAAAAACATTTAAAATAAATATTGTTTGATGTGTATCTTTAGCTCAGCTGGATAGAGCAACGGCCTTCTAAGCCGTGGGTCAGGGGTTCGAATCCCTTAAGGTACACCACACTTCGGGGTGTGGCGCAGATGGGAGCGCGCGTGGTTTGGGACCATGAGGTCGCAGGTTCGATCCCTGTCACCCCGACCATTATGCGGGTGTAGTTCAATGGTAGAACACCAGCCTTCCAAGCTGGATACCCGGGTTCGATTCCCGGTACCCGCTCCATAAATGTTTAAAATCATTTCAAAATTTATTAATGTGTATCTTTAGCTCAGCTGGATAGAGCAACGGCCTTCTAAGCCGTGGGTCAGGGGTTCGAATCCCTTAAGGTACACCATATGGTGGGCGTAGTTCAGTTGGTAGAGCACCAGATTGTGGCTCTGGTTGTCGCGAGTTCGAGTCTCGTCGCTCACCCCATATTGGGATATCGCCAAGCGGTAAGGCAACGGACTTTGACTCCGTCATTCGCAGGTTCAAATCCTGCTATCCCAGCCAAAACTTGATTTGCTAGCTCAGTCGGTAGAGCACGTGACTTTTAATCACGGTGTCCAGGGTTCGATTCCCTGGCAGATCACCAAATTTAATTTGCAGATGTGGCGGAATTGGCAGACGCACTAGACTTAGGATCTAGCGCCTACGGCGTGGGGGTTCGACTCCCTTCATCTGCACCAATTAAATTTAAACAAGCATTCATGCGGGAGTGACTCAATGGTAGAGTGTCACCTTGCCAAGGTGAAAGTTGCGAGTTCGAGTCTCGTCTTCCGCTCCATATGCGGGTGTAGTTCAATGGTAGAACACCAGCCTTCCAAGCTGGATACCCGGGTTCGATTCCCGGTACCCGCTCCATTCAAAAGATAACCATTTCGGTTATCTTTTTTTTATTTAAATATAAGCATCTATAGCTCAGCTGGATAGAGCGTTGGACTTCGAATCCACAGGTCGCGAGTTCGAATCTTGCTAGGTGCACCAAAAAAGAGTTACAGAAATTCTGTAACTCTTTTTATATTTAAAGATAATTATATTGATTTACCATTCTCTTCCGCTATCTCCAGCCATAGAGTTTTGAGTTATACCTGGATATAGAACAGAGTAATGTTTTAACTTATATGTACTAGTATTAAAAACAAACAGTATTTTAAAATCCTTTGTTATCTTATATCCAATAATTTTTTCTTTTGATTTAGTGGTTACATCGTAGTCAGGTTTTCCGAAAAGTTTTTCTACATCATTTAAGTCTAAGTTATTTAAATTCTTATCTAAAGATCTGATTTCAAAGATTTGATCTCCTTTATTACATCCAAAGGATAAGTTATAGGAATCAAAATTAAAATAGGTTCCTTTAGCTTCAGCAACATAATCCTCACTGGAAGGTTCTCCTAACTTAGAAGTTACAGTATATATTGAATCGCCTAAAGTAAAGTTAGAATCAATAACTTGGCCCTTTGCAGCTTTGTCTTTTATATTTTTTAATAATTTTTCTGTATCTGAATTTACTTTATTATTATTATTTTCGGAAATATTATTATTATTATGTGATGAATTGTTATTAGCGTTGGATTTTTCAGTATTATTAGAATTATTGTTATTATTAGAATTTGCTTGATTATTATTGATTATTTCTACAGATGAGTTAGAGGAGGAATTAGTACAACCTAAAAATATTACTGAAAAACTTATAATAATCAAAATTGGTATAAGCAACTTTTTCAATTTAACCACTCCTTTTTTTATTTGAAAAATTAATTATATTATATATTTTTTTTACAGAATAGTTAACAAAATTATTAATTAATAAGACTAAATAATCAGATTAAATATAAGTTAGATTAACATTAATTTTGAATATTACAGAAATCTTTCTATGCTATTTTTTTGCTTATATTATAAGAATTATTTTTACTTAATATATAAAAAATATATTATAAACATATTTTTTATATATTTTTTTGTAAAGGATATAAAATGGTATATTATATAAGTAAGCTATTTAAAACACTAAGGTTATATATTATTATTATTGATAAATAATTTTATAAAACTTTCGGCAGCTTTTGAAAGTGGAGTACTTTTTCTATGGATTACTCCGAGACTTGTACATAAATTGGGCTCATCTAATACTTTTAATTGAAGATTAGGAATTTCAATCATTTTTGATGCTGATTTTGGAATAAGTGCTATTCCAAGTCCCGCTTTAGCCCATAGCAATGTAGTTCTAGCATCATCATTTTTACAAAAACAATTTAAATTAATATTATTTTTTTCAAAGATTGATGTTATTAAAGATTCAAAACGTCTATAGAAAATTAAAGGTTTATTATCTAAAGAGGAAATAGAAATTACATCTTTATCTATACCAATAAAGTATTCTTTTTTAGCAACAGCAACCATTGGTTCTGATTTTAAAAAGTAAGAGACTATATTTTTAGATTTAAATGGGGTTCTAACTAATGCTATCTCAATAATGTTGTTTTCAAGCATATCAAGCATTTCAAATGTTGTTCCTTCATGGACTTCAAATTTTATATTAGGATTTGCTTGGTGAAAATCTTTCATTCTATGAGATAAGAGTTCAGTACCAGATGATGATATGGTTCCAAGTCTTAAAGTTCCTTTGACACCATTATCAAAATCCCTTAAATCTTTTATGGCTGTATTAGTTAAAGATACTATATTACAAGCATGTTTATATAGAAGTTTGCCTGAATCAGTTAAAGTTATGCTACGAGATCCTCTTTCAATAAGCTTTGTACCTAATTCTTCTTCAAGAAGTTTTAATTGCATGCTTAAAGGAGGCTGTGAAATATGTAGTCTTTTCGCAGCAGAAGTTATATTTCCTTCCTCAGCAATAGCAATAAAATATTTAAGATGTTTTATATCCATGATAAGACCTCGCTTTACTTTTTATATTAAGTAAACTTTAATATAAAAAATTTTTTTTGTAAATATTATAGATTTTAAATAATTAGTCAATAGAAAGGAGTTCTTATATATGAAAGAATTAATTGAATTATATCTTCTTTTTGTAAAACTAGGATTTATGAATTTTGGTGGTGGATATGCTTTATTTCCAATACTACAAAAAGAAATAATCGAAAAAAGAAAATGGATTACCAATGAAGAACTCATGGATTATTATGCAATTGGACAATGTACTCCAGGGGTAATTGCAGTAAATACTGCTACATTTATAGGACATAAAAGAAAAGGTAATTTAGGAGGAATATTTGCAACTCTTGGATTTGTAACACCATCCTTAATATTAATAACAATAATTGCTACTTTTATTGGGAATTTTTCTGATCTTCCAATAGTTAAAAATGCCTTTGCAGGTATTCGTGTATGTGTATCTGTACTAATTTTAAATACAGCAATAAAACTAGTGAAGACATCAGTTATTGATGTTAAGACATTGATGATTTTTATATTTGTAGCTGGTTTTTCTATATTTACAAATATATCTCCTGTTCTATTTATAATAATAGCAGGAATAGCTGGTATTGTACTTAAGGGACTTGGAGGTAGAAAAAATGCTAATAGTTAGATTGTTTTTTGAATTTTTTAAGGTTGGCCTTTTTGCAGTAGGTGGAGGAGCAGCTACTATTCCATTTCTTTATGATATTTCAGATAGAACACATTGGTTTACTCATACTGATCTTGCAAATATGGTTGCTATATCTCAATCAGTACCAGGAGCAATGGGAATTAACATGGCAACTTATGTTGGTTATGCAACTGATGGTATTATAGGAGGAATTGTTGCAACTATAGGTATTGTTGTTCCTTCAATTATTATAATTCTACTTGTAGCAAGAGTATTAAGCAAATTTAAAGAAAATAAAATTGTTGCGGATTGCTTTTATGGGTTACGTCCAGCATCAACAGGACTTCTTTTTGCTGCTGGATTTGAGATAGTTAAGATATCAATATTGACTTTAGATAAATATGATAAAACGCATAATATTTTTGACATAGTTTCTTTTAAAGCTTTAATATTAGCTATAATTTTATACTTTTTAATAAACAAGTTTAAAAAGTCACCAATTTTTTATATAGCTCTATCAGCTATTATTGGAATTATATTTAATTTTGCACAATAAAGCATTTTTGAAAAGAGAGAAAATTTATAAATATAAAAAGAGATTTAATTACTAGAGAACTTACTTTTCAAAGTAAGTTCTCTAGTAATTTATATTTACAAATATATTTTAGATAATCTTATATTATGAATGAAAATATGATAACTAAGAAGTCAAAATGTAACCATAATAAATAAGATTAAGATAAATTTCGATTTAAAATACAAAAAAGACATACTAATCATAGTAAAACTGAACCAAGTGTATCTATAAAAGAAAAATGGAGAAAAAAGACGTAATTTAAAGAAATATTAATTTAATTATGTTAAATAGATTAGACTAAATGAAAAGGCATTTATAATTGTGATATCATAAATATCGTCATCAAGAACAAGCGACAAACAAGTTGCAAGATGACAATGGTCTTTGAAAATT